>NZ_JBOFBI010000129.1:0-4605 GCF_051645465.1 Tabrizicola sp. | reverse complement strand
TCCGCGCCGCCCCCGTCACCGCCGGGGATGCCCGGCTCCGCTCGGGCCAGGTGCCCCGCGGCCGTGGCCTGATGCTCCGCCTCGCCATCGGCCTTCGCCGCCCCCGCGTCGCCCCCGGCTGGGCCTTTGCGGGCGAGGTCGCGGGCCTTGGGCAGGGCGTCACCGGCTTCACCAAGGGCCAGCGGGTCATTGGCCTGATGGGTTTCAAGGGCGGCGCGCATCGCGAGTACCTGACGATCCCCGCGAATGGCCGCATCCTGCCCCTGCCCGAAACGCTCAGCCTGGAAGAGGGCGCCGCCTTCTTCTTCGGCGGCCTCACCGCTGCCGAGTTCCTCATCGACCGCGCCAGACTTGCCCCCGGTGAGCGCCTGCTTGTCGCGGGGGCCACGGGTTCAGTCGGGGGTGCTGCGGTCCAGATCGGCCGCCGCCTCGGCGCAAGGGTCTCGGCCACCGCTTCGCCGGCCAACCACCAGTTCGCCCAGAAGCTTGGCGCGGAGGACGTCACCGACTACCGCAAAGGCCCGCCCGCCGGGCCGTTCGATGTGATCCTCGACGTGATGGGAGCGCTTGGCTGGCAGGGCGCCCGCCCGCTTCTCACGCCAAGCGGGCGGCTGGTCCTGATCACCGCCGACCTTCCCGCGATGCTCGGCTCCGCATTGCGGCCCAAGCGCGACGGCCGACGCGTCATCACCGGGACCAACAAGGACGACCTGCCCTCCATGCGCCGCCTCCTCGCCCTGCATGAGGCGGGCGGCTACACCCCCGCCCTGGGCCCCGTCCTGCCGTTCGAGAAACTGCGCGAAGCCCATGCCATGGCGGAAAGCTTCCATAAGCCCGGCAATCTTGTCGTGACCATGGATCCGTAGGACGAGCGCTCAGGCCACCGCCACCGCGACCGCGGCAAAATGGAGGCCGGCCGCCACCGCGACAAACCCATGCCAGATCGCCGCCTGAAAGCGCAGCCGTTCCCACAGATAGAAGGCCACGCCCGCCACATAGATCAGCCCGCCCGCGACCAGCAGCCAGAGCGACACCGCAGGCAAAGCCGCCGTCACCGGGCCGATCGCGATCACGCCCACCCAGCCCAGAAGCACGTAGGCGAGGATGGCAAGCCGGTCATACCGCCCCGGCAGGAACACCTTCACCAGGATCCCGAACGTGGCCCCGGTCCAGACCACGGCCCCCAGCGCCCAGGCCCAGGCGTGGCTCTCCAGATGCGGGATCAGTGCGGTATAGGTACCCGCGATCATCACATAGATCATCGAATGATCGAACCGGCGCAGGAGCCACTTCAGGGCCGAAGGCGGGGTCATGTTGTAGGCCAGCGAAAAGCCCCACATCAGGAAAAACCCCGCCGCATAGACCACGAGCGCCACGAAGGTACCCGCGCCCGCCGTCTGCAGCGCATGGACCAACAGCAGCGGAAACGCGATCAGCCCCGCCAAAAGCGCCAGGGCATGCACGATTCCATCCGCCAGAAGCTCGCCCAGCGAGAACTCGCGTTTGATCAGTCGGTGATGATCGGCAGCCAAGGTCATGAAAGAAGTCTTGCAAAACAATATTGCGAAAGCATGACTGAGGCCTCCCACAATTCAAGCCACCTTCGCGAGAGATGACGCAGCGTCAGCCGCGCCGTGCCGCCCAGATCAGGCCGCGCCGCATCAGCTCTGCTGCCGGGCCGGCGCCGATCACCTGAGCCTTGTGGCCAAGCGCGTTGTAGTAGACCCGGCCCGCACCGTAGCCCTTGGTGAAAACGACTGGCATCGCCACCGGCCCGTTCACAGCATGCGGGCCGTCCGCCACCGGGAAATCGCACACCGCATGCACCTTCACCACTGGGTCGATGTGCAGGTAGTACTGCTCGGTCTCCACCTCGAAATCTGCCACCCCCGCCACCAGTGGATCGGTCGACACCATGCGGACCCCATAGCGCACCCCGTCGTTCCCAGGGTGGGCCACCCACTGCGCCCCGGTCATGAACTGCCAGTCCACGTTCTCGCGGAACGCATCGCACATGCCGCCGTGACACCCGGCGATCCCTGTCCCCGCTGCCACCGCCGCGCAGGCATTCAGCGCCTGATCCTTGCCGATCTGCGACATGGTCCAGACCGGCACGATCAGATCGACGGATTTCAGCGCTTCGGGCTCATCGAAGCACGAAAGACTGTCGGTCACCTCGACCGCCATTCCCGCCTCGCCCAGCCAACCGGCGAAAAGTGCGGCCACCTTGTCCGGCTCATGCCCGTCCCATCCGCCCCAGGTGACCAGTGCCTTCGCCATGCCTTACCCCCTTAGAACCGCTGCGCCGGTTCGGGCTTGTTCTGGACCACTTCCTCGATCGCCGCCATCAGATCCGGTGTCATCGCCGCCTTCCGGTCCAGTGCTGCAAGGTTGTCCCGCAGCTGCTCCAGCCGCGACGCGCCAAGTATCACCGTCGACACCCGTGGGTTCGCTAGGCACCACAGAAGCGCCAGGTGATGGATCGGCATCCCCGCCCCGTCGGCGATCTTTGCCAGCGCCTTCACCTGCTCGACCCGGCGGCGGCCCTTCGGCCCCTCGATGATGTCGCGCAGCCATTCATAGCCCGGAAGCGCTGCCCGGCTGTCCTGCGGCACGCCATCGTTGTACTTGCCCGTCAGGAGGCCCGAAGCGAGCGGCGACCAGATCGTCGTGCCCAAGCCGTGGCCGTCATAGATCGGCGCATAGTCGCGTTCGACCTTGTCACGCTCGAAAAGGTTGTACTGCGGCTGCTCCATCGTCGGCGGCGTCAACCCGTCGCGCCGCGCCACCAGATGCGCCTCGGTGATCTCTTGTCCCGACCATTCCGAGGTGCCCCAGTAAAGCACTTTCCCCTGCACGATCAGGTTGTGCATCGCCCGCACGGTCTCTTCGATCGGCGTGTCCATGTCCGGGCGGTGGCAGAAGTACAGGTCCAGATGATCGACCCTCAGGCGCTTCAGCGCAGCGTGGCAGGCCTCGGTCACGTGCTTGGCCGAAAGCCCCCTCTGCGTCGGCTTCGGCCCACCCCAGAAGACCTTGGACGACACGATATAGCTGTCGCGGCTCCAGCCCAGCTCCTGGATCGCCTGGCCCATGACCAGCTCGGACCGCCCGGCCTCGTAGCCCTCGGCGTTGTCGAAGAAGTTGATGCCCGCATCATAGGCCGCAGTCAGCAGCGCCTTTGCCGGGGTCACGTCAACCTGCTTGGCGAAGGTCACCCAGGACCCGAACGAGAACTCCGATACCTTCAGCCCCGATTTACCCAGGCGACGATAGTCCATGGCGGCCTCCCCAACTGTGCGTGACGCCGTAGAGGTGACCGTAGCCGGGGAAAGGTCAAGGGGCGATCCGGGTGTCGGCGGATCAGGCCTGCGCGATCACCAGATGGTTGGCCCCTTCGCCCGCAGCCTGATGGTCGGCCTGGTAGCCAAGTGCCGACAGGTCGATGCCCCGGAACACCGGCGCGCCGCGCCCCAGAAGCAGCATCGGCAAGGCATGAGATGCCAGAAAGGTGAGGGGGCGGGCATCCTGCACGGGTCTCAAAACCTTAAGATTTCTTGAACACCTATGGCCAAGCCTTTGATTTTTCGCGATTCCATGGGCTTGGGCACCGTGCCCACCCCTCAGCGATGCCCCGCATAGATCTGCGCGATCCGGTCGACGGCGGCCTCGGGGCTGACCTCCTCGCTCTCGCCGGTCCGGCGGGAGGTCAGCTCGACCACACCCTTCTCCAGCCCCCGCGGCCCGACCGTGATCCGCCAGGGAAGCCCGATCAGGTCCATCGTCGCAAACTTCGCCCCGGCCCTCTCGTCGCGGTCATCATAAAGCGCCTCCAGCCCCTTCGCAGCCAGCGCCTTGTAAAGCCCCTCGCAGGCCGCATCCGCCGCCCCGTCGCCCTGCTTCAGGTTCACGATCCCGACGGGGAACGGAGTGACCCCCTCCGGCCAGATGATCCCCTTGTCGTCGTGGGAGGCCTCAATGATCGCCCCCAGCAACCGGCTGACCCCGATCCCGTGCGAGCCCATCTCGACCGGAACCTTGGTGCCCTCGGCGGTGGTCACCTCGGCCCCCATCGCGGCCGAATACTTCGTGCCGAAGTAGAAGATCTGCCCGACCTCGATCCCGCGGCCGACCTTGCGGTGCGCCTCCGGAACCTGGTCGAAGATGGCCGGGTCATGGGTCTCATCCGTGCGGGCGTAAAGGGTGGTGAACTCCTTGCAGACCTTCGCCACCTGATCGCGGTCGTCATAGTCGATGTCGCGGGCCCCAAGCTTAAGCCCGGTCACCCGGTCGTCGTAGAAGACCTCCGACTCCCCCGTCTGGGCCAGCACCAGGAACTCATGCGTGTCGTCCCCGCCGATCGGGCCAGAGTCCGCCCGCATCGGAATCGCCGTCAGGCCCATCCGTTCGTAGGTGCGCAGGTAGCTCACCATATGCCGGTTGTAGGCATGCAACGCCGCCGCCTTGTCGACGTCGAAGTTGTAGCCGTCCTTCATCAGGAACTCGCGCCCCCGCATCACCCCGAACCGGGGCCGCATCTCGTCGCGGAACTTCCACTGGATGTGGTAGAGCGTGAGGGGCAGGTCCTTGTAGCTGGAGATGTGG
>NZ_JBOFBI010000128.1:0-6547 GCF_051645465.1 Tabrizicola sp. | reverse complement strand
GACGGCGTCGAACTCCGCCCCCATATGCCACCTCCCAATGACGCGGCGATGTTTGCATTTGCATATAACTATGTCTAGTCTGTTTCCATAAGGGCGGGAGGCGCCCCATTCAGGGAGAGGGAAGATGGCAACGGCGCATGTGCTGACGGAACTGGCGGGACTTCTTGCTTCAGGCGGGATCGAAGTCGTGGATTGCTCGGGCGTCCTTGGCCCTGAAACGCCGCTGCTGAAACTGCCCCCGGATTTCGCCAAGGACACCCCGCCGATCAAGATCCACCGGATCAGCGAGTACGACAAGGACGGCCCGTTCTGGGCCTGGAACTGGCTGGAACTGGGCGAGCATTCGGGCACCCATTTCGACGCGCCCCACCACTGGATCACCGGCAAGGACTATGCCGACGGTTACACCGACACCCTGCCGGTCGGGCGGCTGGTGGCCCCGGTCAACGTGCTCGACTTCAGCAAGGAGTGCGGCGCGAACCCCGATTTCCTGCTGACCATCGACCACGTGAAAGCCTGGGAGGCCAAGCACGGCGCGATCGGCAAGGGCGAATGGGTGGTCCTGCGGTCCGACTGGGACAAGCGCGCGCATGACGAGGCGATGTTCCTGAACGCGAATGAGACCGGGCCTCATACCCCCGGCCCGACTGCCGAGGTGATCCAGTACCTTCTGGACAAGGGCATCGTCGGCTGGGGCAGCCAGTGCATCGGCACCGACGCGGGCCAGGCGGGCGGCATGACCCCGCCCTTCCCAGCACACAATCTTCTGCACAAGCACAACTGCTATGGCCTCGCCTCGCTTGCGAACCTCGACAAGCTGCCGGCCAAGGGGGCGATCCTGATTGCCGCGCCCCTGAAGATCAAGAACGGTACCGGCTCGCCCATCCGGGCTTTGGCGCTGGTCCCGCGCGGCTGATTGCGGGGGCCGTGCCGGTGATCCCGGCGCGGCCCGAGCTTCGGAGGGTGGCATGGCCTACGATCACATCATCATCGGCTCCGGCATCAACGGGCTGGTCGCGGCGGCAATGCTGGCCCGAAAGGGCGACCGCGTGCTGGTGCTGGAGCGGAACGACCGCCTGGGCGGCACCTTGCGCACCGAAGAGGTGACCGCACCAGGCTTCACCCATGATGTGATGGCGGCGACCTGGGTTCTCTTCATGACCTCGCCCGCGGGCGCAGCCCTGGGGGCCGACCTTGCGGCGCATGGCATGGAATACTGCCACACACCCCACCCGACCGCCGTTCTGCGCCCGAATGGCGAGGCCCTTGTCTGCACCACTGACCGCGCCGCCAACAGCGCCACATGGGAGGCGCTGGCCCCCGGCGACGGCGCGGCCCATGCCCGCGACGTAGGCGGGATCGAGGCCGATGCGCCTTTCCTCTTCGCGCTTCTTGGCGGGTCGCTCTGGTCCTGGCCCATGGCGAGGCTGATGTTCGGCCAGATGCGGAAACGGGGGCCGAGGGGCCTTGCGGCCTGGATGGGGTCCGCCCTGACGCCCGCGCGGGCGTGGCTGGAAACCACCTATCAGTCCCCGCTCGTCCAGGCGCTTTGGGCGCCTTGGGTGCTGCACTGCGGGCTGACGCCGGAAAGCACCTATTCCGGCCAGATGGGCAAGGTCATCGCCTTCGCGCTTGAGGCTGCCGGGGCGCCGGTGATCAAGGGCGGCTCGGGGGCAGCAGTCAAGGCTTTCGAGAGCCTGATCACCTCGAAACGGGGCGAGCTTCGGATCAATGCCGATGTCGACGGAATCCTTGTCCGCGACGGCAGGGCGCGGGGCGTGCGCCTCACGGGTGGCGAAGAAATCGAAAGCCCCTCGGTCCTGGCCTCGGTCGCACCTGGGCAGCTTTACGACCGGCTCCTGAAAGGCGTGAACCTGCCACAGGATCAGGCGGCCGCAAAAGCCTTCCGCCACGGGCGGGGGAATTTCCAGCTGCACTACGCCCTTTCCGGCCAGCCCGAATGGATCGCGCCTGGTCTGGATCAGGTCGCGCTGATCCACCTCACCGACGGCATCGATACGGTCTCGAAATCGGCAAACGAGGCCGAGCGGGGCATGCTCCCTGAAACCCCCACGATCTGTGTCGGCCAACCCCATCGGCTTGACCCGTCACGCTGCCCGGAGGGCAAGGCTATCCTCTGGCTGCAGATCCCCGACGCGCCCCGCCTGATCAAGGGCGACGCGGCAGGCGAGATCACGGCGCGCGACTGGGCAACGGCGCGCGAACCGTTCGCGGACCGGCTCGAGGCAACCTTGCGCCGTCACATCCGCAACTTCGACGCCATCAAGATGGCCCGCCGCGCCTATTCGCCCGCCGATCTGGAGGAGATGAACATCAACCTCGTCGGCGGCGACCCATATGGCGGCGCCTGCAGCATCGACCAGTTCTTCCTCTTCCGCCCCTTCGCGCATTCCACGAACGGCACCTGCCCCGTGCGCGGCCTGATCCAGATCGGCGCCTCCACCCATCCCGGCCACGGGCTTGGCGGCGGCTCGGGCTTCAACGCGGCCAAGAGGCTGGGCGCATGAACGACGAGACCCCCATCCCCGCGCAATTGGGTGAGATCGGGCTGACCAACTTCGCCCCCTACCTCATGAACCGCATCATGGGCCGCTACAACGCGGGCTTCCGCGAGGAAATGGCCGGGATGGGCCTGACGACCCCGAAAGCCCGCGCACTGGCCGTCCTGTCGGTCATCGAAGGCCCGCTGATCCGCGAGCTTTCGGTCTACACGGTGGTCGAGCAGTCCACCCTCAGCCGCGTCCTTGACCAGCTGCAGGCCGAAGGACTGATCCGCCGCGAAAGCGACCCCAACGACAACCGGGCGATCCGGGTCTTCCTCACCGAGGCTGGCCGCGCCAAGTTCCAGGAGCTTTGGCCCCACATGGCCACAGCACAAGACCGGATGTTCCGCGGGATCCCGGTCGAGGAGCGGCGGGCATTCGTCGGGACCTTGCAGAAAATGCTGATCAACATCCGCAAGCACGAGATCTGACCCATGGCCGAACGCAGCTTCAAGGCCGAGGTGGAGGACCTGAAACTTGGCGAAGGCCAGACCTTCACCGGCGAAGGGATACTGGCCATCACCAAGGCGCTGTTGGAGTCAGGCGTAGGCTACGTCGGCGGCTACCAGGGCGCACCGATCAGCCATCTGATGGACGTGCTGGCCGATGCCGAGGAGCTTCTGTCTGACCTCGGCGTAAGGTTCGAGGCCAACGCGAACGAGGCCGCCGCAGCGGCAATGCTGGCCGCCTCGGTCCACTACCCCATTCGCGGCGCGGTGACCTTCAAAGGACCTGTCGGCGTGAACGTCGCCTCCGACGCGCTCGCGAACCTCTCGTCCTCGGGCGTGACCGGCGGCGCGTTGGTGATCGTGGGAGAGGACTACGGCGAAGGCTCCTCGATCATGCAGGAGCGTACCCACCCCTTCGCGATGAAAGCCCAGATGTGGCTTCTCGACCCGCGTCCGAACCTGCCTTCCATCGTGAAAGCGGTGAAACAGGGCTTTGAACTGTCCGAGGCCTCGAACACCCCCGTGATGCTCATGGTCCGCATCCGGTCCTGCCACGTGACGGGTAGCTTCACCTCGTCCGATAACCAGCGCCCCCCGCTCAACGTCCGTGACGCGCTCGCCAACCCCCGCAGCGATTTCAACCGCGTGGTCCTGCCGCCGATGTCCTATGCGCATGAGCAGGACAAGGTGAAGAACCGCTGGCCCGCCGCCGAGAAGTTCATCCGCGAACGGCAGATGAACGAGTTCTTCGGACCCGAAGTCGCGAAGCTCGGCATCGTCGTGCAAGGCGGCATGTTCAACGGCGTGATCCGGGCGCTGCAGCGGCTTGGCCTGGCCGACATCTACGGGAACTCCGACATCCCCATCTATGTCCTGAACGTCACCTACCCCCTGATCGCGGGCGAGTTTCTGGAGTTCTGCAAAGGCAAGGACCACATCCTGGTGGTCGAGGAAGGCCAGCCCGAGTTCATCGAGACCCAGTTCGGCTCGTTCCTCTACCGCGCGGGGGCGGAGGTGAAGCTCCACGGCAAGGGCCTCTTCCCGATGGCGGGCGAATACACCGGGGCGGTGATGCTGGACGCGGTCGAAGGCTTCCTCCGCCAGGCCGCCCCCGGCCTCCTCCCCGCCACGATCCGCGCGCCCAACACCGACCGCCCCGCGATCCCCGACCTCACCAAGACGGTCCCGATCCGCCCCCCCGGCTTCTGCACCGGCTGCCCGGAACGCCCGATCTTCGCCGCCATGAAGCTCGTCGAAAAGGAACTTGGCAAACACCAGATCGCCGCCGACATCGGCTGCCACCTCTTCGCCTCCCTCCCCCCGTTCGAGATCGGCGGCGCCACCATGGGCTATGGCCTAGGCCCCGCCGCCAACGGCGCCTTTGACGGCGGCGGCGAGAAGCGCCCCATCGCGATCATCGGCGACGGGGGCTTCTGGCACAACGGGCTCTCCTCCAGCTTCACCAACATGGCCTTCAACAAGTCCGACGGCGTGGCGATCATCGTCGACAACTACTATTCGGCAGCCACCGGCGGGCAGGACCTGATGTCCAGCCGCGCCGACAACGGAACGAAAGCCACAAAGAACCCGATTTCCAAGGCTCTGCGTGGCATCGGCATCAACTGGGTCCGCCAGATCGACCGGACCTATGACGTGGCCCGCATGCGCGACACGATCCGTGAGGCGCTGACGACCCCCGAGAAAGGGCCGAAGGTCATCGTCGCCTCCTCCGAATGCATGCTGAACAAGCAGCGCCGCGAGAAGCCCCTGACCCAGGCGGCGATCAAGGACGGCCGCCGGGTCGAGGCCCCACGCTTCGGCGTCGACGAAGACATCTGCACCGGCGACCACGCCTGCATCCGCCTGTCAGGCTGCCCCTCGCTGTCGCTGAAACGGCTCGACGACCCCCTGCGCGACGACCCCGTCGCCAGCATCGACCAATCCTGCGTCGGCTGCGGCAACTGTGGTGAGGTCGCCGATGCCGCCATCCTCTGTCCCAGCTTCTACCGCGCCGACGTGGTCCACAATCCGGGGCGGCTGGAGGTCTGGCGGGCCGGCCTGCGCGAAAAGCTGATCGGCTGGCTCACCCGCCGCCGCGCTGCCAAGCGGCTGGACTTCGGGGGGACCGGATGACCCTGCCGCTCGACCATCGCGGACAAGACCCAAAGCTTGGCGGGATCATCAAGCTTGCGGTCCTTGCCGTCGGCGGCCAGGGCGGTGGCGTACTGACCGGCTGGATCGAAGACCTCGCCCGCCAGAACGGTTATGTCGCCCAGGCGACCAGCGTGGCAGGCGTCGCCCAGCGCACCGGGGCCACGGTCTATTATGTCGAGATGGCCCCGGACAGCCCCGCCGGCACGCCTATCTTCTCTCTGATGCCCGCCGCGGGCGACGTGGACATCATGATCGCCGCCGAACTGATGGAGGCAGGCCGTTCGATCATCCGCGGCTTCGTGACGCCAGATCGGACGACGCTCATCGCCTCGACCCACCGGGCGCTTGCCGTCAGCGAAAAGACCGTCCCCGGCGACGGCATCGCCAACGCCGCCGAGGTCATGGCCGCGGCTGAAGTTGCCGCCCAACGCTTCATCCACGCCGATTTCGATACGCTCGCCGTCCGGAACGGCTCGGCGATCTCGGCCACACTTTTCGGCGCGCTGGCGGCCTCGGGCACCCTGCCCTTCCCTGTCGAGGCGTTCGAGGCCGCGATCCGAGAGGGCGGCAAGGGGGTCGATAGCTCGCTGAAGGCCTTCCACGCGGGCTTTGAAGCGGCCCAGAAGGGTGACGCCCCGAAGGCCGAGGCGCCGAAGCCGGACACGACGGTAACCGGCCCCACCCGTCTGATCGCAGGCTGGCAAGCGCTGGAGGCGCGGATCCCCACCCTGCCCGGCCCGGCGCAGGAGATGGCACTGGCGGGTCTGCGCAAGGTGGTGGGCTTCCAGGACCTCGCCTACGGCGCCGAATACCTCGACCGGCTGCAAAGCATCGCCAGCGCCGACCGCGCGCCCTTCGACCTTACGCGCGAAGCGGCAAAGTACATCGCCAACGCGATGGCCTACGACGACATCATCCGCGTGGCCGATGCCAAGACCCGCGGCGGACGCCGCGACCGGATCGCAGGAGAGATGGGCGCCGGGGACCGAAACCTCATGCAGTTGACCGAATTTCTGCATCCCCGGGCTGAAGAGATCGTGTCAATGCTGCCCGCCCGGATGGGCGCCCGCTGGGCCGCCAACCCCCGCCGCATGGCGCTGATCGACCGGCTCTTCAACAGGGGCCGCCGCGTCCGGACCGACCGGCTAGGTGGCTTCCTGATGCTATACCTCCTCGGCGGCCTCAAAGGCTGGCGCCGCAGAACGCTCCGCCACGCCGAAGAGGTCCGGCATCTCGATGCCTGGCTTGCCCGCACGCTGGGGCTTGTCGCAAAGGACTATGCCCTGGCGGTCGAGGTGCTGCGCTGCCGCCGCCTGATCAAGGGCTACTCCGACACCCACGCCCGCGGCCTTTCAAAGTTCGACAAGGTGATGGCGGGCA
>NZ_JBOFBI010000127.1:0-5155 GCF_051645465.1 Tabrizicola sp. | reverse complement strand
TGGCGTCCGGACCGTGACGCTGTAGGCCTTCTGGCCGTTTCTCAGAATAACCGGTTGGGCAGATTCGACAGTTGCCCGTTCGCCGTCGATTGTGAAGATCGGCGTTTCGGTGACTTCCGCATTCTTCCCGTCTGCACCTGTCGTGAACTGGTTGTGCCGCGGCGTCCAAATCTCGACATTCCTGGGAGTACGATTGGCCCTGTTGGGCTGGGTCCAAGCTTGTCCGCTTCTCTCGACATTCGCGATCGGGCGATTGCTGCCGACCGGAGGTGGCGTTCCAAAGGCTTTGTAGTCTTTGAGATACTGATCCTGTTCGCTGCCTTTCGGCACGACCAAGGTTACGGGTGAGTGGTCGCCCCCCCATCCTTCCTGGCGTTGAGTGCCCTTGATCGTCCAGACGACGTTGCCCGTGGGCTGACCTTTGCTATTCAATTCCAGTTCGGACGAGAGCTGCTCCGGAGGGACGGGGTAGTCGTCTTCTACCCAGAAGAAAAATCTCGGTGTGACGTGCTCCAATGTCGGACTGTCGTGCACGTTCAAACCATCAGATGTCTGGTCGAGTGCCGAGGTGGGCAACCAAAGATTGGTGAAGCCACCGCCGTACCAATTGTGGGTGACCTCCGTCTGTTCGCTGCGCGTACCATCCTCGATCTGTGTGGTCGGGGTAACATCGCTATGCGCACTGATGCCGATGAAGTGATCCTTGTCTTGGACCGGGTAGAGCTGCAGCGCACCGGTCTGCCACATATTGACCACGTCGTCCCCATTCACCCGGACCGTGCCATCCGCGCCAGCGGTGCCGAAGGCGTCGGTGAGGGCTTTGGCATGCTTCTTGTCATGCACGTCCAGCGGCTGCGTATCGCCGGTGACATGTCCGCTAGCCCAGGACAGCTGGTCGGAGGTCATGCCCTGGCGGTCGACTTCAAGAATGAAGTCGCCGATCGGCCGGGTGTCTTTGCTACCAGCTTCCTGCTTCCGCCGGGCTGCCTCTGCCCGGATCATCGCGTTGCCCATCGTCTCTGCCGAGGGCTGGTGGAAATCGGTGACGAATTTCTTCTCGCCGCTGGGAAGCTCGACCTCGGTTGTGAGAGTTTTGTCCGCCAGCATGTCGTCCATGCCCATGCCGTCGCCGGATTGGCTGTGCAACGGGATCATGAAACTGTCCGGGTTATCGCCGACCCCGTAGAGTCGGTTCAGGACTTTTGCCCTGTCCTCGGAGATACCGAGCGCATTGGCAAGTTCGACGGGGTCGAGGCTGCCATCCTTGTTGGCGTCGAAAAGCGTAAAGTACGCTTGGCTCTGCACCGGGTTGTCCAGGTTATACACAACCCCGTTCGGGCCAGCGACGATATTCTCTCCGGCAGGGACGTCAGGGACGGACGTCTTCCCGGTCATCCGGATGTTGACGTCATCGAAGCTGCCATCGCCACCACTTGCCCTGTCCTCGAAATGCAGATCGGTTCCGCGGGGGTTCAGAACCCGCTGTGCATGAGGTCCGGCGCTGCCAAGCACGGCGCCCGTAGTGTTGTTCCGGACGCGGATCTGATCCGGGGTCACGCCGGCGGGAATCTCGGCGGTGACATATCCGCTCTCCGCGTTGCCTTGGCTTTTCTTTTTCGCCACATGCCATTCGCCGTTGTGGAAGTATTCGACTTGCGTATCGTCCTTGGCATCCTTCTTGAACCACATCTCGATCGTTTGCGTCGGACCGTTGGCTGCGGGCGTGCCAACGCCACGGGTTGCCGGTGCTGGCGTCGCTGGCTTCGGAACCACCTCCCGGTGCGCCGAGAAGGCGATCCAATCGCCGGTGGTGTTGCCGGGCTTGATGCTGATGGCCCCACGCTCGACCGCTGCTGTCAGTTGGTTTGTGTTGATGCGCTCGGTGCCCTCTGCGTCGGTAGTGCCGAAATTGGCGACGACCACATCGCGATGACCGTTTTTTTCGTCGAAGGGCTTGGTATCGCCCAGCACATGATCGGTGGCCCAATCCATTTCTTGGGCCGTCATGCCATTCGTCTGGAAGCGTGCGATCCATTCCCCGGGCTGGCCCTGGTTACCGGATTCTTTGTAGTGCTGGATCGCCGTGTACCGCGTCAGTGCATTGGCCACGGTGTCCGGATCGACCTGTCCCAGATCGGTGATGTATCCCGCTCCGCTGGGGTTTTTCTGGACGATGCCGTCGGCAAACATCTTGTCCGTGCCGGTGCCCGCCCATACCGGCCCAGGGGCCGGGCCGACTGGGACGTAGTAGTTTTTGTTGTCGGTTGTCCCGCCGTAAAGCCGCATCAGCCGGTCGGCTCTCTCGGGGGTCATGGTACCATCGATGCTGGTCATGGCGGCTTGGAATTCGGTCTTGTCGAGCTGACCGCTAGCATCGGTATCAAATGATTTCATATGCGCCTGCTGACCTTCGGCCGTCGACAGGTCGTGGTATTTGCCATTCCCACCCATGATCCAGTTCGCCGGGGTACTGGGTGCCAGCGAAACACCCACGACCGCAGCCTGGTCATGCTCGGTTCCGGCATTAAAATCATAGGCTTGGCCGCGAGGAATGCCGGCGTCCTTCCGGGGCGTCTGGGTCGCCGAGTTGTAGGCCTGATCGGTGGCCTTCCCGTCCTTCCAAGACCGCACGCGGATTCTGTCGGGGGAGATCTGTCCGCTGATGGGCGGGTTTGTCGAGGGCACTGCAATCCGCAGATGACCCGCCTCGTCCATAGGAGGGGCTCCGTCGTCAGGATTGGTCGACGCCACCGTCACCCATTTTCCGTTGTCGTCCAGCACCTGAACTTGAGTGTCCTGACCTTCGTTCATGCCAGGGTTGAGCCAGACATCGACCACGATGTTCGGCCCCCCCGCATCCGCTTCGGCCTGCACGATTTCGCCGTCCGACATGACGTTGATCGTGTCGCTCGCCTGGTTCCTGAACAGCGCCGGATCGCTGTCCCGCGTGACTTTCCTGCCGTTCGCCACGCCGCCGACCCGCGCGCCCGCGTCGCCGTCCGCGACGCCGATGCCAAGGTCGCTCGCGCGGTCCGATACGGCCTCGCCCATCTCCTCGTCCGAGGTCTTCTGCAACTGCTGGCCGCGCAGGCTGCCCGAAATCAGAACCTTGCCCTGTTCCCCGCCGTCCCCAGAGACATAGGCCCCGCGCGCACCGGACGGCAGCTTGTCATCGCCCGGCCCGTTCGCAGGATCAGCCTCGATGAATGCGGGATCAATCTGGCCCGCCGCCATCTCCTTGCGCAGCTGCGCCAGCGCCCGGTTCTCCTGCGGCGTGCGCTCTTTCGCTGTCTTGCCGGTCAGCGCAAAGGCGAAATCCTCGAACTTCGCGTCGTCCTTCGCGATCCCACGATACTTCTCTTTCGACCTCGCCCCAGAATCCTGAACCCGCCCGCCACCGCGTCTCGGTTTGCCCAAAGGTCCGGTCCCCAGCGCAGGGGCTGCGGTCGAGGTGCGATTGGCGGCGTTCGGGGCGATGACGTTCATGGCGGTTTCTCCGGGCACGAAAAGGGGGGCAGGGTTCGCCTTTCACAAAACCACCAACCGCCCCTCCGACGCATTCCGTTGGCATACGCAGGCATCTACGGTCGGCCTGCGCAAGCGCCTACGTAGATACTTTCCTGCCGAACAATCCTGTCAAGATTTCAGCCCTACTTGAACCGCACCAGGTTTGCCGGAGTGAACTGGACCGGGTTTGCCGGAGGCTGATTGACGTCAATTACGCGGCGATGGGTTCAGTTTCCAGAGCTGCATGGAAGTTGGCCTCGGCTTCTGCGGGCGGGATGTTCCCGATCGGCTCGAGCAGTCGGCGATTGTTGAACCAGTCGACCCGTTCGAGGGTCGCGTATTCTACGGTCTCGATGCTCCGCCACGGGCCGCGCCGGTGGATGGCCCTGGAGGCGTGGCCCGCATCAGAAGAACCCTTCCTTTAGCGCAAGCGCCGCGGCGCCGACCGCCGAGGTATCGCCTCCGATACCTGACACGCAGAGGTCGGGAGCACGGCGGCGGGCGCCGTGGCGCGGTCGGCTGTATGACACCGCGCGCGCGATGAGCGCCTCGGCGAGAGGCTTCGGGATTTGGCCGCCGAGGACGACCACCTCGGGATCCACGGTCGCATTCAGAACGTTGTAGACACGGTTGAAATGCGGCGTGACCCGGTCGAGCCAAGTGTCCACCCCCGGCCATGCCATGTCGAACCCGCTTTTCAGATCCTCGATCGTCTGGATATTCACGCCGCCTGCCTGAAGCATCTCGACCAGGCTGCGCAGGGCCGGACGATCCGCGATCTCGTCGTCGGGAAACATTCCTGAGAGCTCGCCCGCATTGCCGAAACCACCGCGCAGCAGGTTGCCCTCAACGATGATCCCGCCACCGAACCCATAGTTGAAGGACAGGTAGACAAAGTTCCGGACGGTGCGGCCGACGCCCAGCATCCGTTCGCACAACGCCCCGGTATTGGCACCGTTCTCGGTCCAGACCGGCAAGTCGAAATGCGTTGCGAGTAGCGGTCCGAGTTGGTGATAGGACCACTCCGCCAGCGGTTCTGGGGCGCTGTAACGTGTGCCCTCAACGACGTAGCCGGCGATCGCAAATCCGATGCCGAAGATGTCGCCGCGGGTGAGGCCGCGTGCGTCCAGCAGCGTGTCCAGTTCTGCGTCGATCCGGTCGAGCACGTCGGCCATCGGGACCCCGTCGATGGGAAGTGTGCGCGTCTCGTAGCTGCCGGCGAAGTCCATCAGCGCCAGCCCCGCGCTGTCCGTGTTGATGGAAATGCCCGGCACGCAGGCATAGGCGGGGTTCAACGTCAGGCGCGGGCTTGGCTTGCCCTTGTAGGTCGGCGGCTCCAGCGGGCCGATCCTCAGCATCCCGCGCGCCTCAAGCTGGGAAATGATGCGATGGATGGATTGCTGGGTCAGATCCAGTCGCGGCCCGAGGGCCGAGCGGGTCAGGCCACCGGTCGTCCAGATCTCGGCCAGGATAGCGCGTTCGTTTGGAGAGACCGCTTGGCCGACGTTGCCGTCGCGCAGGAACCTGGTGGGGATCTTTTCGCAAGGGTCGTAGCGGGATGTCGGCATGAACGCAGCTTATCGAAAGCCCTATCGAGTTCCAGCCCAACGGGGATCGTCATTCCATTGTCACACGCAAAGTGTAATCA
>NZ_JBOFBI010000126.1:0-2638 GCF_051645465.1 Tabrizicola sp. | reverse complement strand
TGATCTTTATGTGACGCTGGAGCCTTGCCCGATGTGTGCGGCTGCGATCTCGGTGGCGAGGGTGGCGCGGCTTTACTATGGGGCGGCGGACCCGAAATCGGGGGGCGTGGCGGTCGGGGCCAGGGTCTTCAGCCACCCGCAATGCCATCATGTGCCGGAGGTTTATGATGGCATTGCGGGGGCGGAGGCGGAGGCTTTGTTGAAGGAGTTTTTCCGGGAAAAGCGGGGGGAGGGGGCCTGATAACAAGGTTGTTAAGTTGGGTAATATATTGATTATAAATGATAATGTGAATTTTGTTAAGGATTTGGCAAGGTTTGCGGGATGGGCGAGTCGGGGCAGGCCCCGACCTACCTGTCGGATCAGAACCGGATCGGCACCAGGACCTCGGGTTCCACCAGTTCCACGCCCGGCCTGAGGCCCGCGCGCAAGGGGGCGGCGTCCTGGGCGAGGAACGGGAAGGTCTTGTAGTGGCAGGGGATCACGGTGCGGAAGTTGAAATACTTGCGCGCGGCAAAGGCGGCGCGGTCCATGTCCATCGTGTAGTGGCCCCCGGCGGAGAGGATGCCGATCGTCGGCTGGTGGTATTCGGCCATCCAGGCCATGTCGGCCATGATGTCGGTGTCGCCCGAGACATAGATCACGTGACCCTCGCCCGCGATCATGAAACCGGCAGCGCAGCCTGCGGGCAGGAGCGTGCCCTGAAAATCGACCGACGCCGAGTGCGACGCGTTGACCATCGTCACCTTGGCCCCGCCAAGCGTCACGGTGCCGCCCTTGCCGAAACCGATGGTTTCCACCCCTCCGCCTGCGTTGAGCCATTCCGAGACCTCGTGGACGCAGACCACCGGGACGCCTTTTTCCGCACCGATCGCGGCGGCGTCGCTGGCGTGGTCGCCGTGGGCATGGGTCAGAAGCACATGCGTCGCCCCGGCCAGCGCCT
Organism: Tabrizicola sp.; assembly: GCF_051645465.1. Taxonomy (GTDB): domain Bacteria; phylum Pseudomonadota; class Alphaproteobacteria; order Rhodobacterales; family Rhodobacteraceae; genus Tabrizicola. The sequence continues at coordinate 1,697 of NZ_JBOFBI010000126.1, read as the reverse complement.
CGTCCCGCCGATCGGCCGGAAACATCGGGTTGCCGGTGAGCCAGGGGTCGATCAGGAGGACGGCTGCTTCAATCTCGATCCGAAAGCCGGAATGGCCAAGCCAGGTGATATTCATTCGAAAATCTCCATCCTGTCAGTCGCCGGAAACGTAGTATCTCGCCGCGGCGCGGCAAGGGGATTCACCTGCATTGACAAGGGCTGAGCGGGAATCCGTCACCTTTGTTGCTGCAATGCGGCAAAAGTTGCCGCTACGGAACTTTCGGGTTTCTTTCGGCGATGACTTCGTGTATCGAAAGCGAGCTTGTAACCACTTGAAAAGGGAGGCGCCGAATGTTCAGTACCATCGTCCTACCCAACCACCGCCGAGCTTACGGCATGGGAGTGGCAGCAGCAGCTTGGGCACTTACCAAGCAATGACGCTGGCCTAAAACCGTCGTCCTGGCGCGATCCTTCCGGATCGGGCTTTCCCTGACCTTCAGCGCAACTGGTTCATTAGCGGCAGGCCATCGGTCTGCACTTAGTGGTCCGATCCATTGACCCCCATCGAAGGGACCGGTTGCCTGAAGCGGCGCCGGTCTGGTGCATCCATGAACGCGACATTGAATGACGACAGATCCCCTTTGAACCACGCCGTCGAGCGGCTGGTTTCCGAGCATGGTTTTCGTGCCGTGATGGCCGCCCTGATGGTGCGGCTGGTGCGGCCCGTGCCTGCGACCCGTGCGCCGGACATCGGGCAGTTGACCGATCACCTGCGCCGCGACATCGGCTTGCCCCCGTCCGAGCTGAAGCGCCCGGTGCCGCCGATCATCCTGCTCACGCTGATCCGCTGATGGCCGGGTGACTTGCCCCGCCCCCTTCTGCAAGGGGGCGGGGCTGCTCCGGCTTGCAGGGCCGTGCCGCGCCCGCTAAACGGAGCCGAGACAAAGGGGGCCGCCATGTCCATTGATATCGACACCGCGCGCAAGGTGGCAAAACTTGCCCGCATCCGGGTGGAGGAAGCCGATCTGCCAGCGCTTGCTGGGCAGTTGTCCGGCATTCTGGGCTTCATGGAGCAGCTGAACGAAGTGGATGTGACGGGGGTGGAGCCGATGACCTCGGTCACGCCGATGCGGCTGAAGCGGCGGACGGATGTGGTGACGGATGGTGACCGGCAGGCCGCTGTGTTGAAGAACGCGCCAGATGCGCGCGAGGGGTTCTTTGCGGTGCCGAAGGTGGTGGAATGAGCGCCAACAGCTGGACCATCGCGGCGGCGCGGGATGCGCTGCGGAAGGGCGAGATCACGGCGGTCGATCTGACGATGTCCTGTCTGACCGCGATGGATGCGGGCGACGGGCTGAACGCTTTTGTCTGGAAGACGCCGGAGATTGCGCTGGATCAGGCGCGGGCGGCGGATGCGCGGCTGGCCTCGGGCGACGCGCCTGCGATGTGCGGGATTCCGTTGGGGATCAAGGACTTGTTCTGCACCAAGGGCGTGCCGAGCCAGGCCGGGTCGAACATCCTGAAGGGGTTCAAGCCGGAGTATGAGTCGACCGTGACCGCGAAGCTCTTCGGGGCGGGTGCGGTGATGCTGGGCAAGCTGAACATGGACGAGTTTGCCATGGGGTCGAGTAACGAGACCTCGTGTTATGGCAATGCGGTGAACCCCTGGAAGGTGGACAATCGCAATCTGACGCCGGGTGGGTCTTCGGGCGGTTCGG
>NZ_JBOFBI010000125.1:0-3057 GCF_051645465.1 Tabrizicola sp. | reverse complement strand
AGCTCCCGCTTCAGCCGCCGGTTCTCGGCCTCGTGGTCAATGCCGCCCACCTTCGGCGCAGGCTCGGCGAACAGCCTGAGCCACTTGTAAAGCGAGTGCGAACTCACCCCGAGGCGCTGCGAAACTTCCCGAACAGGATACCCACGCACCCGGATCTGCTGCACCGCATCACGCTTGAACCCGTCGCTGTAGTTACTCGTCCCCATCTCGGCCCCCGCGCCTCAAAGCTAGGGGGCAAACCGTCTACAAATCTAGAGGCACATCAGACCGGGCCGAAGGAACCGCGCTCATCCGTGCTGACCGAGGCCGAGGAGGCGATGATCGTGGCATTCCGTCGCCATACGCTGCTGCCGCTCGATGACGGCCTCTATGTCCTGCAGCCCTCGATCCCGCACCTGACGCGCTCTTCGCTGCACCGCTGTCTGCAGCGCCATGACATCTCGCGCCTACCGGACGTGGAGGGGGACAAGCCGAAGCGCCAGCGGTTCAAGCGCGACCCCATGGCCCTCGCCATTGCGCTTGAACCAATGGCGCACCAATGGCGCGATCCACATCGACATCGCCGAGGTGCCGACGGCAGAAGGCAAGCTCCATCTCTTTGTCGCCATCGACCGGACCAGCAAGTTTGCCGTTGCCCAGCTCGTTGAAAAGGCTGCCAGACGCATGGCCTGGGAGTTTCTGGAGCGTGTGCTGGAGGCCGTGCCCTATCAGGGTCACACCATTCTCAGCGACAACGTCCTATGTCGGGCACGTTCTGCGGCTTGAGGCATCAGATCACGGGGCATCCGAGCGGCCGGATGCCCGTTCAATGGTTGCCCAGGCGGGCTCCGCCGTCAAGAAGTGGTCTCTTCCATAGCAAATACAGGGTCGGTCTGGATGCCGCCCTCACCGTCCTACGAATACATCTGCAAAATCTGGACATCCGAGACAGATCGATTCATCCTAAACCCGATCCACCAGATGCTGGGACTGAATAACTAAAGCTTCCATATCCAAATGCCGTCAGAACGCGGCAAGCAAACGACAGACCCGATGATGACGCCATCGGCAGTAACACAGGGTCAGGGCGGCTGACGGGCCGCATGCCTTGCTTTTGCCACTTCGGGGCGATCATATAGACCGAAGGCGGGGATGCGGAGAGTGGCCAGTCGCGATGCAGGAGGAGTTGACCGAAACCGGCATGACCGTGCCCGAATTTCTGCCCTATCATCGCCAGTTGGCCGACCTTTTGTCGCGGCACGAAGATGGCATCTGGGCCTGGTTCGCCTCGGACAAGCTGACGGCGCAGGCGTTCGACGAGCAGCGGCTCTATCTCCTGAAATCCTCGATCCGGCTGGATGAGGACACCCACCCCGCGATCTATGCGGTCGCGCGTGAGGTCGCGGCGCGCCTGGGCATCGATGCCCCGGTCGTGCTGCACCAGGGCATGGGGGGCAACCGCAACGCGGCACTGGTCTACCTGCCCGACGAGTTGAACATTCGCTTTGACGGCGACATTCTGGCCCTGCTTGACCCGCTGGAGACCCGGTGCCTGCTGGCGCACGAAATGGCGCATTTCCTGCACCAGACCCGCGAGGGCCAGCGCCATTTCCTGACCGACCGGATGCTGCGCTGGATCTGTGGCGAGCCGGGTGCGCATCTGGCGCATGCCCGCAGCCTGTGGCTGTCGCGGCTGTATCAGGAAATCTTTGCCGACCGCGTCGCGCTGGCGGTCAGCGGATCACGCGATGCGACGATCGCCACCCTCATCAAGGCGACGACCGGCCTGCAGCAGTTTTCGGTCGACGATTACGTCGTCCAGGCGCACAAGGCGGTGGCCCTGAACGACGACGCCGGGTCAGACGGGTCGTCGCACCCGGAAACCTTTATCCGCGCCATCGCGCTGGACGCCTGGGCAAACGACCGGGCAGCGGCGGATGCCCGGCTTGCCCCGCTGATCGAGGGCAAATGGCGGCTGGATCAGCTGGACCTCTTGGCCCAGGCCGCGCTGTCGGACCTGACGCTGAAGCTGATCGGGGCATTTCTGGCCCCAGAGTGGGGCGGCAGCGAAACGCTTGAGGCGCATGCCCGCAGCTTTGACCCGCGGTTCGAACGTCCCATGCAGTCGGACACCGCCGGTCTTGCGGACATCGCCGACATGGGCGACAGCCTGAAATCCTACTTTGCCCAGGTCATCGCCGATTTCGCGACGGTCGATGCCGATCTCGAGGATGTGCCGCTGCTGGCGGCGCTCGCCTTTTCGGCCCGCTGGGGATTTGCCGAGGCGTTCGATGCGGTGGCCAATACCGACCTTGGCCTGACGAAGAAAAAGCTGGCCGACCTGCGCGCGGCTGCAGCCGGGGCAGGCACATGACCGACAGCGTCGCCGCGCCCAAGCAAAGCCTGTTCGACCTTCTGGCCGGGTTCAACGCCGCGCCGTCGATCGGCAGCGAAGATGTTCTGGCCGCCATCCTGCCGCTTTTGGTGCAGGCGCTGCAGACCCATGCCGGCGGAAGGGTCGCGCCGCTTGCCCCGCCCGACGCGGTGCATGCCGACCATGGCCACCTGTGGTACCACGAGGGCGCCGCCCTTGCCCCGCGCGCCAATGGCGATGTGGTCGCCCGCCGCCGCGCCGACCGGGTGTCCGGGATCAAGATCATCGAGGAACTGCGGGTCGAGTCCGACGATGTTGCCGGCCAGTCGGTGACCGACGTTCTGGTCACCGACACGGCGGACGGCACGCCGCGCTATCTGACCGGCTACCGATCGTGGGAGGTTGAGGCGGGGCACCACGATCCCTTGACCGACATCTTCAGCCTGGGGATGCTGATCGGCTCGCTGGCCACGGGCCTTGACTTTCGCGTGCCGAAGTCGCTGGAGACCTTTGTCCGCCACCGCGCCGACCTGACCCGGCTGAACAGCCGCCTGCATCCGGTGATCTGCCGGGTGATCGAGCGGATGACCGCGCTTGAGCGTCACGACCGGGCGCAGGACCTGGCGCTTCTGATCACCACCCTGGAAAACCACCGGGCGATCGACACCGGCCTGGTCGAGGGCACCCTCCCGCGCCCCGGCAAG
>NZ_JBOFBI010000124.1:0-8084 GCF_051645465.1 Tabrizicola sp. | reverse complement strand
TTCTGGATCAGATCGCCGATGTAGACGATGTTGTCGTTCTTCAGGCAGTTGGCCGAACGGACCGAAAGCTCCAGCTCGTCCACCTTCTTCAGCAGAAGCGGGTTGAACTCAAGACCCGTATCAATCTCGCCCGCCTTGGCCGACTCGGGCTCATCGAAGTTCACGAAGATCGACAGCTGGTCCTGCAGGATGCGCGCGGCATAAGCGACCGCGTCCTCAGGCGTCAGCGAGCCGTCGGTCTCGACCTTCATTGTCAGCTTGTCATAGTCCAGCACCTGGCCCTCGCGGGTCGGGGTGACTTCGTAAGAAACCTTCTTGACCGGCGAATAGATCGCGTCGATCGGGATCAGACCGATCGGAGCATCCTCCGGACGGTTCTTGTCAGAGGCGACATAGCCTTTGCCGGTGTTCACGTTCAGCTCCATGAACACGTCGGCGCCGTCGTCGAGATGGCAGATCACGTGATCCTTGTTCAGGACCTCGATGCCGTTCGATTCGGAGATATCGCCCGCGGTGACCACGCCCGGCCCTTTGGCCGAGATCGACAGCCGCTTCGGCCCCTCGACTTCCATCTTGAGGCTCACGCCCTTCAGGTTCAGGACGATGTCGGTGACATCTTCCCGGACGCCCGCAACCGAGGAAAACTCGTGCAGCACGTTGTCGATCTGGACGCTGGTGATTGCACCACCCTGCAGCGAAGACATCAGCACGCGGCGCAGCGCGTTGCCAAGCGTCAGGCCGAAGCCGCGCTCCAGCGGCTCGGCGATGACCGTCGCGGTACGGGCGGCATCTGCCCCCGGCTTCACGACAAGCTGCGTCGGCTTGATGAGTTCCTGCCAGTTCTTATGGATCATTCTGAAGCCCCTATTCTTGTCCGCTGCCGATGTCCGTAAGCCGGCGGACGCCCGAGGATCGTAAACGACGAAAACCGGGCCGCGAGGAGCATGAAGCGCCCCACGGCCCGGCCGATATCATGCCTTTAGACGCGGCGGCGTTTCGGCGGGCGGCAGCCGTTGTGTGCCAGCGGGGTCACGTCCCGGATCGAGGTGATCTGGAAACCCACTGCAGCCAGCGCGCGCAGCGCCGACTCACGGCCCGAACCCGGACCCTGCACTTCAACTTCCAGCGTGCGGACGCCATGTTCCTGCGCCTTGCGGCCTGCGTCTTCCGCAGCCATCTGAGCGGCATAAGGCGTCGACTTGCGCGAGCCCTTGAAGCCCATGGTGCCCGAAGACGACCAGGAGATTGCGTTGCCCTGAACGTCCGAGATCAGGATCTTGGTGTTGTTGAACGACGAGTTCACATGCGCCACGCCAGCGGCGATGTTCTTGCGTTCTTTTTTCTTGGTGCGGGCGGCTTTGGTATCGCGTGCCATATCTTAAGCCCCCTTATTTCTTCTTGCCGGCAATGGCCTTTGCGGGGCCTTTGCGGGTACGGGCGTTGGTGTGCGTGCGCTGGCCGCGGACCGGCAGGCCCTTGCGGTGACGCAGGCCACGGTAGCAGCCCAGGTCCATCAGACGCTTGATGTTCATTGTGACTTCGCGGCGCAGGTCGCCTTCGACAGTCAGGTTCGCGTCGATGTATTCGCGGATCGCCAGCACTTCGCTGTCGGTCAGCTGGTTCACCCGGCGCGCGCTGTCGATCTTCAGCGCGTCGCAGATATTCTGGGCGGTGTGCGGCCCGATCCCGGTGATGTAGGTAAGCGCGATCGGAACCCGTTTCGCGGTCGGAATGTTGACGCCAGCAATACGTGCCAAACGTGTCGTCCTTCTCTGTTGCGGTTCCGTAGTGCCAGAACCTTTTTTCACAACACCGCACGGGGCGGGCCCCGGCGATACGAACTCCCAATAGGGGAGGCCCGCAAGGCGATTCCACCGCGGGACGCCGTGCATTAGGGGCTTTTCCACGGGCCGTCAAGGCCGCGAGATAGGTTTCTCAGGGTTTGTCAAGAACTTTGGCGATGGCATCGGCAACGGCCTTCACTTCGGCCAACCCGTCGACGGCGGAAAGCTGCCCTTTGGCATAGTAGTAGCCGATCAGGGGTGAGGTCTTCTTGTAGTACTCCATCAGCCTAGTCTTGAGCGTCACCTCGTTGTCGTCGGCACGCCGTCTCAGGTCGGTCGACCCGCAAACGTCGCAGATGCCCGAAGCTTTCGTAGGACGGGTCACGTCGTGATAGACCGCACCACAATTGCCACAGGTGAAGCGGCCCGAGACGCGGGCGACCAGCGCCGCGTCGTCGACCTGCATCTCGATCACGGCGTCCAGCTTGACGCCCTTGCGGACCATCAGGTCTCCCAGGGCATCCGCCTGCTTAAGCGTCCGCGGGAAGCCGTCGAAAATGAAGCCGCCTTTTGCGCCCTCACCCATCTTGGCTTCGATCAGGCCGATGACGATCTCATCCGTGACCAGTTCGCCACGCGCCATGATGCCTTCGACCCGTTTGCCAAGCTCAGTGCCCTTGGCGATCGCCTCTTTCAGCATGTCGCCGGTCGAGAGCTGCACCATCCCGCGCGACTCTTCCAGCCGCTTGGCCTGCGTACCCTTGCCCGCTCCAGGCGGGCCCAGAAGAATGATGTTCACCATGGCTCAGCGACGTGCCGGTGCCTTGGGGGCCGAGGGCTTTTTCCGCCCACGCAGCTGCGACTTCTCGATCAGCGCTTCGTACTGATGCGCCAGAAGATGCGACTGGACCTGCTGGATCGTGTCCATCGTCACCGAAACAACGATCAGAACCGATGTGCCGCCAAAGTAGAACGGTATCCCCAGTTCAGCGATCAGCACTTCGGGCAGCAAACAGACCGCAGCCAGATAGGCGGAGCCAAGGACGAGCACGCGGTTGACGACGTACTCCAGGTATTCCTCGGTCTTCTTGCCGGGTCGGATTCCGGGAACCGAAGCATTCTGGTTCTTCAGGTTCTCGGCGACGTCATCGACCTTGAACGACACGTTGAGCGTGTAGAAGTACGCAAAGAAGACGATCATGATCGCCAGGAACAACAGGTGCAGCGGCTGACCGTAGCCAAGGTTCGCCGCCAGCCACGACAGAACCGGATTGGTCCCGCCGCCCGAGAACGTGCCGACCGTGGTCGGCAGAAGCAGGATCGACGAAGCAAAGATCGCCGGGATCACGCCCGCCGGGTTGACCTTGATCGGCAGGTGCGACGAGCCGCCCTCATAGACCTTCATCCCGACCTGACGGCGCGGGTAAAGGATCGCGATCTTCCGCAGCGCGCGTTCCATGAAGACGACGAAGCCGATGACTGCGACGACCATGACGATCACACCCAGGATCACCGGGGTCGACAGCGCACCTGACCGGCCTTGCGCGAAGAACTGCGCGATGGCTGCAGGGATTTCCGCGACGATACCGACGAAGATGATCAGCGAGATACCGTTGCCGATGCCCCGTGCCGTGATCTGCTCCCCCAGCCACATCAGGAACATCGTGCCGCCGACAAGCGTAATGACGCAGGAGGCAATGAAGAAGAAGCCGGGTGTATGGGCAAGCCCGCCGCCCTGGATCCCCACGGCGATGCCGTAGCCCTGCAGGACGGCCAGCGCCACTGTGCCATAGCGGGTGTACTGGTTGAGCTTCTTGCGGCCCTGCTCGCCCTCCTTGCGGAGCTGCATCCAGGGGGCGTACATCGTGGCCAGAAGCTGCACGATGATCGAGGCCGAGATGTAGGGCATGATGCCGAGCGCGAAGATCGCCATCCGGCTGACGGCGCCGCCGGTGAACAGGTTCAGCATCCCGCCGAGACCCTGCCCCGCCTGCTGCATGAACTCCTTCAGGGCCGGACCGTCGATGCCCGGAACGGGGATATAGGTCCCCAGGCGGTAGACGATCAGAAGGCCGATCGTGAAGAAGATGCGTTGGCGCAGGTCAGTCGCTTTGCCCAGCATACCCCAGCTGAGGTTGGCGGCCATTTGCTCGGCAGCAGATGCCATGTCAGGTCTCTTTCAGGACAAGCGCCGCCAGACCGTTCTCCGGTCGGCGGCGCGGGAAAACTTCTGATGATGTAAGCGACCTTTCAGCCGCTCACAATCCCTTACTCGGCCGCTGCCGCGACGGGTGCCAGAAGCGTGACGCTGCCGCCAGCTTTCTCGACCGCCTCGACCGCCGAAGCCGACGCGCCGGTGACCGTCAGCTTGACCTTGGACTTGATCTCGCCCTTGGCCAGCACCCGGATCCCGTCGCGCTTGTTCGAGGTCAGACCGGCCGCGACCAGCGCGTCTTCGGTGATTTCGGCCTTCGCGTCCAGCTTGCCCGCGGCAATGAACTTCTCGATCAGGCCGAGGTTCACGACGGCAAAATGCTTCTGGTTCGGCTTGTTGAAGCCGCGCTTGGGGAGGCGGCGGTAGAGCGGCATCTGGCCGCCTTCGTAGCCGCCGATAGCCACGCCCGAACGGGACTTCTGACCCTTGATCCCGCGCCCGGCGGTCTTGCCCTTGCCCGAGCCGGGGCCGCGGGCCACGCGCTTTTTCTTTTTCGCCGCGCCTTCGTTGTCGGCGAGTTCATTCAGTTTCATGTCGCTTCTCCTTGCCGGAAACGCCCCCGAAGCGAAAACGGGGCGACCACGGCTTTTCTTGATTCTCATGGCCAGGATTGGCCACCGAGGGGCATTACATCAGGCCGCCCGGGAAGGCAAGGGAAAGGGGCGTAACGCTGAGTTACGCCTGGAATACACAAGAGATTCAAGAGATTAACGGCATCCGTTAGGATGCCGTTAAGGACTAGGCTCCTGCGGGCCAGGTGAACTCGGGGCGGAGGCCGGAATAGACCGGGCGGCCGTCATGGGGGGCCGGGTAGCCTTTGGTCTCGTCCCAGAAAGCGTGGTAGGTGGCCTTCGGGAAGGCCGCGTCGTCATAGCCCATAACATTCGGCACGGCCACACGGATGCGGTGCTGCTTGTCGTCCAGCATGAGGACGGCGTTGCAATCGGTGCAGAGGCAGATTTCGAGGGGGCCGTCCGGGTTCTGCGCGTTGAATGGCACGCGCTTCATCTTCTCCGGATGGTCGACCGCGATGTCGCCATAGTTGAAGAAGGCGACATGTGTGTGCTGCTGGCCGGTCACGGACTTGCAGACGTTGCAGTGGCATTCATGGTTGTCGATGGGCTCGGCTGCGGCTGTAACGTGGACGTGCGCGCAGCCGCCTGCGTATTTCGCTGGCATGGTGGTTCTCCTCCCTTGCGGGCCCTCCGGCCCTTGGTGGGCTGGATGAGTCGCGAGGGCGAGCGTAGCATTGCATGGGGATTTCGCGAAATTTTCGGGAGGTGCCGGGAGTGGTGCGTGAGATCACGCACCCTACGCTCTCTAGTATCCATTAAGATCGGAGTCGCACTTGCAGAATATCCGGATTATCTGTATATTCTGTATAAATTGAGGTTAGGGACATGCAGCAACTACCCGAATTCAAGGCGGCCGACCTGACACGGCACACGAGCGAGCTTTTCGATGCAGCGATCCGCTCTCCGATCGCGATCACAAAGCACCGCAAGCCCAAGTTCGTGCTGATGAGCATGGACCAATACCAACAGCTTGCCCGTGGGTCGACCCAGCAGGTTCATATGATCGACGAGATGCCCGACGATCTGAAAGCCCTGATGATCGAAGGATTGGAGCGGGACCAGAGCCAAGATGGGGAATAGACCCTCGGCTGGAGAGGTCTTCCGCTACCCGTTCCTTTGGAAAAGGGAACAATTGGTGGGGGAAACTGAGGGTCGAAAGAAGCGACCAGTCTGCATTGCAGTGACCGTGGCCAGGCAGGATGGTGAGACCGTGGTCTTCATTTTGCCGATCACCACGCAACCTCCGATGCCGAACCGGCATGCCGTTGAAGTGCCGCAGATCGAGGCGCAACGTGTGGGTTTGGACACTCATGCGCGGAAGTGGATCATGCTTGACGAAATCAATACTGATGTCGTTGAGCGATCTTACGTCTGGGATGATCGAAAACCGCTTGGCGCATTCAGCCTGGCCTTCACATCGCGGCTTCGCGCCAGCCTTCTGGCGCTTGCGAAAGCTGGTGTGGCGTCGGTCGTTGATCGAACGAGATAGGCAAAAGCAAAACGCCCCCGCGTTTCCGCAGGGGCGTTTCGTGTGGCGGCGCGTGGGCAGCATTGCCCACCCTACGTTGCGTGGTCGATTAGCCGCGTTCTTCGATGATCTGGACCAGGTGGCTGATCTTGTTGACCATGCCGCGGACGGAAGGCGTATCCTCCAGCTCGCGGGTGCGGTTCATCTTGTTCAGGCCGAGGCCCTTGAGGGTCGCGGTCTGCTTGGCCGGGCGGCGAGCGGCTGAGGCCACCTGCTTTACGACGATGGTTTTCTTCGCGGTCATGATCAGGCCTCCACAGCTTCAGCAGCAGCGGCTTCGGTTTCCGGCTTCCGCAGGATCTCGGCGACCTTCTTGCCACGGCGCGCGGCGACGTTGCGGGGCGAGGCTTCGTGCTTCAGGCCGTCGATGGTGGCGCGGATCATGTTGTAGGGGTTTGCCGAACCGATCGACTTTGCGACGATGTCCTGGATGCCGAGCATCTCGAACACGGCGCGCATCGGGCCGCCGGCGATGATGCCGGTACCGGCAACTGCCGTCCGCATCACGACTTTACCGGCGCCGTGGCGGCCTTCCATGTCGTGGTGCAGCGTGCGGCTGTCTTTAAGCGCCACGCGGATCATCGAGCGCTTGGCCTGTTCGGTGGCCTTGCGGATCGCTTCCGGCACTTCTTTCGCTTTGCCCTTGCCGAAGCCGACGCGACCGCGCTGGTCACCGACGACGACGAGTGCCGCAAAGCCGAAGCGCTTGCCACCCTTGACGGTTTTCGAGACGCGGTTGATCGCGACCAGACGGTCGGCGAATTCCGGGTTTTCCTCGGGCCGGTTGTCGCGGCGGTCATTGCCCCCACGGCCTTCCCGGCGGTTTTCACGTTCTGCCATAAGGCATTCCTTCACTGGTGGCGCGCATGGCGCCGATTGGAGCCAATCCTGGTGCGCCCGATCTGGTCGGGGGCCCGGATCATCGGGGCGGTGTTTCCACCGCCCGCCGTTAGAACTTCAGACCGCCTTCGCGGGCTGCATCGGCAAGCGCCTTGATCTTGCCGTGGAACAGGAACCCGCCGCGGTCGAAGTAGCATTCTTCGACACCGGCCTTCTTGGCCCGTTCCGCAATCGCAGCGCCGACCTTGGCCGACGCTTCGACGTTGTTCTTGCCCACCACGCCGAGATCTTTCTCGAGCGAGGAGGCGGCTGCAATGGTGACACCCTTCGCGTCGTCGATCAGCTGGACGCTGATGTTCTTCGACGAACGGTGTACCGACAGCCGCAGACGACCATGCGAGGTCGCCTTGATCTTGTTCCGGACGCGCAGGCGGCGCTTGAGGAACAGCTCTCTCTTGTTCAAAGCCATTTTGCCACCCTTACTTCTTCTTGCCTTCCTTGCGGAAGATATACTCATCCTTGTAGCGGATGCCCTTGCCCTTGTAGGGCTCGGGTGCGCGCCATTCGCGGATGTTCGCTGCGACCTGGCCGACCTGCTGCTGGTCGATGCCCTCGATGATGATCTCGGTCTGCTTCGGGGTGGTGATGGTCACCCCCTTCGGCACATCGAAGTTCACCTCGTGGGAATAGCCCAGCGACAGTTTCAGGACGTTTCCAGCCATGGCGGCGCGGTAGCCGACGCCCTGGATTTCCATTTCCTGCTTGAAGCCGGTCGAGACGCCGACAACCAGGTTGTCGATCATCGAGCGGGTCATGCCCCACTGCTGACGCGCGCGCTTGGAAAGGCCACGCGGGGCGACCTTGATGGTGTCGCCCTCAATGGTCAGGGTGACATCGTCGCCTGCGGTGAAGCTGCGGGTGCCTTTCGGGCCCTTCACTTCGATGGTCTGACCGCTGATCGAGGCCGAGGTGCCTTTGACGAGCGTGACGGGTTTTCTGCCGATCCGTGACATCAGAACCCCCTTAGAACACGGTGCAAAGCACTTCGCCGCCGACATTGGCAGCGCGTGCATTTGCATCCGACATGACGCCTTTCGGCGTGGAGACGATCGAGACACCCAGGCCGTTGCGGACCGAGGGAA
>NZ_JBOFBI010000123.1:0-4657 GCF_051645465.1 Tabrizicola sp. | reverse complement strand
TATCCGGCACGGCAGGATCGGACATGTCCCCAGCGGGTTGCGCGGCTTCAAGTAGATTGAGAATTCCGCCGGGGGATTTCATGGTGCGCACATAAGATGCGAGATGACCTTCGCGGTACCATTGGGCGAAAGACGAATAGGATTGCAGTGTCATTGCTGCACCTCGAAGGTCGCAAGAGCCGGCCCCTTCGCACTCATCGAGATTTGTCGCACAGGGTCGCGGACCGCCCGCCGATAGTCGGATGGGCTCATCCGCCGGTGCTTCGTGAAAACCCGGGCAAGCACTTGGTTGGAGGAGTACCCGACCTCGAAGGCGATCTCGGTAACCGGAAGGTCCGTTGTTTCGAGGAGGTCGCAGGCTCTCTCGAGCCTCAGGCGAGTCAGGTAGACCCGAGGCGGCACGCCAAGGCTTTGCTTGAACATGCGGGCGAAATGAAATGGAGAGAGCTGCGCCTCGGCAGCCAGTTCGTCGAGGCTGACGTCATCCGAAAGCCGCGCCCGCATCAGTTCCAGACAGCGCCGCTCGGCCCACGGGGCGAGGCCGCCCTTTGTCGGCCCGAGTGGCGCCCCGCACAACCGACATAGCTCGGCCAATATCTCGCAACCTGCGGCCCGTGCCAGTAGCCCCGACGGTGCGCCCTGCTCGTCACACAGGGCCCACAGATTCCGGAGCGCTGATCTGATGTTTGGACAGTCAAACACCCGGCCGTAGACATAGGAGCTGTCGGACGAGAACCGGCCACTAGTGGCTTCATCGAGGACGCTTTCCCACTGCGCCATCGGGAACGCCAGACAGCGAACCCGATGGCTCGTATCCGCAATTGTCGTGGTGGCGAAGTTCGGCGCAGCGAGCACGATGCCGCCTTTCTTGGTCGTCAGACCAAAGCGTCCCCCGCCGAGGTCGCCCCTGATACGACAGCCGCCGTGCACGTCCTGATAGAGGGTGATATCCGGCACGGCAGGGCGGGACCGGTCTCCGGCCTGTCCCTCAATCTCAAGAAGATCAAGGATTCCCCCTGGGGATTTCATCGTTCGCACATGGGAAGCCTGTCCGCCTTCGCGGTACCATTGGGAGGCGGACGAGTACGCGGGCGATGTCATTGTTGTGTCTCCTCTCGGATGGCAACACGGGTTTGTAGCAAGTTCGCATCCTGAGCCGAGGAAGGCCCTGGTCCTTGGCAGTTGCGCGACGGTCGGTGCCATTTGCGCAGATGGCTTCGTCTTCATTGGCCTGGCCCTAAGGTCATTCGGTCGAAGCGTCCGTTCAAACTCGTTGAACAAAAAATGGTGCCATGGGTCGACATTGATTCTATAGTTGTATCGTAACACAAAAATTGTGTATCGTTGCAACTCAGGATCGTCAAAAGTGGCAGAGAATAGCTCAGACCACCGGAAGCAGAGCCTGTCGTTCGATGACAGGCTCGGTCGTTAGGCGTGACCCGGCGCCGAAACCGGTCGGAGCCCGTTGGATATGAAAGAGTGGAACCGACCTGGATTGGCAGTTAAATGAGCGGAGCCAGCCAGAAGCAACAGACCAGAACCGGGGCGCATTGATTGGAACCACGTAACAAGAAGCCGACGCTAAAGACCATCGCAACTGCGTTGGGTCTGGGCGTCACAACCGTCTCGCGCGCCCTTCGTGACGATGAAAAGATCGGCGCAAGGACGCGCAAATCCGTTCAGGACATGGCACGCCAGCTTTCCTACCATCCCAGCCGGGCGGGTCTACGGCTGCGGACCGGAAAGACGAACGTCATCAGCCTCGTCCTGGATACCGAAGAGCAGATCGGCAGCTTCGTGTCGCAGATGATCTGCGGGATCACCGAGGCGCTTGCAGGCTCGCCCTATCATCTGATCGTCACGCCCTATTCAAAATACGGCGATCCCGTCGCGCCGATCAGGCACCTGGTCGAGACCGAAGCCGTGGACGGAATCATAATCTCCCGGATCGAGCCCGAGGACATGCGGGTCAAGTACATGATCCAGGAAGGCATGCCCTTCGTGACCCATGGCCGGACGCATATGGGTGTCCAGCACCCCTACTTCGATTTCGACAACCAGGCTTATGCCAGAATTGCCGTCGATTGCCTCGCCAGTCGGGGGCGCAAGCGTTTGGCACTGCTCGCCCCGCCTGCGGGCCTCAGCTTTCACGACCACACGCGGCAAGGCTTCGCGGCGGCGGTGGCCGAGCACGGGCTGGAGGAAGTGCGATTCCAGGGTATCTCGAACGACAGCACGATCGAGCAGATCAGGATTGGAGTGAGAAACCTGATGCGGCAAACCCCCGCCCCGGATGGGCTGATCAACAGCGCGGGCGGGGTAAGCGGCACGGGCGGCGCGATTCTCGCAATCCAGGCCGGCCTGAAGGATGTCGGTGTCGTCATCGGTCGCGACGTCGATATCGTCACCAAGCAGCTTTTCGCAAACCTTCCCGTATTTGGCGACGCGTTTCACGTGGTCCACGAGGACGTGCTGGACACCGGCCGGGGCCTCGCCAAAGCCCTGCTCGGGTCGATCGAGGGAAGGTCCGTGTCGGAGCTGCAGACCCTGGTAGTTCCGACGACGGTGACGTTGCAGTCCACGAGTGACCTGCCTGAAAGAAGAACCGGCTGAGCGGTCCGCCGTCGCGGCACCCGAAAAACCCGCCGCTTGCAAATGTCGCCCGGGGGGCGGGCACACCGTGTGCCATGACCGCTCGTCGAGCCCGAGGTGATTGCTTCGCCACGCCCGCCGACATTTAACAAGGCTACATCTGTTCGCCCCGTCACCGCGAGACGTGACACCCGGCAGCATCCCTTCCTCAAGAAACGCCCGAAAAAGACCCGCAAGGCTGGGCCCCTGACAGCAATCCCGGAAACGCCATCCCGGCGCGGGAAACGTAGTGTTGCGGTACGTTGTCACTCCAGAAAGGGAAACAAATGAACCGCCTCTCTCTCGCTCTTGCCTTCACTATTGCCGGCGCCGGATTCGCTGCCGCGCAGGCTTTCAACCCGACCGAGATGTCGCAGGGTCTCGACATGCTGCAACTGCAGCTGAACAACATGATTTCCTCTTACGGCATTGATGTGAACGTCGATGAACTGACCGTCGCGCAAGTGGCCGAAGTCATCGCACGGGTCAATGACGGTGCCGACACCAAGCAGGAAATCGAAGAAGCCATCGAGCTGGCACGGGCGCGCTAGCCCTCAACTCTGCAACAAACGTCGCCCCGCCCGGATTGGGCGGGGTGACTCGAGGTGAAAGGATCGTGGATCATGGCGCGCAGGATTGGGACGGAAAAGTCTGCTCTGGTTGCGGCGGTCTTTGCTTTGCTGTCGGTTGCTCATGTCGACGCCCAGGGATTGGGCCAGGGTGACATGGCCCTCAAGAATGAGGGGCATTCCGGGATCGTCCACCCGGATTCCGGGACCGAAATTGCGGACCAACTCCAAGGCTCGCTGCGCTTTGAACCAATCACGATGCTCAGCGATCTCTATCGCAAGGACATCGTTCTTCTGATGCGCCATGGTCCGACCGACTGGTCCCAGATCGACGCGCGCGGAGTAGACCCAAAGGACTGCACGCGCCAGCGGATGATGACGGCCGAGGGGAAGGAGGCAATGCGGCAGCTTGGGATGCACTTGGCCGTCAGCGAAATTCTCCCCACAGGAATCAGGGTCAGTCCGTGGTGCCGTAACGCGGAGACATTTGATGCTTTGATGGAGGGCATTCTCAGCATTACCCCGGGATACGACCGATCTGTCCAGGTCGCGGAAGATTACGGTCTGGGACTGTTGCTGTCGTTGGGCGGCGCTCCGTCCGTTGTTCCGATCAAGGAGGCCATTGACGACTGGAAGAAGCGCGGGCCAACCGGACCGCTGCTTTTGATCACCCACTACACGAACATCGAGGAACTGACAGATTTCCGAGTCTATGAAGGCGAGATCCTCGTGCTTGATCCCGCGCTGGGCAACCGCGTCCTCGGATATCTTCGCATGGACTCAGCGAAGCCGGATGCGATCCACTTCGACGTCCCCGACATCGACGGACAAACAAACTGAGCGGCGCCGGACGGAACCCCTCATTGTTCTCGGGCCCGGATTTCAGATCTTGATGAAGCTCGTCCCCGTGAGGGCGCCAAAGGGAGGCTCGGCCAGCGGGCCACCGACGCTCAGGGCTCCCAGATCGACCGGGAAGAAGCCTGCCCGATCCAGAATGTCGCGCACGTCGGATTTTGCCGCCGCATCATCGCCGGCGTAGAATAGCACGCGCTTGCCCCCTGACACCTCGGGCTCTGCCAGCAGACTAACCTCAAGGTGGTTGAAAGCCTTCACGACGCGTGCGCCGGGTGCGAAGCCAGCAACAATCTCGGTCGAACCAGTGCCGCCAAGGTCCACCGCCTTGATGCCATAGGCGGCCAGTGGGTTGGTGGTATCCTTTGCGTCCTCGGAGTCGGGATCAAGGAACAGCACCGGGTTTGTGCCGTCCACAAGGATGCGACCGTTCCATGCTGGCAGACCGGACAGGGTAGCTTCCACATCGGCCCACCGCACGGCCAGTACGACGATGTCGGCGCTGGCAGCCTCGGCCGTTGTGCCTGCAGTGATCGGGCCGCCAATGTCTGCGATCAGACTGGCCAGCGACTCCGGCCCGCGGCTGTTGGAAATAGTCGCGGCAA
>NZ_JBOFBI010000122.1:0-13068 GCF_051645465.1 Tabrizicola sp. | reverse complement strand
GGTTGCGCCCCAGCGCAAAGGCGCTCCAGTGCCAGTGCGAGGGGACGTTGTTCACCATCGCCATGAAGGTGTTCAGATCGTCCGGCGCGCCCCACGGCACGCCCATGCACAGCTGCACCAGCACCGGATCGGGGATGATCCCCTCGCTGGCCAGTTGCTTGGCCAGCCACAGATGCCCGGTATCGAAGGCCTCGATCTCGATCCGCACCCCCGCCGCCGTCATCCGCCGCGCCATGTCGCGCAGCATGCCGGGGGTGTTGACCATCACATAATCGGCCTCGTTGAAGTTCATCGTGCCGCAGTCGAGCGTGCAGATCTCCGGCCGGCACTCGACGACATGGGCCACCCGCTCCTCGGCCCCGCACATGTCGGACCGGTCGGCCATCCGGGTCATCTCTTCGGTGCCGTCGAAATACATGTCCCCGCCCATGCCGCACGTCAGGTTCAAAACCACATCCGTATCGCTGTCGCGGATCCGCTCCGTCACCTCGCGGTAGTAGTCCAACCGGCGCGAGGGCTTCCCCGTCTCCGGGTCACGCACATGGCAATGCACCACCGCCGCCCCCGCCTTGGCCGCCGCAATCGCGCTGTCGGCGATCTGCTTCGGCGATCTCGGCACATGGGGCGAGCGGTCCTGCGTGCCCCCCGACCCGGTCACGGCGCAGGTGACGAAGACTTCGCGGTTCATGGTCAGCGGCATGGCATCCTCCCAGGTTTCAACCAACCATACCGGGCTTCCCAAACCGTTCTTGGCAGTTTACGAAATCCACATGACGGAAAGTGCCATCTTCCAACCCTCGGACCACCCGCTGACCATCGCGCTCCTGGTCCTGCCGCAAGCCTCGATCCTCGAGGTCGCCTCGGCTCTCGACCCGCTCCGCAACGCCAACCGCCAGCTGGGGCACGAGGCCTACCGCTGGCGCGTCGTCTCCCCCGATGGCGCGCCGGTCCCCCTCACCTGCGGGATCGAGCTTCCCTCCTCCGGCTCCCTCGCCCACGCGGCGGGAGCGGACGCCCTGATCGTCATCGCAGGCTACCGCCTCGCCGAGGTCGCCACCCGCCCCCTCATCCGCGACCTCCGCCGCATCGCCCCCCGTTTCCAGCTCGTCGGTGGTATCGACGCCGCACCCTGGGTGCTCGCACGGGCAGGCCTTCTGGATGGCCACCGCGCCACAGTGCATTGGGAAGACCTAGAAGACCTCGCCGCCGCCCACCCCGAGATCGACGTCGTCCCCGACCGCTTCGTGATCGACCGGAACCGCGTGACGATCGCGGGCGCCGCACCGGCGGCCGATTTCATGCTCCACCTGATCCGCGCCCGGCACGGCGGCGCCGTCGCCCGACAAGTCGCCATGAGCTTCCTGACCCAAGCCCGCCCCGGCTACGAACCGCAAACCGCTCCCAATCAACCCGACCCCGCGCTTGACCCCCGCGTCGCCGCCGCCCTCGCCCGGATGGAAGCCCAGATCGACACCCCCGAAACCGCCGCCAAGACCGCCCGGGCCGTCGGCCTCTCCCCCCGCCGCCTCGAAACCTTGTTCCGCGAGGCCCTGGGCACCACCCCCGCCGCCCACGCCCTCGACCTCCGCCTGCAGGCTGCCCGCCGCATGCTGACCGACACGAAGCATCCCCTGGCCGAAGTCGCCCTGAGAACCGGCTTCTCCAGCCCCTCCACCCTGTCCCGAGCCTTCCGGGCAAGGTTCAGTCAGCCGCCAGGCACGCTCAGGCGCTAAGCCCCCCATGGTCATTCTTTGTCCACAAATATCCCGGGGGTCCGGGGGCTGGCCCCCGGTCACGCCGCGTCCAGCAACCCTCGGCCCTTCAGCAAAGCCTCGACCCCCGGCATCTTGCCCCGAAACTTCAGGTACAACGCCTCGGCATCCTCCGAACCGCCGGCCGACAGGATGAACCGCTCCAGCTTCGCCGCCACCTCAGGATCAAACGGATCGCCCGCCTCCTCGAAAGCCGCAAAAGCGTCGGCGTCCATCACCTCCGACCACATGTAGGAGTAATACCCAGACGAATACCCGTCGCCCGAGAACACATGCGCGAAATGCGGCGTCGCGTGCCGCATCCGGATCGCACGCGGCATCCCCAAAGCCTCCAGCACCTCGGCCTGCTTCTGCATCGGGTCGGCGGCAGGCGTCCCGGTGTGGAACTCCAGATCGACCATCGCGCTCGACACGAACTCCACAGTCGCGAACCCCTGGTCATAGGTCCCCGCCGCCAGCAACCGTTCCAGCATGTCCGCCGGCATCGGCTCGCCCGTCTCATGATGCCGCGCGTGGGTCTCCAGGACCGAAGGCACCTCCAGCCAATGCTCATAAAGCTGGCTTGGCAGTTCAACAAAGTCCCGCGCCACCGAGGTGCCGGAAATGAACCCATAGGTCACGTCCGACAGCATCTGGTGGAGCGCATGGCCAAATTCATGGAACAGCGTCCGCGCATCGTCATAAGACAGAAGACACGGGTCCCCCTTCGCGAAGTTGCAGACGTTGACGACGATTGGCCGCTGCTCTCCGCCGAGCTTCCGCTGCGACCGCATCGCCGAACACCAGGCCCCCGACCGCTTGGAGCCGCGCGCGAAGTAGTCCCCCAGGAACACCGCGACATGCTCACCGCGCCGGGTAACCTCCCACCCCCGCACATCCGGATGGTAGAACGGCCCCTCGATCTCGCGGAACTCCAGCCCGAAAAGCCGTGAGGAGCAGTCGAACATCGCCCCCAGCATCGCGTCCAGGCTCAGGTATGGCTTCAGTGCCGCCTCATCCAGATCGTGCTCGGCCTTCCGCCGCTTCTCGCTGTAGTACCGCCAGTCCCAAGGCTCCAGCGGCCCCGGCAGCCCATCCGCCTTAAGCATCGATTCCAATACACCGGCATCCGACAAAGCCTTCGCCCGCGCAGGCTGCCAGACCCGCATCAGCAAATCCCGCACTGCGTCGGGGGTTTTCGCCATCTCCGGCTCCAGCTTGAACGCCGCAAAGTCCGCGTACCCCAGAAGCGATGCCCTCTCCGCCCGCAGCGCCAGCGTCTCCGCCGCGATCCCCCGGTTGTCCGTCTCGCCCCCGTTCGCCCCCCGCGCCACCCAGGCCTCATAGGCCTTCTCGCGAAGCGCTCGGTTCGGCGAGAACTGCAGGAACGGCACGATCAGCGACCGGTTCAGCGTCACCACCGGCCCCGACCCGCGCTCCTCTCCCGCTGCCTTCGCGGCCTCCTGCACAAAACCCGGCAGCGCCGCCAGATCGGCCTCGGAAAGCTCCATGAACCACGACCGCTCCTCCGCCAGCAGGTTCTGCGAAAACTGCGTCCCCAGGACCGCCAGCCGCGACTTCACTTCCGTCAGCCGCTCCGCCTCCGCCCCTTCCAGCGCCGCGCCGGACCGGACGAACATCCGCCGATAAAGCTCCAGCACCCGCCCTTGCTCCGCCGTCAGCCCCAGCCCGTCACGCCCCTGCCACAAGGCCTCGATCTTGGCCCAAAGCGCCTTGTTGTTGGTGACTTCGCTCGAAAACGCGCTCATCTTCGGCGCCAGTTCCCGCATCAGCGCCTCGCGCGCCTCGGTACTGTCGGCCCCGGCAAGGTTGTAAAAGACCCCCGACACCCGGTCGAGATCACCCTCCGCCAGCTCCAGCGCTTCGATCACCTCGCCGAAGGATCGCCCCGACCCATCCGCAATCGCCAAAATCGCCGCACGCGCCCGCGCCAGGGCCTCGTCGAAAGCCGGGCCGAAGTCCTCGTCCCGGATATCAGCAAAAGGCGGCAGTCCATAAGGCGTATCCCACTTTTCCAGAAGCACATTCATCGCAAATCTCCTTTGCACCAAAAGCTAGGCGCGCCGCCGGCAAAGGTCCACCCACCCTTTCCCTTCGGCAAATATCCCCAGGGGGTTTGGGGGCAGGATGCCCCCATCGCCCGAGCCGGTTGCGCGCCTGCGCGCAGAGGCGAGACAAAAGGTCTTCGCGCGGAACGCGCTCAATTCACGAACCGTCCCGCCCGCGCGACCGCATCCGGGTTTCAAACCGCCGCAGGATCAGCGACAGCCCGATGGTCATCACCAGATAGAGGAACGCCGCCACGTTATAGGTCTCGAAATAGCGGAAGTTCCCGGCCGCCGTGACCTTGGCCAGTTGCGCCACATCGGAAATCCCCAGCACCGCGACCAGCGAGCTGTCTTTCACCATTGCAATAAAATCATTGCCCAAAGGCGGCAGGATCAGCCGGAAAGCCTGCGGAAATCGAACATGGCGAAAGCGCTGCCAGCCGTTCAGGCCCAGGGCCATCGCCGCCTCGATCTGCCCCTTGTCCACGGCCTGCAGGCCCGCCCGGAAGATCTCGGCCAGAAAGGCCGAATAGGCCAGCATCAGCGCAAACACCGCCCGCCACAAAAGCGGCACATCGCGGGTTCGCATGATTCCGGTCTCAGCGCCCAGAAGGCCCGCCACCCAGTTCATCCCGGCAATCACCGCCGGGACCAGAACGAAGGCCACGTAGAGAAGGAGCACGATGATCGGCACCCCCCGCATCACCTCGATGTAAAGCCGCGCCGCCTGCCGCAGGACCACATACCGCGACAGCCCCATGACCGCCAATCCAAGCCCCATCCCGCAAGCGCCAAGATAGGCCACGACCGCCACCGCCAGCGTCACCCACAGACCCTTCGACAGCACCCGCAGCGCGCTGGAATAAACCTCGTCGGACAGGATCTCGTACAAAAGCCAAAGGCCGGTGATCGCCAGGATCACCAGCCACCAGGGAAAATCCTTGTCCGGTTCTGCGTTCGGGGCCATGGGATGCCCCCGGGGGTCAACGCCCCCGAAGGCCGCCTCTCATTCGCCCATCTTGTATTCGACGAACCACTTCTGGTTCAGCGCGTCGATCGTGCCGTCGGCCTTCATGCTGGCGATCGCCGCATTGATCGGCGCCACCAGATCCGAGCCCTTCGGGAAGATGAAGCCAAAGTCCTCCGACGCCAGCGGCTCGCCGATGATCTTCAATCCCCCGTTCGACGCCTGCACATAGCCGTTAGCCGCCGTCGAATCCGACAGCGTCAGGTCGACATCCCCCGCCTTCAGCGCCTCAAGCCCCGCACCAAAGGTCTCGAACTTGATCACCCGCGGGTTTTCCTCATTCCCGTCAAGGATCTCATAAATCGCCGCATAGAAGGGCGAGGTCCCCGGCTGGGCCGACACCAGCAGTTCCGGGATCGCCGCGAACGACGCCGCGTCCGTAAACCGCGCCTCATCCCCGCGCACGATCATCAGCATTTCCGAACGCATGTAAGGCTCCGAGAAATCGACCTTCTCCTTGCGCTCGTCCTTGATGGTGATCCCGGTCATGCCCAGGTCGTACTGGCCTTCCGACACCGCCGGGATCATCGCGTCCCAGCTGGTGTTTTCATACTTCACCGTGATGTTCAGCCGCTTGGCGATTTCCGCCATCGCGTCATACTCCCAGCCCACCGGCGCGCCGGATTTGTCCAGGAACTGCAGCGGCGGATAGGCGTTCTCGGTCACGACAACCACTTCGCGGCCCGCAAGATCCGGCAGGTCCTGCGCCATGGCGGGCGCGGCAAGCGTTGCAAAGCCCAATAGGGCAGCAGCAATCAGTTTCATGAGTCAGGCTCCCGTTGGATTATGACCGAGGACTATGCCACTCCCCGGCCACGATGCAAGGTACGATCCATCCCGCGCCCGCTTCTGTGCATCCCTGCACCCAAGGCCGCCGCCAACGCGGAATTGCGCGAGGCCTCCTCATCCCGCATCTTCCCCGAAACACCTCACGGAGCCGCCCATGACCCGGATGCCCACCTATTTCATCAGCCACGGCGGCGGCCCCTGGCCCTGGATGCCGGACTGGCGCGCGATGTTCGTCAACCTCGAGGCAAGCTTCGTCCAGATGGTGAAAGACCTGCCCGAACGCCCCAAGGCCATCCTGATGATCTCGGGCCATTGGGAGGATGACAGCTTCGCCGTCATGTCCACAGCGAACCCGCCCATGGTCTATGACTACAACGGCTTCCCGCCGCACACGTTCCAGATCAAGTACGAAGCCCCCGGCGCACCCGACATCGCTGCACGCGCAGCCGAGCTGATCAGGGCCGCCGGCCTGCCCACGCGGCTCGATGACAAACAGGGCTTCGACCACGGCACCTTCGTGCCCGCCTACGTCATGTACCCTGACGCCTCGGTGCCCGTGTTCCAGGTCTCGCTCCGCCACGGCTACAACCCGGCGGAACACTTCGCCCTCGGCCGCGCCCTCGCCCCCTTGCGCGACGAAGGCGTCCTCATCCTCGGCTCCGGCCTTTCCTACCACAACCTCCGCCTCTTCGGCCCCAGCGCGAAGGTCCCGTCCGAAGCCTTCGACGCCTGGCTCGCCGAGACCATGACCGCCGCCCCGACCGAGCGTACCGACCGCCTGATCCACTGGGAGAACGCGCCCTACGCCCGTACCTGTCACAAAGAGGAAGACCACTTCGCCCCCATCTTCGCCGCCCTCGGCGCGGCCGAAGGCGAACCAGCCACCATGGTCTACCACGACACCGGCCTCTTCGGCGGCGTCACCGCCTCCAGCTACCGGATGGGATGACGCCCGCTCACTGCCGGATGCGCCAGCCGGTGCGGAAAATCCACCAGACCGTCGCAAGGCAGAGCGCCGTAAACGCCGCAATTGCCAGAAGGCTGGCCGCGATCGGGACGTCCGCCGTGTCAAAGAACGACCAGCGGAACACCGACATCAGGTAGACCACCGGATTGAAGAGCGCGATGGTGCGCCAGATGCCGGGCAGCATGTCGACGCTATAGAAACTGCCGCCCAGAAAGATCAGCGGCGTCAGCACCAGAAGCGGGATCAGTTGCAGTTGCTGAAAGTCCTTGGCCCATATGCCGATGATGAACCCGAAGAGCGAGAAGCTGAAACTCGTCACCGCCAGCAGCGCGAACATCGCGAACGGATGCGCAATCGGCAGATCGACGAACAGATAGGCCGTCGCGAGGATCACGAGGCCGATCAGGATCGACTTCACCGCCGCCGCGCCCACATAGCCGATCACGATCTCGATGTAGCTGACCGGGGCCGACAAAAGCTCATAGATCGACCCGATGAATTTCGGGAAATGGATCGCGAAGGATGCGTTCGACACCGACTGCGTGACGACCGTCAGCATGATCAACCCAGGCACGATGAACGCGCCATAGGTCACGCCATCGACCGTCTCGATCCGGCTTCCGATGGCCGCACCGAACACCACGAAGTACAGCGAGGTCGAGATGACCGGGGATATCAGCGATTCCATGATGGTGCGGTAGAACCGCGCCATTTCCCGCAGGAAGATTACGCGTATGGCCTGAAAATTCATGCTTTCCCCCTGACCAGCCCGACAAAGATATCCTCAAGGCTGCTCTGTTTGGTTGCGAGGTCCGTCATCTGCAGCCCCGCCGCCCGCAAGTCGGTCAGCAAGGTCACGATCCCCGTCCGCTCTCCCTTGGTGTCATAGGTGTAGATCAGGCTTCTCCCTTCGGGCCCCAGCTCCAGCGCATAGTGGCTCAAGGCCTCGGGCACCACCGTCAGGGGCTCCGCCAGATCGACCTGCAGCTGCTTCTGCCCCATCCGCTGCATCAGCGCGGCCTTGTCCTCGATCAGCAGGATTTCGCCCTTGTTGATCACGCCGACCCGGTCGGCAATCGCCTCGGCCTCTTCGATGTAATGCGTCGTCAGGATGATGGTCACGCCCTGCGCCCTCAGGTCGCCAACGACCGCCCACATGTCCTTGCGCAGCTCGACGTCCACCCCAGCCGATGGCTCATCCAGGAACAGCACCCGCGGCTCATGCGCCAGCGCCTTGGCGATCAGCACCCGACGCTTCATGCCGCCCGACAGGGGCTGGATCCTGCTGTCCTTCTTGTCCCATAGCGACAGCTGCCGCAGCACCTTTTCGACATAGGCCGGATCGGGGGACTTGCCGAAGAGCCCGCGCGAGAAACTGACGGCGTCGAACACCTTCTCGAACGGCTCCAGCGTGATCTCTTGCGGCACAAGACCGATCAGGTTGCGCGCGGCCCGGAAGTCCCGCACCACATCATGACCGCCCACGCTGACGCTGCCGGATGTCGGCTGCACGATGCCGCAGATGGTGGAAATGAGCGTCGTCTTGCCTGCGCCATTGGGGCCGAGAAGCGCCAGTATCTCACCCTCCTCGATCTCCAGATTGACCGACTTCAGCGCCTGAAAGCCGGACTTGTAGGTCTTCGTCAGGTTCTGGACGGAAACGATCGACGGCATGGAATCCTCGTGGCTCGCAAGGCAGTGACCCTAACCCGTCCAGCAGCCACGGCCAAGATCGCCCTTCAACACTTGGTGCACATCGACTGTGCCGCTGCCAGACCCGCCCCCTCCCGGCCGAAATGTCTTCTCACCGTGACGATTCGCGATCACACTGACTTCACAGTCAGTCAGATGGAGCCACCAATGCGCCCCGCAGCCCTGCTTGCCGCCGTCATGACCCTCACCGCCGCCCCCACACTCGCCGAAGACATCGAACTCCGCGTCATGTCCTTCAACATCTGGTACGGCGGGGTCCAGGTCAGCCAGCCTGAAGTGATTGAAATCCTGCGCGAATCCGACGCCGACATCATCGGCCTGCAGGAACCCGACGGCCAGACCGCCGCCCTCGCCGCCGCCGCAGGCTACCCCTACGTCGACCTCCGCCGCCACATCATCAGCCGCGTCCCCCTCTTCGACCCCAAGCTCGGCGAACGCACCGAGACCGGCCAATCCGTCTACCCCCTAGCAGGCCTCGACGCCGACGCCCCCCATGTCTGGGCCATGGTCGCCCCCGGCAAGGTCGTGGCGGTCGGCAACCTCCACCTCACCTCCGACCCCTACGGCCCCGACCTCCTCCGCGACGGCTCCCCTCTCGAAGAGGTCCTGCAGGGCGAAACCGACACCCGCCTCGCCGAGATCGACCCCTATGCCAAAGGCCTGGAATCCCTCATCAAATCCGGCACCCCCGTCATCGTGACCGGCGATTTCAACACCCCCTCGCACCTTGACTATACCCAGGCCGCCATCGGTCTCCGCCCGTCCATGACCGCCGCCGTCCCCTGGCCCGTCACCCTCCGGATGGAGGCCGCAGGCTTCACCGACACCTTCCGCGCCGCCCACCCGGACCCCGTCGCCCGCCCCGGCCTCACCTACTCCCCTGGCTTCCCCTGGCCCGTCCAGCGGGAAGGCGAAAGCCTCGACCGCATCGACTATATCTTCGCCGCCAACGCCACTGTCCGGGGCGCCGAGGTCTGGGGCGAACCCGACAACCCCGATGTCGACAAAGGCTTCGACCCGTGGCCCTCCGACCACCGCGCCGTGATCGCCGACCTCACCGTCACCCCCATCGACGCCCCCGCCATGCTCGCCGTCGAACCCCGCCTCGTCCCCGAAGGAAGCACTTTCGTCACAAGGGGCTACCTCCCCGGCGACGCGATCTGGGGCGTCCGCATCGTCCCCCGCGGCGGCGATCCCGCGACCCAGACCGTCACCTCGGTCGAAGGCCTCGTGCCCACCTACAACCGCGCCTTCCGCTTCTCGACCCTGGGCCTCACCCCCGGCCCCTGGGACGCCGTCCTGATCGACGAAGCCGGCGCCGAGCAAGCCCGCACCCGCTTCTCAATCATCGGAGGCAACGGCAAACCCACCCTCACCGTCGCCACCCCTTCGGTCAAAGCCAGCGACCCGATCACCGTCAGCTGGACCGGCGCCCCCGGCCTCAAATACGACTGGATCGGCGTCTACGCCGCGGGCGACCCCAACCTCTACAACTACCTCGCCTTCGCCTACACCGGAGCGACGCTAGACGGCAGCATGGAGCTGACCCCGGACCTCTACTACCAGACGCTGGAACCGGGGGAATATGAGCTCCGCCTCATGTCGGATGACCACTATGTGACGCTGGCGACATTGGGGTTCAAAGTGACGGAGTAGGGCCGGCCGCAATCGGTTTTCTGCCAAGTTCCCCAAGCTTGACAGGATCGTCGTCAAGGGCCACCACCAGTCTCTGGTTCCGAAAGCAAACGCACACCATGCAGGACGATGGTTTTTTCGACGAGAGCGTGGCCCGCACCTATGATCGCGATCATGGCTCCACAGACCCGGCGCTCGTTGAACTGACCGTGGACGCACTGTGCGATCTGGCGGACGGTGGACCGGCTCTGGAATTCGCAATTGGGACGGGACGCATTGCCCTGCCCCTCGCGGATCGTGGCGTCACGGTCAAAGGCATCGAACTGTCGAAAGCCATGGTGGCGGAACTGAGAAAGAAGCCAAACGGCGCCCTTGTCGACGTCACCATAGGCGACATGACCACGACACGCGTCGAAGGCCCATTCTCGCTTGTCTTTCTGGTGTTCAACTCGATCGACAATCTGACGTCGCAAGAGGCGCAGACCGCCTGCTTCATCAATGCGGCTGCGCATCTGAACCCCGGTGGGCGGTTCGTGATTGAAACACTTATCCCTCCGCTCCAGAAACTCCCGTTCGGCGAAACAAGGCGCGCATTCGCCTGCTCGGACGATCATTGGGGCACAGACGTCTTCGATGTCGCAACCCAGCAGTATTCGTCCAACCACATCTGGGTCAAAGGCGGCTCACATGCCCGGCTTTCCATTCCCTTCCGGTACACTTGGCCCGCCGAGCTGGATCTGATGGCCAGAATTGCAGGTCTTGAGCTCGAGTTCCGGTGGAGCGACTGGCGACGGTCCCCATTCACAAGCCTAAGCGAAAAGCATGTATCGGTTTGGCGCAAACCAAGGGCGTAAGTCCTGCGCCAGGCTCGCCATATGATCAAGACCTCGCCACCGTTCGCGCCTCGCGTTCAAGGGAGAGCCAGCAGCGTTCCGCCCGCAGGACCACCAGTAATCCCTCGACTGGACTCAACATCAGTCCAATTCAATTCAAATTGTCCTGCTCTTTTCCAAATACTCCACGGGGAGCGCGAGGGGTGTGAAACCCCTCGCTCCCGCCCTCACCGCCACTCACCGCCCCAAAGCCAAAGCGAGAACCTCAGCCAAACCTTAACAGATCCCTAGCACCCCTTCTCTAACCCATTGGAATCATTTGCGACCCCCGATCGTAACTCAGAGTTACGCCCCCTCAGACCGGGGACCCGCCCCGCCACAGACCGGACAATCCGCCCGCTTCTTGACCCCGATCACCCTGGTCTCCCCATAAAGCGCGTCATGGATCATCAGCCGCCCCGCCAGCGTCTCCCCCGCCCCGGTCAGATGCTTCACCGCCTCCATCGCCATCATCGCCCCGATGATCCCCGGCAAGGGTGCCGCCACCCCCGCCTCGGCACAGGTCGGCACCAGCTCGGGCGAGGGCCGAACCGGAAAGACGCAGGCATAGCACGGCCCCCCGCGGGCCGGATCGAACAGCGACACCTGCCCCTCCCACTGCGTAAGCGCCCCCGAGATCAACGGCACCCCCGCCGCCACGCAGGCCCGGTTCACCAGATACCGCGTGTCGAAATCGTCGGTTCCGTCCAGCACCAGATCATAGTCCGCGATCAGCTCGCCTGCATTCTCCTCGGAAAGCTTCCGGTTGTAGGGCCTCACCTCGATGAACGGGTTCAACGCCTTCATCGCCACCTCGGCCGAGAACACCTTCGGCATCCCGATCCGCGCATCCGTATGGATCACCTGCCGCTGCAGGTTCGTGCTTTCCACGATATCCGCATCGATCACCCCGATGGTCCCGACCCCGCTTCCCGCCAGATACAGAAGTGCCGGAGACCCAAGCCCCCCCGCCCCCACGACCAGCACGCGGCCCGCCTTCAGCCGCTTCTGCCCCGGCCCCCCGATCTCGCGCAGAAGGATATGACGGGCATAGCGCTCCAGCTCCGCCTCGCGGAACGTCCCCGGCGCGGCCACTGGCGCGGGGTCTTCAACTGTACGCCGCCGCACGGCCCGCAAAAGCTCGCGATAGCCAAGGATCACCGCCCCCAGCAGCCCGAACACCAGCCAGGCCGGGAAGTTGCCCCCCAGGACCAGCGCCACGGGGTTTTCTGCCGCCATCGGCAGATGCATGACCATCACAAACGCCCACCACCCCGCCGCAGCCAGAAGCCACCACTCCCCCCAGCCGCGCCAGCGGCCAAGACCCCATATCCCGACGAAGCCCAGAAGCCCGATCACGACCGACCCGTCGCCCCGAGGCCGGTGGACCCAAAGCCCCCGGTCCCCCGCGCCGTATCGTCCAGCGCCTCGACCACCGCGAAAGCGGCCTGCACCACCGGCGCCACCACCGCCTGCGCCACCCGGTCGCCGTGGCGGATCGTGTAAGGCTCCGGCCCGAGGTTGATCAGCGACACGCCCAAAGGCCCGCGATAATCGCTGTCGATCGTCCCGGGCGTGTTGGGCAAGGTGATCCCATGCTTCGACGCAAGGCCCGAACGCGGCCTGACCTGCATCTCATACCCGTCCGGGACAGCCACCCTGATCCCGGTCGGACAGATCGCCCGCTGCATCGGGACGAGGACCAGCCCGGCCTCACGCAGCTCCGGCGGGAAGTTCGCGCACAGATCCGCCCCCGCCGCCCCCGCCGTCTGGTAGGCAGGCAAGGGCAGCGTCCGATCCGCCCAGTCTTCCCAAACCACGCTCACCAACGGGCGCATCCGATCTGTCATTTCTTGTCCTCAAATATCCCCGCCGGAGGCTTCCGAACGCGCAGCTAGGCCAAAGCCTCGGCAATCCGCGCCGCGAGCCGCCGCGCGACCTCGTCCTTGCTCATCCGCGGCCAGGCTTCCGCACCCGCCTCGGTGATCAGCACCACCGCGTTTTCGACCCCACCCATGATCCCGGTCCCTGGCGACACATCGTTGGCCACGATCCAGTCGCAGCCCTTCCGCACCCGCTTGGCCGTCGCATGTGCCACCACATCGGTAGTCTCGGCCGCAAACCCCACCACCAGCTTCGGCCGCTTCGCCGCTTTCGACACGCCCGCCAGAATGTCCGGGTTCTCGGCGAACTCCAGCGCCGGGGGGCGGCCGGACCCGTCCTTCTTCATCTTCTGACCGCTCGC
>NZ_JBOFBI010000121.1:0-58949 GCF_051645465.1 Tabrizicola sp. | reverse complement strand
AGGTCGCAGCACTGGTGCAGGAGATCAAGAAGTGATCGAACTCATCGCCCACAACCTTGCCCCGATCATGTTCATCAGCCTGATCGGCTTCCTGCTTCTGGGTTATCCGGTCGCCTTTTCGCTGGCCGCGAACGGCCTTGTGTTCTACGCAATCGGCGTCTGGCTGACGCCCATCTCGGGCGGCGAAATCAACCTCACCTGGTCGCTCATGGGCAGCATGAAAGAGCGGCTCTGGGGGGTGTTTTCCAGCGACACCTTGCTTGCGATTCCGTTCTTTACGTTCATGGGTATCATCCTTGAACGATCCGGCATGGCGGAAGACCTTCTCGACACCGTCGGCCAGCTTTTCGGCCCGATACGTGGTGGCCTTGCCTATGCGGTGGTTCTGGTTGGAGCCCTTCTCGCCGCCACCACCGGCGTCGTGGCGGCCTCGGTCATCGCAATGGGCCTCATCTCGCTGCCGATCATGCTGCGCTACGGCTATGACCGGCGGCTCGCCTCGGGCGTCATCGCGGCTTCGGGGACGCTCGCGCAGATCATCCCGCCGAGCCTGGTGCTGATCGTCCTGGCCGACCAGCTTGGCCGTTCGGTCGGCGACATGTATGCGGGCGCGATCGTTCCGGGGCTGATCCTGACTGGCTTCTACCTGCTGTACGTCGTCATGATCGCGATCCTGCGCCCGTCCTGGGTGCCTGCCCTGCCGGTCGAGGTGCGCACGCTTGGGAACGGCGTCACGTCGCTAATGGTGGCGCTGGCTGCCCTGATGGCCATCGGCTACGGAGCGCATGTCTGGCTTTACGAAACGCACGGCGCGAATGCAGACATCCTTGGCGCAACAGTCGGGGTGCTGGTGATCTACTTCTACACTCTGGCCGACAAGGTCATGGGGTTGAACACCATGTCGCGGCTGGCGCAGCAGGTGATCATGGTGCTGATCCCGCCGCTTGCCCTGATCTTCCTTGTGCTTGGCACCATCTTCATCGGCCTTGCCACTCCGACCGATGCGGGTGCGATGGGTGCCGTCGGCGCGCTGGTGATGGCGTTCCTCAAGCGGCGCCTCAGCATGTCGGTGCTGACCCAGGCGCTGGCCTCGACCACCCGGCTTTCGGCCTTCGTCATGTTCATCCTGATCGGGGCCAGGATGTTCTCGCTGACGTTCTACGCACTGAACGGCCATGTCTGGGTCGAGGAGCTCTTGACCGCAGTACCGGGCGGCGAGATCGGGTTCCTGATCGTCATCAACATCATACTGTTCATCCTGGGATGCTTCCTCGACTTCTTCGAGATCGCCTTCATCATCGTGCCCTTGCTGATCGCCCCGGCGGAAGCTTTCGGCATCGACCTGATCTGGCTGGGCGTGATCATCGGGATGAACCTGCAGACCTCGTTCCTGACGCCACCCTTCGGCTTTGCGCTCTTCTATCTGCGATCGGTCGCGGCCAAGGTGCCTTATATCGACAAGGTCACGGGCCTCAGGATGGAGCCGGTGAAGACCACGCAGATCTATGCCGGGGCCTTCTGGTTCATCACCATCCAGGTGGTGATGATCGCGGTGGTGATCCTGTTCCCGCAGACCGTGATGCACTACAAGGGTACGCCCGTCGACCCAAGCACGGTCGAGATCAAGGTCCCTCCACCGACCACGATCCTGACCCCTGGCGGAGGCACCGGCCCCACCCTTGGCGCGCCGAACCTTGGGGCGCCCAATCTTGGCCCGCCGGTGGTAAACCCCTGACGCTGCCTTCCAAACGCGAACGGCCCCGGAGCTTCCTCCGGGGCCGTTTCTTAGTCTGGCAGTCGGATCAGAGCTTGCCGGCCTGCTGCTGCGCCATCATGAACACGTCGTAGTTGTATTCAGCGATCTGCGCCCAGAGATAGGCATCCTTCTTGAACGCCTGCTGGCTGTCGTAGATCTTCTTGAAAGCCGCATTCGTGCCGCTGATCTCGGCATAGGTCGAGACCGCCGCATCGTAGGCCGCCGACATCACATCCTGCGGGAACGGACGGAGCTGTGTGCCGTTGGCCACCAGCGATTTCAGCGCAGTCACGTTCTTCCAGTCATAGTTCGCCATCATGTTGGAGTTGGCGGCCTCGCTCGCGGTCTTCAGGACGCTCTGATAGACCGGCGGAAGCTCGTTCCACTTGGCGAGGTTGATCATGTTCGACAGGGTCGGACCGCCTTCCCACCAGCCAGGATAGTAGTAGAACGGCGCCACCTTGTAGAAGCCCAGCTTTTCGTCGTCATAAGGGCCGACAAACTCGGCGGCATCGATGGCGCCCTTCTCGAGCGACGGGTAGATGTCGCCACCGGCAATCTGCTGCGGTACGACGCCAAGCTTTTCGATGATCTTGCCGCCAAAGCCGCCGATCCGCATCTTCAGGCCCTGCATGTCGGCAACGCTGTTGATCTCTTTGCGGTACCAGCCGCCCATCTGCACGCCGGTGTTGCCGCAGGGAATGTAGTGCAGGTTCCGGGTGTTATAGAACTCGTTCAGCATGTCGATGCCGCCGCCGTGGTAGAGCCACGCGTTCATCTGACGGTAGTTCAGACCGAACGGAACCGTGGTGCCAAGTGCGTTGGTCGGATCCTTGCCCCAGTCGTAGTAGGCCGCCGTGTGCGCCATTTCGACCGAGCCGGTTGCCGCCGCTTCGGCGGACTCAAGGCCCGGGACCAGTTCGCCTGCCGGAAACACCTGCAGCACGAACTTGCCGTCGGTTGCTTCGGAGACGTATTTCGCCATCGTCTCGGCAGCGCCGTAGATGGTGTCGAGCGACTTCGGGAACCCCGACGCCACGCGCCAGGTCACCGTCGGCGCGTCCTGGGCGATAGCGGGGGCCGCCAGCGCCACGGCACCTGCGGCAGCAACACCGCCGACAGAAGCCTTCGTCAGAAATGAGCGTCGATCCATTCAGTTCTCCTCCACAGTTGGTGCCGGGTCCGTCTTCCTGAGCTGCGTCCCGTGCGCGTCGGAGATAAACCCTACTCAAGCTCCTGCAAGATAGGAACACAAAATTACGCGCGGAAAGGGCCGTCTGGTAAAGCGAAATCACCCGACGGCGATGGCGCCGGGACCCCAGTGCCGCTTGCAGGCGCGCCCAACCGCCGATTGTGCGCCGGACGACCGTGACGATCGCCCTTTGCGCTGCCAGACTGACGTGACGACCAGAATCATCTTTGGTGAAGAAGAGCCGCCATGTTCAGCTATATCTCGCTTGGAACGCGCGACCTTGCGAAGGCAATGCGGTTCTACGATGCGGTATTGGGCCCGCTTGGCCATGTCCGGGTCGAGGATTACAGCCCCGACGACGGTTCGGCCGCCTGGGGGGTGGATGATCCGGGCCCCCACCTCTGGGTCACCCAGCCCTTCGATGGCAATCCGGCATCTGTCGGCAACGGGACGATGGTGTCCTTCCTGGCCGAAAGCCGGGCGGCGGTGGATGCGTTCCACGCCGCGGCCCTGGCGCACGGCGGGACTGACGAGGGCGCACCGGGTCTGCGCCCCCATTACGGGGAACACTTCTATGCGGCCTATGTCCGCGACCCCGACGGCCACAAGCTGAATGCCGTCTGCTACAAGCCGGCCACAGACCACCAAGAGGCTTAGGCCCGCCCTGGTCAGTCGTTTTCTTTCCCCCGGCCTCTTGCAATCTTTCATCAGCGGACAAACCTCCCCCCAAACACAAGACAGAGGAACGCCTTGACCTATCTGCTTTTCCTGATCGGCCTTGTCGCGCTCTACTTCGGGGCCGAGTATCTGGTGAAGGGCTCGACCGCCGTCGCCCGCAGCTTCAAGCTTTCGCCAATGCTCATCGGCCTGACGATCGTGGGCTTTGGCACCTCGACGCCAGAGCTGATCGTCTCATTGGAAGCGGCGCTGGAAGACCGCCCTGGTATCGCCATCGGCAATATTCTGGGCTCGAACATCGCCAACATTCTGCTGATCCTTGGCATATCCGCGCTGATTGCACCGCTGATCATCCCTTTTGGTCGGCTGCGGAATGACCTTGTGATCATGGTCCTCGTCTCGGCGGGCCTCTGGGCGATCATGATGGACGGCGATCTGTCGCGGCTTGAGGGCATCGTCATGGTGCTGCTGCTCGGCGCCTATGTCTGGTTCTCGATCTGGTCCGGCAGCGGGCACGAGGACGGCGATACCTCGCCCCTGCCCCCGCAGTGGCAAGCCTGGCTGATGATCATCGGCGGGCTTCTGGTCCTGATCGTGGGCGCGCGGCTTCTGGTTGACAGCGCGGTCGAGATCGCGACGATGTTTGGCGTCTCCGAGGCGGTGATCGGCCTGACCATCGTGGCCGTCGGCACGAGCCTCCCGGAAATGGCGACCTCGATCATCGCCGCGATCCGTGGCCAGCGCGAGATCGCGGTGGGCAACATCGTGGGGTCGAACATCTATAACATCCTTGGCATCCTGGGCCTGACCAGCCTGGTGGCCCCGATCATCGGCGACGAGATGGACCCGCGCTTCCTGGCCGGAGACATGCCCTGGGTGCTTGGTACCGCCGTCGGGCTGACCGTCCTCGCCTTTATCTTCAAGGGCATCCCGCGGATTGCGGGGGCCGTGCTGCTGGCGGCCTATGTGGTCTACGTATGGCTCTTGATGGCACCGGCGACGGCCGTGGCCGGGTAAGCTGGCGACAAAAGTTGCGCGGAGCGGCCGGTTCCGCGCAACGAATGCAAAGATGTTACCGTCATTGCGACATTTTCGTATTGCAAATCCCGTTGACGCCCGGCATACCGCGCCCTACTCTTCCGACCGAACCTGAAGGGATGCGCCAATGGCTGCAATTCTTGTACTCGTAGGAAGGATGCGCATGGGCCGGTAACGGTTGACCCATCCAGGTTCCCATGCGCCCCCGAAGGAAACTTCCGGGGGCTTTTTGTTGCGCTGAAGGAGAGACAGATGTCGAAGCAGATGACCGGTGCGAAGATGGTGATCCAGGCCCTGAAGGACCAGGGTGTCGAGGTTGTCTTCGGCTATCCCGGCGGGGCCGTGCTTCCGATCTATGACGAGATGTTCCTGCAAAACGACATCCGCCATGTCCTTGTCCGCCACGAACAGGGCGCGGTCCACATGGCCGAGGGGTATGCAAGGTCCACCGGCAAGCCGGGCGTCGCACTGGTGACCTCGGGCCCAGGTGCCACGAATGCCGTCACCGGCCTGACGGATGCGCTGATGGACTCGATCCCGATCATCGTCCTCACCGGCCAGGTCCCGACCTTCATGATCGGCACCGATGGCTTCCAGGAAGCTGACACCGTCGGCATCACCCGCCCCTGCACCAAGATGAACTGGCTGGTAAAGGACACCGCCAAGCTGGCGGATACCATCCACCAGGCCTTCCACGTCGCCACCCACGGCCGCCCCGGTCCGGTGCTGATCGACATCCCGAAGGACGTGCAGTTCGCCACCGCCGATTATGTGCCCGCCGAAAAGGCCAGGGTCTCGCACTACCAGCCCCGCACCGAAGGCGACCCTGCCCGCATCGCCCAGCTGGTCGAACTGATGGAACAAGCCGAGCGCCCGATCCTTTATACCGGCGGCGGCGTCATCAACTCCGGCCCCCGCGCAAGCCAGCTCTTGCGCGAACTGGCGGCCGAGACCGGCTTTCCCGTGACCTCGACCCTGATGGGCCTTGGCGCCTATCCGGCGAGCGGCAAGAACTGGGTCGGGATGCTCGGGATGCACGGGCTTTACGAGGCCAACCTCGCGATGCACGGCTGCGATGTGATGATCAACATCGGCGCGCGGTTCGATGACCGGATCACCGGGCGGATCAAGGACTTCTCGCCCCGGTCGAAGAAGGCCCACATCGACATCGACCCCTCGTCGATCAACAAGGTCATCCATGTCGATGTGCCGATCGTCGGCGACGTGACACGCGTGCTGGAGGAACTCCTCCGCCAATGGCGCGCACGGGGGTCGAAGACCGACAAGCGCGGCCTCGCCAGCTGGTGGAAGCAGATCGAGGAATGGCGGTCGGTGAAGTGCCTGTCCTACAAGCCGTCCGACAAGACCATCAAACCGCAATACGCGCTTGAACGGCTTGAGGCGCTGACCAAAGGCCGCGACCGTTATATCACGACCGAGGTCGGCCAGCACCAGATGTGGGCCGCGCAGTACCTTGGCTTCGAGGACCCCAACCGCTGGATGACCTCCGGCGGCCTCGGCACCATGGGCTACGGCCTCCCCGCCAGCATCGGCGTCCAGATCGCCCACCCCGAGGCGCTGGTGATCAACGTCGCGGGTGAGGCGTCGTGGCTGATGAACATGCAGGAAATGGGCACCGCGATGCAGTTCCGCACGCCGGTAAAGCAGTTCATCCTGAACAACGAACGCCTCGGCATGGTCCGCCAGTGGCAGGAACTTCTGCATGGCGAGCGCTATTCGTCGTCCTGGTCCGAAAGCCTGCCCGATTTCGTGAAACTGGCCGAGGCTTTCGGCTGCAAGGGCATCAAGTGCGACCGCCCGCAGGACCTCGACGACGCGATCATGGAGATGCTGGCCTACGACGGCCCGGTGATCTTCGACTGCCTGGTCGAAAAGCACGAAAACTGCTTCCCGATGATCCCCTCCGGCAAGCCGCACAACGAGATGCTGCTGGGCGACGCCGACACGCAAGGGGTGATCGGGGCCAAGGGGGCGGTGCTGGTGTGAACCGTTGGAGCGGGGGTTTTGCACCCCCGCACCCCCGCAGGATATTTGTACAAAGATGAAAGGCAGAAGATGTCTGCTCTGAATATCAAGAAGGGCTCGACCAGCCACTCCGCCTACGACCTCCGCTCGGGCCTGAGCGAGGTCGAGGAAAGCCACACCCTCGCGGTGATTGTCGAGAACGAGCCCGGCGTCCTGGCGCGGGTCATCGGGCTTTTCTCCGGCCGGGGCTACAACATCGACAGCCTTACTGTAGCGGAAGTGGACCACACCGGCCACCGCAGCCGGATCACCATCGTCACCCGCGGCACGCCTGCCGTGATCGACCAGATCGAGGCGCAGCTCCGCCGGATGGTGCCGGTGCATGATGTCCACGACCTGACTGCGGAAGGGCCAAGCGTCCAGCGGGAACTGGCGCTTTTCAAGGTCGCAGGCAAAGGTGCCGCGCGGGTCGAGGCGCTGCAGCTGGCCGAGATCTTCCGGGCAAATGTGGTGGATTCGACGCTGGAGAGCTTCGTCTTCGAGATGACCGGAACGCCGGAAAAGATCGACGCTTTCGCCGAACTGATGCGCCCGTTGGGTCTGATCGAGATCGCCCGCACCGGCGTCGCGGCGCTTTCGCGCGGGGCGTAGGTCGGGCTTCAGCCCGACTCTTTCATCGGCGGGCTGAAGCCCGCCCTACTTCCCCGTAAACCTCGGCGCGCGTTTCCCAAGAAACGCCGCCACACCTTCCCCGAAGTCCCTCGAAGCCCCGCAGACCCCCTGCAAACGCGCCTCGACCGCCAGCTGTTCCTCCAGCGACTGGTCAAACGCCCCGCGCAGCGCCTGTTTCAGCGCCGCGTAGGCACCCGTCGGCCCGGCGGCAAGCTTCAGGGCCCGCTGGGCCACCACCTCGGCGAAACGGTCGTCCGGCACCGCCTCCCAGATCATCCCCCACTCCGCCGCCTGGCGCGCCGGAACCGGCTCGGCCAGCAACGCCGCCCCCATCGCCCGCTGCAGCCCAACCCGCCGGGGTAGGAACGAGGTCCCCCCGGCATCCGGGATCAGCCCGATCCGGGTGAAGGCCTGGATGAAGACCGCGCTTTCGCAGGCGATCACCAGGTCGCAGGCCAAAGCCAGGTTCGCCCCCGCCCCCACCGCCGCCCCGTTCACTGCCGCGATGACCGGCACCGGCGCCTCGGTGATCGCCCGGATCATCGGCACATATTCGTTGTTCAGGATGCCTTCGAACCCGGCCTCATTCAGCCCCTCGACATCCGACAAGTCCTGCCCCGAGCAGAAACCGCGCCCTGTGCCGGTCAGCACGATCACCCGGGCCGAATGCCCCGCCAGCAAGGCCGCCGTGAGCTCGCGCCGCAGCGCGCGGTTCAGCGCGTTCATCGTTTCGGGGCGGTTCATCGTGATCCGGCAGATGCCGCCCTCGACCTCGATCTTCAGTACATCCGACATGCGAAGCCCTCCCCTTCCCGCCCAAACCTAGCCGGGGCGGAACGGTGACCAAAAGGCAAACGCCGCGTCACTCTTTCAGGATTTCCTTCAACCGCGCCTCTTCATCGGCGGACAGCGCCGCCTCTGGCTGAACCCGCCGCCGCGCTGCGGCCACCGCCACCGCGATCCCGCCGAGCAGAAGCGCCGGTCCCGCCAGCCACAGGATCAGGTTCGACCCCGTCGGCCGGGGGTTGAAGAGAACGAACTCGCCATAGCGGGCGACGATGTAGTCGACGACTTCCTCGTCCGTATCCCCCGCCACCAGCCGCTCGCGGATGATGATCCGCAGGGCCCGGCTGATCGGCGCGCTGGAATCGTCGATGGACTCGCCCTGGCAGACCGGGCAGCGGATGTCGCGGCTGATGTCGCGGGCGCGGGCCTCAAGTGCCGGGTCGTCCAGCATCTCGTCCGGCTGCACGGCAAACACCGGCGAGGCAACGGCAAGCAGAAGCGCCAACACGTAGGGTGTGTGCTTGCACGCACCATTTCTTAACCACCCTCTCATTCCGCCGGCACCCCTGCAGGCACCTTCCGTGCACCCGCAGCCACACGGTAGCGCCGGTCCGAAAGGCTCAAGGCCCCGCCAAGCGCCATAAGGATGCAGCCCGCCCAAAGCCAGTTCGCAAAGGGCTCGATGTAGCTCCTGACCGCCCAGCCGCCCGATTGCTGCCGGTCGCCCAGCACCAGATAGATGTCGCGCAGAAACCCATAGTCGATCGCGGCCTCTGTCGTCGGCATCGCTGCCACTGGATAGATGCGCTTTTCCGGCCGCAGAACCGTGACGACTGCGCCATTCCGGCTGACCGTCATCTCGGCCATGGTCGACTGGTAATTCGGCCCCTCGACCTCGCGGACATCGTCCAGCCGCACGTCGTAGCGGCCCAGAGGAAAGGTCTCGCCGACCTGGACAACCCGGATATCCTCGATCTTCCAGGACATCATCGCTGCCACCGCAAAGATCGTGACGCCGAGGCCGCCATGCGCCACGGCCTTGCCCCAGTCCGCGCGCGGCAGGCGGCCAAGCCGGGTAAGGCGGGCTCCAAAGCCCTCGCGTCCGGTTCGTGCCCAGAGGTCGGTCAAAGTCCCGAACAGCACCCAGGCCCCCAGCATCAGACCGATCGGCCCAAGCGCCGTCCGGCCCGTCTGCATTGCAACGGCAAGCGCCCCAAGCGCCAAGGCCAACACCAGCGCCGGGATCAGGCCCTGCAAAGTCCGCCTCACAGTGCCGCGCTTCCAGGCCAGCATCGCGCCCACCGGCAGGATCGTCGCGAGTGCGACCATGAAGGGCGTGAAGGCCGCATTGAAGAAGGGTTGCCCGACGCTCACGCTGCGACCCATGAACAATTCGGCGATCAGCGGCCAGATTGTTCCGATAAACACGACAAAGCACGCCACGCTGAGCAGGATGTTGTTCGTGATGATGGCGCTTTCCCGGCTGACAAAGCCAAAGACGCCCCGCGCCTCCATCGTTCCGGCGCGGAGTGCGAACAGCACCAGCGCACCCCCGGTGAAGACCCCAAGGATCATCAGGATGAAGACCCCGCGCTCCGGGTCATTGGCAAAGGCGTGGACGGAGGTGATGACGCCCGACCGCACGATGAACGTGCCGATCAGGCTGAAACCGAAGGCCATGATGGCCAGAAGGATGGTCCAGGCTTTCAGGCTTTCCCGCTTCTCTACGACAATTGCCGAATGCAGCAGCGCCGCCGCCAGCAGCCATGGCATGAAGCTTGCGTTCTCGACTGGGTCCCAGAACCAGAACCCGCCCCAGCCAAGCTCATAGTAGGCCCACCACGACCCCAAGGCGATGCCGATGGTCAGGAAAATCCAGGCCGCCAGCGTCCAGGGCCGGACCCAGCGCCCCCAGGCCGCATCGACCTTGCCTTCGATAAGTGCTGCCACAGCAAAGGAAAACGCCATGCTCAGGCCGACATAGCCGAGGTAGAGGAACGGCGGATGAAACGCGAGCCCGGGGTCTTGCAAGAGCGGGTTCAGGTCCTGCCCGTCCAGGGGTGGCAGCTCCAGACGCCAGAAGGGGTTCGAGGTGAGGAGAAGGAACAGCAGGAACGCGACCCCGATCATCCCTTGCACCGCCAGCACTCTGGCTTTCAGCCGCGCAGGCAGCCCACCGCCGAACGCGGCCACCGCCCCGCCATAGACCGCAAGGATGAGAACCCAGAGGAGCAGCGACCCCTCATGGTTTCCCCAGACGCCCGAAATCTTGTAAAGCAGCGGCTTAAGCGTGTGCGAGTTCGACACGACCACCGCCAGCGAGAAGTCCGAGGCGACAAAGGCCCAGGTCAGAGCCGCGAAGGACGTGCCGATCAGGATCAGCTGCAGCCCCGCCGCAGGCCCCGCCAGCGCCATCAGCCGTGCATCGCCCCGCTGCGCCCCCCAAAGCGGCAGCGTCGATTGCACCAGCGCCACCATCAGCGCAAGGATCAGCGCGAAATGCCCCAGCTCGACGATCATCTCGCCCCCATCTGTTTCATTCATGATAGGCCTGATGGCGCGGCGGCGAAAGGCCTGCGCCCTTCCGCCGCGCCATTCGGGCATAATGCCGACAAAGTCGCCTGAAACCCGCCTAAATGCCCGTTGCCAGCACCAGACGGCCCCCGCTAAACCCCACCAGACACGGAGGTGACCCATGCCCAAGACCATCCTGATCGGTGCCCCCATCGACACCGGCCAGAAACGTGCCGGCTGCCTGATGGGTCCCGCCGCCTATCGCGTCGCGGGCCTTGCGCGCGAAATTGCCTCGGAAGGGCATGGGGTTGAGGACTGGGGCGACCTCGTGCTTCCCGAGTTGAGAGAGGTCAGCTGCCCGAACCCTGCGGTCCATTCGCTTGCCGAAACCATCGGCTGGGCCGAGATCCTGATGGACCGCGTCGATGATGCGTTGTCTCAGGACGGCTTCCCGATCATCATGGGCGGCGACCACTCGCTGGCACTTGGTTCCGCCGCCGGGGCCGCCGCTTTCGCCAAACGGCAGGGCCGCCCGCTCTTTCTCCTCTGGCTCGACGCGCATTCCGACTTTCACACGCCGCTGACCACCACCTCCGGGAACCTCCACGGCACGCCGCTCGCCTATATCGCCGGTCGCGACGGGTTTGACGCCTTCCCGCCCTTCCCCGCCCCAGTCCCTGCCCACC
The DNA here is from genome assembly GCF_051645465.1 of Tabrizicola sp. GTDB lineage: Bacteria > Pseudomonadota > Alphaproteobacteria > Rhodobacterales > Rhodobacteraceae > Tabrizicola. Next base: position 47,641 of record NZ_JBOFBI010000121.1, on the reverse strand, counting down.
GGATCTGCATGTTCGGCATCCGGTCCGTCGACCCCGCCGAACAGGCCGCGATGCTGGAACGCGACATCGCCATCAACGACATGCGGGTCATCGACGAACGCGGGATCGTCGCCCCCCTCCGCGAGTTCCTGACCCTTTGCCGCGAGGAAGGCGGGATGCTTCACGTCTCGCTCGACGTCGATTTTCTTGACCCGACCATCGCCCCCGCCGTCGGCACCACTGTTCCCGGCGGCACCACCCACCGCGAGGCGCATCTCGTCATGGAGCTTCTCCACGAATCCAGCCTCGTCACCTCGCTTGACCTTGTTGAGCTCAACCCCTTCCTCGATGACCGCGGCATGACCGCGCGCCTGATGGTCGACCTCGTCGGCTCCCTCATGGGCAAAAAAGTCTTCGACCGGCCCACAAGGAGCAAATGATGCTGAACCTCGTCCCCTTCGTGTCCGTCGACCGGATGATGAAGCTTGTCCTTCACCTTGGCATCGAGCGCGTGATGCGTGACCTTGTCGACGAGATCGAAGCCGACTTCCGCCGCTGGCCCCTGTTCGACAAGACCCCCCGCATCGCGTCGCATTCCGATGTCGGCGTCATCGAACTGATGCCCACCTCTGATGGTGAGACCTACGGGTTCAAGTATGTGAACGGCCACCCTTCGAACATGAAGAAAGGCCTGCAAACCGTTACAGCATTTGGACTTCTGGCCGATGTATCTACAGGCTACCCGGTGCTATTGTCCGAGATGACCATCCTCACCGCCCTTCGTACCGCCGCAACCAGCGCCATGGCGGCCAAGTGGCTCGGCCCCAAGACCGACACGATGGCGCTGATCGGCAACGGTGCCCAGGCCGAATTCCAGGCGCTTGCGTTCCGTGAGGTCTGCGGCATCCGTGAGGTCCGGCTTTACGACCTCGACCCCGCCGCCACGGCCAAGTGCGCGAAGAACCTGGCTGGCCGCGGGCTCAAAGTCACCTCCTGCCGGACGGCGGAAGAGGCGATCCAGGGTGCGGGCGTCATCACCACTGTCACCGCCGACAAGCAGTACGCGACGATCCTGACCGACAACATGGTCGGCGCCGGTGTCCATCTGAACGCCGTTGGCGGCGATTGCCCCGGCAAGACCGAGCTTCACCGCGACATCCTCCTCCGCTCCTCGATCTTCGTCGAATACCCGGCCCAGACCCGCATCGAAGGCGAAATCCAGCAGCTCGACCCGGATCATCCGGTCATCGAGCTTTGGCGCGTCATCGCGGGCGAAATCCCCGGCCGCACTTCGGCTGCCGAAATCACCCTCTTTGACAGCGTCGGCTTTGCGATCGAGGACTTTTCGGCACTCCGCTACATCCGCGGCAAGCTGGCCGAGACCGGGCTCTATGACGATCTTGACATGATTGCCGACCCCGACGATCCGCGCGACCTTTTCGGGATGATCCTGCGCGCGGCCTGAAGGTCGCGGCAGGTGGGCCGCGCAAGGGCGGATCAGTGCAAGAGGATTCGCTTCCCCGCCTTCCGCCACGTGCCCTGTTGGCGCACGCATTTGCGCGAAACCGTCACCGACTGCAGCGTTCCGTCGATGCTTTCATCCCAGTCGGCCAGAAAACCGAAGAGCTTCGGGTATTCGGGCGCGCGATCGACACCCTCCCAGACGATGCTGCTGAAGACGCTGCGATTGCCGGGCAGCCGAAACCTGACTTCGGCGCGCGTGGGCTCGTATCCGGTCCCTTCGGGTTTCAGTACTTTTTCGATCATCCGGCACACCTTTCACAAAGCTCTGCACAGGTTTGGCGGCCATGAGTTAATTTTTCATTAAAACCGGAAGTTGAACGAAATCGTCCGGATCGGCGCCTTGGCACTGGCCGCCATTGCACCCCACAGCTTGGTTGGTGTATCCTTGGGACTGCTAAATATTGATCCCGCAAAGAAGGCGCAAAGCACCTTGGCCGACACTCCGGAAGATACTGAAAATACAGAAGAAAAGCCGGAACGCCCGGTGCATCACGGCCCCCAGATCGACATCGCGGCGGAAATGAAGACCGCCTACCTCGACTACGCGATGAGCGTGATCGTCTCGCGGGCCATTCCGGACTTGCGCGATGGCCTGAAACCCGTCCACCGCCGCATCCTTTACGCGATGAACGAGGTCGGCAACACGCCCGACAAACCCTACCGCAAATCCTCGCGCCCCGTGGCCGACACGATGGGCAAATACCACCCGCACGGCGATTCCGCGATCTACGACGCGCTGGTCCGGATGGCGCAGCCCTTCTCGATGTCGCTGGTGCTTCTGGACGGCCAGGGCAACTTCGGCTCGATGGACGGCGATCCGGCGGCGGCCTTCCGCTATACCGAAGTGCGCATGGGCAAACCGGCGACCTTCCTTCTGGCCGATATCGACAAGGAAACCGTCGATTTTCAGGACAACTATGACGGAAAAGACCGTGAGCCGACGGTTCTTCCCGCCCGCTACCCGAATATGCTGGTCAACGGCGCGGAAGGCATCGCTGTCGGCATGGCCACCCGCATTCCGCCGCACAACCTGGGTGAGGTGATCGACGGCACGCTGGCGCTGATCGAAAATCCTGACCTGTCGACCGAAGCGCTGATGGAATACATCCCCGCGCCCGATTTCCCGACCGGTGCCCTGATCCTTGGCCGGTCCGGCGCCCGGAAGGCCTATCTGGAAGGGCGCGGCAGCGTCATCATCCGCGCGAAAACCCGGATCGAAGAGGTCCGCAAGGACCGCTGGGCCATCATCATCGACGAGGTGCCCTATCAGGTCAACAAGGCCCGGATGATCGAGATCATCGCCGAAATGGTGCGCGAGAAGAAGATCGAGGGCATTTCCAACGTCGCCGACGAATCCGACCGGATCGGCGTGCGCGTGGTGATCGAGCTCAAGCGCGACGCGACGGCGGACGTGGTCCTGAACCAGCTTTTCCGCTTCACGCCGATGCAGGTCAGCTTCAGCTGCAACATGCTGGCCCTGAACGGCGGTCGGCCGGAACAACTGACGCTGCGCGATTTCCTGACCTATTTCATAAGCTTCCGCGAGGAAGTTGTAGCAAAGCGAACCGCCTTTGAGCTTCGCAAGGCCCGCGAGCGCAGCCATGTCCTCTGCGGTCTTGCCGTGGCCGTGTCGAACGTCGACGAGGTGGTCGCGACCATCCGCACCTCCGCCGATCCGACCGAGGCGCGCGACCGCCTGATGACCCGTCGCTGGCCCGCGGGCGAGATCATTCCGTTCCTGAAACTGATCGACGACCCGTCGCATCCGGTGAACGACGATGGCACCTACAACCTGTCGGAAGTGCAGGCCCGCGCCATTCTGGAACTGCGCCTGCAGCGCCTGACCGCCCTTGGCGTCAAGGAAATCACCGACGAGCTGGAAGAACTGGCCGCGAAGATCAAGGATTACCTGGAAATCCTCAGCTCCCGCGATCGGATCATGTCCATCATCTCGGACGAGCTCCGTGAGGTCAAAGCGCTCTTCGCCGTCCCCCGCCGCACCGAGATCACCGACTGGTCCGGCGACATGGAGGACGAAGACCTGATCGAGCGCGAGGATATGGTCGTGACCATCACCTCGGGCGGCTACATCAAGCGCACCCCCCTGGCCGAGTTCCGTTCGCAAAACCGCGGTGGCAAGGGCCTGGCCAGCATGCAGACCAAGGACGACGACGTCGTCACCACGCTTTTCGTCGCCAACACCCACACCTGGCTTCTTTTCTTCACCACCGACGGCATGGTCTACAAACTGAAGACCTGGCGCCTGCCGCTGGCTGGCCGCACCGCCAAAGGCAAGGCGCTGGTCAACATCCTCCCGATCGAGGCCGGCGTCTCCATCGCCGCCCTGATGCCCGTCGACGTGCCGGAGGAAGACTGGGCCACCCTCCAGATCGTCTTTGCGACCAGTGACGGCGACGTCCGCCAGAACGACCTTTCCGACTTCACCAACGTCAAGCGCAACGGCAAGATCGCGATGAACCTGCCCGAGGGCGTGTTCCTGGTGAACGCCGCCATCGCCGACGACCAGGACGACGTCATGCTCGTGACCGAAGCCGGCCGCGCCATCCGCTTCTCCACGACCGAGATCCGCGTCTTCAAATCCCGCGGCTCGACAGGCGTCCGCGGCATCCGCCTCGGAAGCGACGACCACGTCGTCTCAATGTCGATCATCCGCCACTTCGAGGCCACCCCCGAGGAACGCGCCGCCTACCTCAAACAGCGCCGCCTGATGGCCGGGGTGACCGAGGATGACACCTCGGACGATGAGGAAGAAGCCGTGGCCGTTGGCCAGCTTTCCCCCGAACGCTGGGCCCAGATGTCGGCGGCCGAGGACCTGATCCTTACCGTCACCAAAGGTGGGTCCGGCAAGCTCTCCTCCTCCCACGACTACCCCGTCCGCGGCCGCGGCGGCATGGGTGTCAAGGCCATCTCCCCCGGCCCAAGGGGAGGCCGCATCATCGCCTCCTTCCCGGTCGAGCTTTCCGACCAGATCATGCTCGCCACCTCCACCGGCCAGTCGATCCGCGTGCCGGTCGAGCAGATCAGCTTCCGCTCCCGAAGTGCCGGGGGTGTCCGGGTGTTTGCCGTGGCGGCGGATGAGGAAGTGGTTTCAGTGGCGCGCGTTGCGGATCAAGGAGAGGAAGAATGAGCGAATCCGTCGTAAAAATGATTATCAACTGGCTGCCCTTTCTGATCCTGATTGGTGTCTGGATTTTCTTCATGCGAAGGATGGGCGGGGGTTCGACGTTTCAGAAGGACATACTTTCTGAGTCAAAGCGATCTGCTGATGCTAGTGAAGAAATGGCGAAGCAGTTGAGTAGGATTGCCACCGCCCTTGAACAGCGCCAGCCTTGAGTCCCGCCTCGCGGCCCTCGCGGCTGCGGGCGAGACCATCACCTACGGCGACCTCGCCCGCGACCTCGGCCTCCGCATGGCCGAACTCACAGCCCAACTTGAGACCCTGATGGAGGAGGACGCAGCCCAAGGCCGCCCCTTCCGCGCCGCCCTCCTCCGCCAGCGGCTCTCGCCCCACCAGCTCCCCGCCCCCGGTTTCTTCCAGAAAGCCGCCGAGCTTGGCCATGACATCCAGGACCCCGCCGCCTTCACCGCCGACCAGCGCCGCCGCCTGAGCAAAACGCCCTAACTCTGTGCGCAGACGCAAAGACAGCCTGCATCCATGACGAATTTTTGCATTGGCCCGCACGTTTATCATGCGCCACCGGCAACCGATCGGGACAAGGGACCACTTATGGAACAGCTCAAGACCTACGCGCCGCTTCTCGGACGCATCTTCCTCGCCGCCATGTTCATTCCGGCGGGCTTCTTCAAGATGGGCGATGTCGCAGGCTTCACCGGCTATCTCACCTCCGGCGGTCTGCCCGCCTTCCTCGCCTGGCCCGCGATCGCCTTTGAAATTGCCCTGGGCCTTTCCGTGCTCATCGGCTTCCAGGCCCGGATCATGGCCCTTCTCGGCGCGGGCTTCTGCGTCGTGACCGCGCTCCTTTACCACCTGCAACCGGACAACCAGATGGAAATGCAGGCCTTCTTCAAGAACCTTGGCGTGGCCGCCGCGTTCCTGATGATCTTCACTCACGGGCCCGGCAAACCCGCGGTCGACAAGGCGTGATCGTCGCAAAGGCGGCCGCTCAAGCCCCCGGCTTCCCTTTTCCCTGGGTCTCGCCTAAATCGGCGACATGAGCGAACCCCTTCACATCATCGGCGGCGGCATGGCCGGCTCCGAAGCCGCCTGGGCTGCGGCCCAGATGGGCGTCCCCGTCGTCATCCATGAGATGCGTCCCAAAGTCGTGACCTTCGCCCACCGCACCGGCGATTTCGCCGAAATGGTCTGCTCGAACTCCTTCCGGTCCGACGACCATGAGCGGAACGCCGTTGGCCTCCTCCACTGGGAAATGCGCGCCGCCGGTGGTCTGATCATGGAAATGGCGGAAAAGCACCGCCTGCCCGCTGGTGGAGCCTTGGCCGTCGACCGAGATCCCTTCGCGCAAGCCGTGACCGAGCGCTTGCGCTCGCATCCCCTGATTTTCGTCGAAAATCAGGAACTCAGCGAACTCCCTTCCTACGGTCACTGGATTGTCGCCACTGGCCCCCTGACCTCGACCGCGCTTGCCGAATCCATCCGCGCCGCGACCGGGGCCGAAGCCCTCGCCTTCTTCGACGCCATCGCGCCGATTGTATATACAGATAGTATAGACATGTCGGTCGCCTGGATGCAGTCGCGCTACGACAAGGGCGAGACCGAGGACGAGCAGAAGGCCTACATCAACTGCCCGATGACCCGCGACGAATACGAGGCCTTCATCGACGCGCTTCTCGCCGCCGAAAAGACCGAATTCCGCGAAGGCGAAACCGCAGGTTACTTCGACGGCTGCCTCCCCATCGAGGTCATGGCCGAACGCGGTCGCGAGACGCTCCGCCACGGGCCGATGAAGCCGGTCGGCCTCACGAACGCGCACAAGCCGGACCAAAAGGCCTATGCGGTCGTGCAACTGAGACGCGACAACAAGCTAGGCACGCTCTACAACATCGTCGGTTTCCAGACCAAGATGAAATACGGCGCACAAACTGCTGTTTTCAAGCTGATTCCCGGCCTGCAGGATGCGAGCTTCGCAAGGCTCGGCGGCATCCACCGCAACACCTTCATCAACTCACCGACGCTGCTGGACGCGCAAATGCGTCTCAAGTCCCGCCCGCATATCCGCTTTGCCGGCCAGATCACCGGTGTCGAAGGCTATGTCGAATCCGCCGCCATGGGCCTCCTCGCGGGCCGGATGGCGGCCGCCGAGATCCTTGGCCGCGAACTTGCTCCACCACCCCCCGAAACCGCGATGGGCGCGCTTATCACCCACATCACCGGCGGGGCCGAGGCGAAAACCTTCCAGCCGATGAACGTGAACTTCGGCCTCTTCCCCCCGATCGAAGCGAAGGGAGGCCGCAAGGGTCGGAAAGACCGTTACAAGGCCTATACCGACCGCGCCAAAGACGCCTTTACCGCATGGCTTTCGTAACCCGCTTCGCCCCGTCGCCGACCGGCCCCCTGCACCTCGGCCACGCCTATTCTGCGATCCTGGCGCATGACATGGCGCGGGCGGAAGGCGGGGCGTTCCTCCTGAGAATGGAGGATACTGATCTTGAACGCAGCAAATCCGAATACGAATCCCTTATCCTCGAAGACCTTGCCTGGCTTGGCCTTGCCTGCGACGGCCCCGTCCATCGCCAGTCGGAACACATCGCCAGCTACAACGTCCGGCTGGAACCTCTCGCGGCGCGGGGCCTCCTCTACCCCTGCTCCTGCACCCGCTCGGATATCCGCTCCGCCCTGTCCGCTCCGCAAGAGGGCGTTGTCTTCAACGTCTATCCCGGCACTTGCCGCCACCGGTCGATGGACAGCCGCAAGCCCGGCGATGCGCTGCGTCTGAATCTCGCCGCTGCGCTGGATGCCCTCTCGGGCGCCGACCTCAGCTTTACCGAAACCGGCCCCGCCCATGCTGGCCACCACCAGATCGATCCGCCACAGGCGATAGACCGCATCGGCGACGTGGTCCTTTCCCGGAAAGGCGAGGACATCGTCGCCTATTTCCTCGCGGCCGCCCTCGACGATGGCGACCACGGCGTGACCCATATCATCCGGGGTGAGGATCTCTTCGAGTTCACCCCGGTCCAGGTGATCCTCCAGCGCCTCTTCGGCCTGCCGACCCCAGTCTACCACCATCACCGTTTGATCCGCGACGATCAGGGGAAGCGCCTGGCCAAACGCGACGACGCCCGCGCGATCTCGAAGTACCGTGCCGAAGGCGCGACGCCCGCCGATGTCCGTCGACTGGTCGGGTTACCGGAAGGTTAACGCCAGCAATCCATGTCACGCCATTTCAATGGCTTAGAAAGACGTAACGCAGCGTTACGGGGTGATGATCTCCACCTCCTCGCCCCCCCGCACCGCCGTATAGAAACACGACCGCCGCCCGGTATGGCAGGCCGGCCCCTCCTGCTCGACCAAGGCCAAGAGGACATCCCGGTCGCAATCCACCCGCAACTCGACCAGCCGCTGATGGTGCCCCGAGGTCTCGCCCTTCACCCAGAACTCCCCCCGCGACCGCGACCAGTAGGTGACCTTCCCCGTCTCCAAGGTCCGTGTGACCGAGGCGGCATTCATCCAGGCCACCATCAGCACCTCGCCCGAAACATGGTCCTGCGCGACGCAGGGGATCAGCCCCTGGGCGTCATACTTCAGGGTCGCAGGGTCGAAAGGCATGGCTCTCTCCTTGGCAGTCGGGCTCGGCGGGTCTACATACAACCCTGATCAAGGACATACCATGAGCGACAGCGACCTCATCAAGCTCTACTCCGCCCGTATCCTGGCACTTGCGGCCGACATTCCGCATCACGGTCGGCTTGCCACCCCGCAAGGCACCGCACGGCGTCGGTCCCCCCTTTGCGGGTCGACTGTCACTGCGGATGTAGTGGTGAAAGACGGCCGCATCTCCGACTTCGCCCAGGACGTAAAGGCCTGCGCCCTTGGTCAGGCCTCCGCCGCTGTCCTTGGGGCCGCCGCCATCGGCCGCACCCTCCCCGAACTTCAGTCCGCCCGTGACGCCCTGCGCGCGATGCTGAAAGACGGCGGCCCCGTCCCATCCGCCCCTTTCGAGGCTTACGAAGTCCTCCTCCCCGCCCGCGACTTCAAGAACCGCCACGCCTCCATCCTGCTGGCGCTTGAGGCGATCTGTGAGGCGACTGAGGCCGCCCAGGCGGCTGCCTAAGAAAAAACCGCCGCACATCCGGGGGGATGGCGGCGGCAGTGGCGCGTCTGGGAACGGCGGACGGTGGGCCAGAGGCCGGGAAGACCGTCACCCTCGGGGGACAGAGCGCGGGGCAGAACCTTCAAACGGAGCCGGGCAGAGCCAGCACGGCAAAGAGCAGCACGAAAAGCGCGGCAAGACCGACGAGATCCTCCAACGCACCGCGAGAGGTGTTCGAGAACAGGGTCTTCATGGCGTCTTTCATCGCGTCCTCCATGCTTGTTGCTTATTTGTTCTCATACTTCATTAGCCTTGTAAAGAACTTTTTAAGAACATTCGCGAACACAGAGTGACCAACGGCGAATCGGCCCGCGAAGACCGACCGAAGGGAAGGATGAGCTTTGCCTCAACCGACGTTCATCAATCGGATCGCGCGGTCCTGATCCATCAGCCAAAGAAGCGCCCGCGCCGCCTGCCCCCGTGGGCCCTGCAGCTCCGGATCATCATGCAGAAGCTTCCGCGCGTCGCTCTGCGCCAGCGCCATCAGCGAAGCCTGCCGCTCCAAGTCGGCCACGCGGAACTTCGGCAGTCCGGACTGCGCCGTGCCGATCAGATCGCCCGCCCCCCGCATCGCCAAATCCTCCTCGGCGATGCGGAACCCGTCTTCAGTGTCGCGGATCGTGGTCAGCCGCCGGGCCCCCGTCTCGTTCAATGGCGGCTGGTACATCAGGAGGCAGGTCGAGGCTGCCTCGCCCCGCCCAACCCGTCCCCGAAGCTGGTGAAGCTGCGCAAGGCCGAAGCTCTCCGCCTGCTCGATCACCATGATCGTCGCATTGGGCACGTTCACCCCGACCTCGATCACCGTCGTCGCGACCAGGACCGAGGTCTCGCCGCCCACGAACCGCGCCATGGCCGCATCCTTTTCCGCGGGCGGGAGCTGACCGTGAACAAGCCCTACCCGGTCGCCTAAAGCCGCGCGCAGATGCCGGAACCGCTCTTCGGCGCTGGCGTAGTCCACCACTTCGGATTCCTCGACCAGAGGGCAGACCCAATAGGCCTGCCGCCCCTCAGCAACGGCTTTCCGCAGATGGTCTACCACCTCGTCCAGCCGCTCGGTCGACACCATCGCCGTCCGGATCGGCTTTCGCCCGGCGGGCTTTTCGTCAAGGATCGAGACATCCATGTCGCCATGGGTCGCAAGGGCCAGGCTGCGGGGGATGGGCGTGGCCGTCATCACCAGCACATCTGCCGCCTCGCCCTTTGCGCCAAGCTCCATCCGCTGGGCCACGCCGAAGCGGTGCTGTTCGTCTACGACAGCAAGGCGAAGGTCCTGGAATTCCACGTCTTTCTGGAAAACCGCATGGGTCCCGACGAGGATCGGGATCCGCCCCATGGCCAGATCCTCCAGCTTCATTGCCCGGTCCGCCCCCCGATCGCGGCCGGTGAGCAGCTCCAGCCGCACCCCTGCGGCCCGGGCGAGCGGTGCCAGCCCCTCGAAATGCTGCCGGGCGAGGATTTCGGTCGGCGCCATCATCACGCCCTGCCCGCCGCTTTCGACCGCGATGAGAAGCGCCTGAAAGGCGACAAGCGTCTTGCCGGCCCCCACGTCGCCCTGCAGAAGCCGGTTCATCCGCAGGGGCTGGGCCATGTCAGCCTCGATCTCCGCGACTGCCCTGATCTGAGCGCCGGTGGGCTGATAAGGCAGGCTTTCCAATACCTTGGCGCGCAAAGCTCCATCGCCCCGCGTCTCGATCCCCTTGCCGCGCCGGATGCGGGACCGCGCAATCGACAGGGTCAGCTGATGCGCGAAAAGCTCATCATAGGCCAGGCGCTGCCGCGCTGGATGCGTAAAGACAAGGCCGCCCGCCCCGTCGGGCGCATGGGCTGCCTTCAGTGCTGCTGCCCAGTCCGGCCAGCCTTCCCGTTTCTTCAAGCCCGCGTCGATCCACTCTGTCATCTCAGGAAGCCGCGTCAGCGCCCCGGCCACCGCTTTGCCCACGACCCGCTGCGTCAGGCCCGCTGTCAGTGGATAGACCGGCTCATAGGCGGGGATTTCTGCGGCTTCCTCGGGCCGGAGCACGTGATCGGGATGCACCATCTGCGCGATGCCGTCAAAAAGCTCGACCTTGCCCGAGACGATGCGCCTTTGTCCGGTCGGCAGAAGCCGCTGCAAAGCCTCGGCGCGGGCATGGAAATAGACCAGCAGGAACTCCACCCGTTTGTCGCGGACGTGCACGCGGTACGGCCCGCCTTTCCGGCGTGGGGGCACGTGCTGGCCAACCTCAACCTCAACCGTCAGGGTGGCGGGTGGCACGACGTCGCGGACCGACGCCCTGAGCTCGCGGTCAACGCCGGAGTGCGGCAGGATGTACAGGAGGTCCTTCGGCCTGGTGACGCCAAGCCCCTCGAACGCCTTTGCGGCTTTCGGCCCGACGCCCGGCAGCGTCTCAAGCTCCGCATAAAGCGGGAACAGGGCCTCGGGGCGGCTCATCCGCCGATCAGCCGGAGCCAGGCATCCTCGTCGATCATCTGGACACCGAGCCGTTCCGCATCCTTGGCCTTTGAGCCTGCTCCGGGGCCGGCGATGACCAGATCGGTCTTGGCGCTGACCGACCCAGCAACTTTCGCGCCAAGCGCTTCGGCCCGTGCTTTTGCCTCGGCCCTGGTCATCTTTTCCAGCGTTCCGGTGAAGACGACGGTCTTGCCCGCGACCGGGGAATCCGTTGCCGCCGCCGCTACTGGCAATACGGTCAAGTGACTGATCAGCCGATTGACTTCGGCGCGCTCGGCATTTGCGGGATGCAGCGCGTCGACCAGGGCCCGTGCGCTGACCTCGCCTATCCCGTCGATTGCGGTCAGCTCGTCCCATGCGTCGCCATGGAAGTTCTGTGCCTCATCGACAGCGCGAACGAACGCCTCCCAGGTGGCGTAGTGCCGGGCCAAAAGGCTTGAGGACGTCTCGCCGATGTGCCGTATCCCGAGCGAAAAGATCAGCCGGTCAAGCGGAATGGTCCGCTTCGCTTCGATCGCGGCAAAGAGCTTGCCTGCCGACACTTCGCCGAAGCCATCGCGATTCTTGAGCCTCTGCAATGGGTTGGCGGCGTCTCTTTCTGCAAGGGTGAAGATGTCTGCGGGGGTTTTGACCGGAAGGGTTTCGTCACGGAAGAACAGTTCAACCTGTTTCGCGCCAAGCCCCTCGATGTCGAAGGCGTTCCGGCTGACGAAGTGCTTCAGCCGCTCTACCGCCTGCGCCGGGCAGATGAGCCCCCCCGTACAGCGGCGGACCGAGTCGCCTTCCTCGCGGTGGGCGGGGCTGCTGCATTCAGGGCATAGCTCAGGGAAAACATAGGGTTGCGCACCGGGCTTGCGGCGCGACAGGTCAACATCTGCGACCTTCGGGATCACGTCACCAGCCCGGTAGACCTGCACCCAGTCGCCAACCCGGATGTCCTTGCCGCCCCGGATCGTCTCGCCGCGGCTGTCGCGTCCAGCGATATAGTCTTCGTTGTGCAGTGTCGCATTGCTGACGACGACACCGCCCACCGTCACCGGTTGCAACCGCGCGACGGGCGAAAGCGCGCCGGTCCGACCGACCTGGATGTCGATCCCCAGAAGCTCGGTCCAGGCGAGCTCGGCCGGGAATTTGTGGGCAATCGCCCAGCGGGGGGTGGAGGAGCGGAAGCCGAGCCGCGCCTGCAGGCCAAGGTCGTTCACTTTGTAGACGACCCCGTCGATGTCATAGCCAAGGGTTGCCCGCTGGGTTTCGATCTGGCGGTAGCGCGCCAGAAGCGCCTCTGGCCCGTCGCAGAGGGCGGTCAGGGGATTTGTGTGAAATCCCAAGGCTTTGAGACGTCCGATTGCTTCGAACTGCGTGTGAGCGAGCGGTTTTGACACCTCACCCCAGGCGTAGGCGAAAAAGCGCAGCGGTCGGCTGGCGGTGATCGAGGCATCGAGCTGCCGGAGCGACCCCGCCGCCGCGTTCCGTGGGTTGGCGAAGGTCTTTTCCTCGGCCGCCGCCGCACGCGCGTTCAGCGCCGCGAAGTCGGCGTGGCTCATGTAGACCTCGCCCCTGACCTCCAGCACTTCCGGCGCACCGGTCAGGCGTTGGGGAATGTCTGTGATGGTGCGGGCGTTGTCGGTGACGTTTTCGCCAACCTCTCCGTCGCCCCTGGTCGCGGCCTGGACCAGTTGGCCGCCCTCATAGCGGAGCGACAGCGAGAGCCCGTCGATCTTCGGTTCGGCGGTGTAGGAGATTCCGCCGGCATGCCCCAGGAACTTCCGGACCCGGTCATCGAAGTCCGTGATCTCCTCGGCCGCGAAGGCGTTTTCCAGGGACAGCATCCGCACCCGGTGGGCAACCTTGCCGAAACCATCGGCAACCGTCGCACCCACCTGATCCGAGGGCGAATCCGCCCGCTTCAACCCAGGGAACCGCGCCTCGATTGCCGCATTCCGCCGCTTCAGCGCGTCGTAGTCGGCATCCGAAATCTCGGGCGCGTCGAGCGTGTGATAGGCGGTGTTGGCCGCAGCAATCGCTTCGGCCAGCCGCGCAAGTTCGGCTTTCGCCTCGGCTTCCGTCAGTGCCTCAACCGGCTTCTCCGCCATTCCCGCCGCCCCCCAAAGCTCTGTGCCAAAGGTTAGGCGGCAGGCCCGCGAAGGTAAAGATCAGGCACTTACTGCCAGCCGTGGGACGCCCGCGGTCGGATCGCGCAGAACGTAGCCGCGGCCCCACACGGTTTCGATATGGTTCTCTCCGCCCGTCGCTTCCGCAAGTTTCTTGCGAAGCTTGCAGATGAAGACATCGATGATCTTCAGCTCTGGCTCGTCCATCCCGCCGTAGAGATGGTTCAGGAACATCTCCTTGGTCAGCGTCGTACCCTTGCGGAGAGAAAGCAGTTCCAGCATCTGGTATTCCTTGCCGGTCAGATGCACCGTCTTGCCTTCGACATCGACGGTCTTCGCGTCCAGGTTCACCGCAACACGACCGGTCTTGATGATCGACTGGCTGTGGCCTTTCGAGCGGCGGATGATCGCATGAATACGCGCCACCAGTTCTTCCCGGTGAAAAGGCTTTGTCAGGTAGTCGTCCGCCCCGAAGCCAAAGCCCTTGAGCTTGCTCTCGGTGTCGTCGGCGCCCGACAGGATCAGGATGGGCGTCGTCACCCGCGCCTGGCGGACCTGACGCAGGACCTCATGCCCGCTCATGTCGGGCAGGTTCAGGTCCAGAAGGATCAGGTCGTAGTCATAGAGTTTAGCGAGATCGATCCCGTCTTCGCCCATGTCCGTGCAGTAGACGTTCAGGTTCGCATGGGTCAGCATCAGTTCAATGCTGCGCGAGGTCGTCGGGTCGTCCTCAACAAGCAGAATACGCATTCAGTAACTCCACTCCGGTGTTCATCGTTAACGACTTAACCGGTCAATGGTTAACCGAATGTTACTAAGCCTATGCGGGAGTGAGAAACAACTTAAAGTTGTCTGTATTTCTGGATCGCTGTGACTTTCAGGCCATCATCGCCGTGCTTTGCCACCGCCGTCCGCCAAAGCCCGAACTCTTCATCCGAAAGGCCATACCGCTCCAGCGCGTCCTTCTCCGAGATCAGACCATAGACCACCGCCTTGACCACGATCGCCTTGCGGCTGGCCACCCAGCGTCTCGTGTCGGCAGCCGGCAGATCCGCCCGGCTGAGAATGCTGCCATCCGGCAAGGTTACCTGCCGCGGCCCGTCCACACGTTTGAGAAACATCATCGTTCCCTCATTGATTTCGGGCAGAATGTCCCATCAGGCTTAATCAATCCTGAAACAGGGGATTGAGAGTGCACAGCATTTTCATATATTGCCCATCATTCCCGTAACCCGGACAATCCGATGCCGCGCGACGCCGCACTGAACTCACTCGGCCTGCCGAAACCCCCGTCCGAAACGCGGGTCGTCGTCGCCATGTCCGGGGGTGTCGATTCCAGTGTCGTGGCCGCGATGCTGGCCGAGGAAGGCTATGACGTCGTGGGCGTCACGCTGCAGCTGTACGATCACGGGGCGGCGCTGGCCAAGAAAGGTGCCTGCTGCGCGGGCCGCGACATCCATGACGCCCGCCGTGTGGCCGAAACCATGGGCTTTCCGCATTACGTGCTCGACTACGAAAACACCTTCCGCGAGGCGGTGATCGAGGAATTCGCCGACGCCTATCTGGCGGGTGCGACGCCCGTTCCCTGCATCCGCTGCAACGAACGGGTGAAGTTCAAGGACCTTCTGGCCACGGCCAAGGACCTTGAGGCCGATTGCATGGCGACCGGGCATTACATCCAGCGGAAACTTGGGAGCCATGGCCCCGAGCTGCATCAGGCCGCCGACCCTGCGCGCGACCAGAGCTATTTCCTGTTCTCGACGACACCGGATCAGCTGTCCTACCTGCGCTTCCCGCTTGGCCATCTTGCATCGAAAGCCGAGACCCGCGCGCTGGCCGCGAAGTACGGGCTGCCTGTCGCCGACAAACCCGACAGCCAGGACATCTGCTTCGTTCCGAACGGCAACTATGCGGCTGTGATCGAAAAGCTCCGCCCAGGTGCTGCCGACCCCGGCCAGATCGTCGACCTTGACGGCAACGTCCTGGGTGAGCACCGGGGCGTGATCCACTACACCATCGGCCAGCGGAAAGGCTTGGGCATCGGGGGGCTTGAAGAGCCGCTTTACGTGCTCCGCCTTGACCCGGCGACACGGCAGGTCATCGTCGGCCCGAAAGAGGCGCTGTCGACCCGGATCATCCCGGTGAAAGAGATCAACTGGCTGGGCGATGCCGCCTTTGACAGTCAGCCGGAATGGCATCTGAAGGTCAAAGTCCGCTCGACCCGCCCGCCGCGCGAGGCGATCATCCGCCCGACGGGTGCCACGACCGCCGAAGTGGAACTGCTTGCCCCGGAAGACGGGGTGAGCGCGGGCCAAGCTTGCGTCTTCTATGCCCCCGACGGCTCGCGCATTTTCGGTGGCGGCTGGATCTGGAAAGGAACCTACTCGTGAAAGCTCTTATGCTGGCGGGCCTGCTCGCCCTTCCCCTTCCCGCGCTGGCCGAAACGCGCGAGGAGAGGGTGGCCGTCGCCAAGGAATATGTCGAGCTTGCGCTGCAAGGCTTCGACATGTCGGCGATGATCGAGACGATGTATCAGCCGGTCCTGCAACAGGTCGCGGCGGGTGGGCAGACGCTTAGCGAAGACCAGGTTGGCCAAATCCGCCAGCTTTACCTCGACACCTTCACCGAGCCGATGAACAAGCTCATGCGTGATCAGTCCCAGATCATGGCCGACATGATGACGCTTGCAGAGCTTACCGCGCTGCGCGATTTCTACGCGACGCCCGAGGGTCGTTCGGTGATGGCGAAGCTGCCCCAGCTGACCGCCGCACAGCAGCCGGGGATCATGGCCCTGATCAACGAAAACATGAGCACGCTCATGCCGAAGGTCCTTGCGATCATCAATGGCGAGGCACCGCCCGCAGCGCCGACGACGCAACCTTGACCCGAAGTCCGGGACGGCCATGACCCGGCCGTCCCGCCTTAGAGATACAGATCAGGCCACGAGGTCTTCGTCGCCTGGCAGGGCGAACAGGTCCTCCGAGACAAGATTGCCGCCCAGCGTGTAGTTCACGAGGTCGGTCATCCTGAACCGCCCGCCCGAGCCAAGCTTCGGCACGAAGCTCGGGTCCTGCACCAGGTACGAAGCCTTGTCCTTCATCATCAGCGCCACAAACGTGCGCGCCACGACGGCTGCGCCTACGCCCGCAAGCCGTGCGCCGCCGGTCCGAACTTCGCCTTCCCGCAGGCAGTAGAACCAGAGCGGCGCCGGCCCGCTGCCGACCTTCGCGCCGTTCGTGGTCCAGATCTGGGCTTCGGTCAGGGCGGGGATGCGCAGGTGGCAGGCGAGGGACTGGCCCGAGGGCAGGTTCATGTCGATCCCGCGCTGCAGGTTGCGCGAGGCGAGCGAGCGGCGCTTGCCGACCAGAGTGTCGCCCTGGGGGATGACCCCGGTGGGCAATTGCAGAAGGACTGTCGAGATCAGCGTGTCGACCTTCTTGCTGGCCTGCGCCGGAAGGCCTTGGCCGCCGGGACCGAAGAAGAAGGCCCAGTCGACCAGAAGCTCCGGCGGGACCGGACGGAAGCCACGCAGGTCGCCTGTGCCAAAGGCCGCGTCCGCATCACCGGGAAAGAGCGCCGCCCCACGTCCCGCCCCGACCAGATAGCCTGGCCGCACCTGGCTGTGGCCGAACCGATAGGCCGCAACGCTGAATTCGACCGGCATGAACGCGTGTTCGGTCGGAAACTCGTAAGTCGGCGAGGCAATCTCTGCCTCGGCGCGCGTGGTGCCTACGATCCGCGGCAGGAATTCGTTCATCACCAGCCACTGATAATGCCAGCGCACGAAGGTCTGTGCCGCCTCGAACCGGGCCCGGCCATGCGGCATGTCGGCGAACTCGGTATCGTAGACCTTGTTGTGGAACTTGATGAACAGAAGATGCAGTTGCGAGATCAGGATGTTCTCGTCGTTTCTCGGATCGCCGATGATCGCACGGCCCTGCGCGTTGCGCTGCAGATCGGTGCCATCGGCCGAGATCAGAAGCTTGCCGCCCTGGGGTTGGTCGTAAAGATAGGGCTGAACGGCCGGGCCAAGCCCGTAGATCGAATCGAGTTCAAGCGCGGGCGTGCGGAAGTTCGTCGTTCCGTCCACATCGACCTGACGCTCAAGGATCGAGGTGATGTCGAGCGTTAGGTCGTGGTCGATGAACTGGCCAAGGAAGGTATAGCCCGCCCTGATGCGAGCGTTGTTCTGGGTGGTATCGTTCGGGGGCGGGTTGCCGCCGTCCATCGGGCCCCCAACCGCACCAAGATCGTCCGGCCCCGGCGTGAAGGACTTCAGTCCGCGCAACCAGGGGAACATGCGACCGAACCGGCCGGGCTCGTTGAAGCGACTGCGGGGGATCTGCGGTTCACGATAGTTGAATCCGTGCATGGAAAAGCTCCATTTGAATGGGTGATGGAAAAAGCTGCGAAAAACGGGTCTAGAAACACGCCCCGAAAAATGGGACATCGCAACAATACCACGCTCACCGTCAAAATTGTGTCAATTTCGGCTACGGGTGCGGTCGTGAGTCCCCTTTGGGCGTGTTTTCCCGCTCCAGCGCCGCCAAAACCGACCGCGCCGCGCGGAGGCCTGGTGGCTCTCCACCCCGTCCCAGCCGCTCCATCGTCAGTGCCATGGCCAGGTTTTGCGCAGAACTGTCCTTCAGCAGCGCCTCGAGCGCGGGGGCGATGTTCTCGGGCCGACAGGCTGGTCCCAGGAACTCCGGCACGACGCGCGTTTCGCTGACAAGGTTCACCAGCGTCACCGTATCGATCAGCGCCGCCCGCCGCATGAGCCACCAGCTGACGGGGTGCATGTCATAGGCGATCACCATCGGGCAGCCAACCGCCGCGAGTTCCAGCGACACCGTGCCGGATGCCGCGAGCGCCAGGTCTGCAGCCGCAAAGGCTCCGCGTTTCCGACCCGCGTCTTCGATGATCTCGGGTCGGACCGGCCAGCTTCTGGTCAAGTCGTTGACGAGCGCCGCCACGCCCCGGACGGTTGGCAAAGCCACCCGCAACCCCGGATGACCGGCCTGCAGGCGACCGACGACATCACCGAATACTGGGGCGAGGCGGCGGACTTCGCTTTGCCGCGAGCCCGGCAGTACCAGAATGAGCGGTCCCTCGCCCCGAAATGCGGCCACTTCCTCGGCCGAGGCCAAAGGTTCGGCCACGACCGGGTGACCGACGAAATCGCACGTCATGCCAGTGGCGGTCATGTAGGGCGGCTCGAACGGCAGAAGGGCCAGCACATGATCGATGACCCGGGCCATCTTCGCGGCCCGGCCCGGTCGCCAGGCCCAGACGGACGGAGCAACGTAGTGGATCGTCCGGAACCCCGGTCGGGCGGCCTTTACCAGCTTCGCGACCCGCAGGCAGAAATCAGGCGAGTCGATGGTGACAAGCGCGGTGGCGCCGCTCGCCAGCGCCGCCTCGGCGGCCTCGCGGATGCGGCGCTTCAGGTGCAGGTACTTGGGGAGTACCTCGGCGATCCCCATCACCGAAAGCTCTTCCATGGGGAAAAGGCTGGTCATTCCCTCGGCCTGCATCAGCGGCCCGCCGACACCTGCAAACTCCACGTTCGGCGAAAGTGTCTTGAGCCCCGCCATCAGCGCGGCCCCCAAACGATCGCCCGACGGCTCACCCGCGATCAGGAAGAGCTTCACGGTCGGACCCCACGATCCGCGAAGAGCGAGCGCAGCGACACGATGAGCCGCCACGCTCGCATCAGCCGCGTGCCCAAAGGAAAAGCCCCAGTTCCCCAGCCAGGGCCTTCATCCTCGCCAGATCGAGACAGATCACCTCTCCCGCCTGAAATGCCACGCCCCCAAGCCCCGCCGCCGCAACATGGCGGATGCTGTCCGGCCCCAAGGTCGGCAGGTCGATCCGCCGGTCCTGCCCAGGTTTCGCAGCCTTGTAGAAGACCCCCCGCCCCCGCGCGGGATCGGGCCGAAGACCCGGAGGCAGCGCCGCAACCGATGCCAGCATCGCATCCGTTCCCGGCAACGCCTCGACGGCCAGGCAGGCGCCTTGGGCCACCACCGCCCCCTGCCCCACATCAACTGCCCCGAGTGCCGCGACAATCGCCGCAGCCCTTGCGGCATCCGCCGTATCCTGTGGGGTCACGGTTCCGGCCAGCACCCCGGCTTTGGGCATCAGGTCGGGCGCGATGTCCTCAACCCCCGCGACCGCAAACCCGGCCTCTTCGAAAATCTCGAGAACCGCGCGCAGCGTTGCATCGTCGCCGGCCGCCATTGCCTGCATCAGCCTGGGCAACATCGCCGCGGTGCCCTCATCGAGAAGCGCCGGATCAAGCCTTGGCCGGGTGACGGCCCCGGCAAAGACCACCTGGGTGATGCCGTCTCGCGTCAGTGCCCGCAGGAACGGCACCAGCCGCTCGACCCGGAAGCTCAGGTCAACCGAAAGGCCTTCGGGTGCGAAACCCTCCATCGCCGCGACCAGGGGCCGCTCTGGCATTGCTTCGGACAGGGCCAGCGGCAAGCCACCCTGCCCGGCGATAAGGGCCGTCCTCACCGCCCGCCCTTCGGGGTCAGGAAGCTCCGGTCCGACTTCGACAGGATAAAGTCCGCAATCTCGCGGACGAGAGGGTTGTCGCTTTCCTCTGCCAGCTTCCGCGCCCGGTCGAGGAAACTCCCCTCCTCCTGCGCCAGCGTCTGGTAGGCCGCCCGAAGCGCCGTGATCCCGGCCCGGTCGACCCCCCGGCGCTTCAACCCCACAAGGTTCAGCCCGTCGAGCTCGCCCCGAGGCGCCTGCACAAGCCCGTAGGGAATGACGTCATTGGTCACCATCGTGACCGCGCCAATGATCGCGCCCTGCCCGATCCGCACCCATTGATGGACGCCCGAAAGACCACCCACGATGACATCGTCGCCGAGGACGCAATGCCCGGCAATGGCCACGTCGTTTACAAGGATCACCCGGTCCCCGATCTGCGCGTCATGCCCCACATGCGCCCCGGTCATGATCAGTACATCGTCGCCAACCCGGGTCACGCCGCCGCCGCCTTCGGTTCCGGTGTTGAGCGTGGCGCCTTCGCGGATCCGGCAGCGCTTGCCCACGATCAGCCGGGTGTGTTCGCCCACATACTTCAGATCCTGCGGCACCTCGCCGACCGTGGCGAACGGAAAGATCACCGTATCCTCGCCGACTTCGGTCCAGCCGGTCACGACCACATGGCTTTTCAGCTCCACGCGCGCACCAAGCGTGACCTCGGCGCCTACAACCGAGAACGGCCCGATCCTGCAGCCCTCGCCGATCACCGCGCCGGGTTCGACCACGGCCGAGGCATGCACTTGGGCTGTAGAGTGAATGCTCATGCTTTCGGAACGTCGAACATCGCCATGAAGGTGGCCTCGCAGGCCAGCTCGCCGTCGACCTTTGCGTGCCCCTCGAACTTCCAGACCCGACCGCCGCCACGAAGCGCACGCACGTGAAGCTCCAGCACATCGCCCGGCACCACCTTGCGGCGGAATTTCACCCCATCGACCCCCATGAAGAACACGTTGGCGTTCTTGTCGACCAGATCCATCGACAGCCCGACCAGCACGCCCGAGGTCTGCGCCATCGCCTCGATGATCATCACGCCAGGAAAGATCGGCATTCCGGGGAAATGCCCCTGGAACTGCGGCTCGTTCAGGGTGATGCATTTGATGCCAACGCAGGATTCGTTGATGACGACATCCCGCACCTTGTCGATCAGCAGGAACGGATAGCGGTGCGGGATGATCCGCTGGATCAGCTCCAGATCGGCGGTTTTTGTCACGGCTGTATCCATTGTGCTGACCCTTCCCCTCAAAACGACACACGACTTTCCGGTCTAGCTAGCAAGTCGTACCCTGGGAGACAAGTTCGCGCACGAGCCTTATGGTGTTGGCGGGTCGGGATCGGCCAGCGCCGCATCGACCTTGGCAATCGCCTCATCCGTGATATCGATCGCAGACAGCGACAGAATGACCGTGCTCTTGTTCAGAATGACCAAGGCCTGCTTCTCGCTCATGAGCTCGCCCAGGACCGGCACGGCCACCTTAAGGAAGTCTTGGCGGTCCTTTTCCCGGCCTTCGGTAACCGCACGGGTCTTTGCATCCTGCTCTGCCCGGATACGCTCGACCTTGGCATCGAACTCGTCGGCTTTCGCTGCGAACTCCTCGGGCGGCAGTGATTTGCGAAGCTCGGTCAGCGACAGCTCCTCTGCGACAAGCTCGGCCTCGATCCGCTTGTTTTCCTGTTCCAGCGCTTCGGTCGCCACCCGCAGACGCTCCAGAGCGGCTTGTCCGAAGGCGGATTCCACGAAGAACCGATCCTGATCCAAAGTCAGGATCGGTGTTGCCGCGTCCTGGGCAAGGGACGATGTGGCAAAGACCGCGATCGCGGCGGCTGACAGGGCCAGTTGACCGGCGCGCCAGAGCGTGCGCCCCGGTCGCATCTCAGAACCTGGTCGACACGGTCAGGTCGAAGCTCTGATCCTTGTCGTAGTCTTCCTTCTTCAGCGCATGGCTGAAGTTGAAGCGCAAAGGCCCGATGGGAGTATCCCAGAACACCGACAACCCGATCGAGGCGCGCGGGATGAAGCTGTCGTCGACCGCGCCGCCACCGTCGTTATCCAGGCTCCAGACCGAACCCACGTCGAGGAAAGCGCCGCCCGTTATGCCGTACTCTTCGGGCAGGCCAAGCGGGAAGTCGGCTTCAAACCGCGCCACCACAAAGAGGTTCCCGCCAAGCGCATCCTGTTCAGGCGTCGAAAGATCGCGCGGGCCGATCCCGTTCGGCTCAAAGCCGCGAATCTTGCCGTTGCCGAAGAAGCGGTCGGTCACCCGGGTGACATTCCCGCCAAGCGACGTGACCGCTCCGCCTTCGAAGATGGCCCGCAACGTGACTTCCTCATTCAGGACCTTCGTCTCGGCCAGCGCAAGGGCCGTGGTCTTTATGTACTCGGTGTCGCCACCCAGCCCCGCATAGTCCTGACCGAAGCGCAGCAAAATCCCGCCCTTCGGATTCAAGCCGGTGATCCGCGTGTCATACTCATAGGTGTAGCCAAGCGACACCGTGGTAAGCGCACCCTGCGCGACTTCGGAGGAGATGATCGCCGAAGTGCCGGTGTAGTTGAAAAGCTTGTCTTCCGAGATCCCTACCCGCAGGTCGAGCGAGGACTGCTCGCCCAACGGGAAACCAATCCCGGTTGAAAAACCGATGTTGCGCGTGTCATAGACCGAGAAGTCGGACTCGGACGTCCGATAGAACCCACCAACCGTGAAGCTGAGGTCCCGACCGAGCAGAGCAGGCTCGGTGAAACTGAAGCTGGAATTCTGGTTCGACGAAGCGGTCGAGATCGCCAAAGACAGCCTCTGCCCGCGGCCGAGGAAGTTCGTCTCGGAAAACCCGATGTTGAACCCCGCGCCGCTGGCGACCGAATAGCTCAAACCAAAGCTCAAGGACCCGGTCGGCTGCTCTTCGACATCGACGTTCACGACCACCTGATCGGGACCCGAGCCCTGATCGGCATTGACCTGCGCGTCGGCAAAGAAGCCAAGGGCACGGATACGCTCGGCGGACTGGCGGATTTCGCGCGGGTTGAAGGGGTCGCCCTCGACCGTGCGGAACTGGCGCCGGATCACCTGGTCGAGCGTCGTCGTGTTGCCCTCGATGTCGATCCTTTCGACAAAGACCTTCTCGCCCCGGACGATCGCAAACTCGATGTCGACCGCCTGCCCCCGTTCGTCCCGGGTGATCCGCGGCTCGACCCGGATGAAGTTCAGGCCTTTCCTCAGGGCCAGATTCTCCATCCGCGTGATGTTGTTGTCGATGAGAAGCGGGTTATAGGTCTGCCCGGTGCGGATTTTCTGCACCGCCTCGAACTCGGCGGCGTCCAGCCCCTCGACTTCCGAAACCGTTGTGATCTTGCCTATCGTGAAGGGCAGGCCTTCGCGCACGGTGAACGTCACGAAGGTTGCATCGCGCTCGCGGCTGACCTCGGCGCTCGCGTCCAGCACCTGAAAATCGATGTACCCGCGCGACCGGTAGAACTCGGTCAAAACCTGCTTGTCCACTTCCAGCCGCTCGGCCACGAACGTATCGCGCTGGATGAGGTTGCGCAGGAACCCAGCCTGTTTCGTCTCCAGCACCTGCCGCAGACGACGGTCGGAAAACGCCTTGTTGCCGACGAAGGACAGCCGCTCGATCTCGACCACGCGGCCCTCGGTCACTTCGAACACCAGATCTACCCGGTTGCCCGAGCGGCGGATGATCTTCGGCGTCACCGTCGCTGCCAGCCGTCCGGCAACCCGGTACGCCTCGGCCATCGCCGCAGCATCCGCTTCCGCGAGGCTTGGCGAATAGATCCGGCGCGACTGCGACTGGATCAGTTCCAGGAGCCGTTCGTCCTTCAGCCGCTTGTTGCCTTCAACGCTGATCACATTGACGATGGGGTATTCGACGACCCGGATCAGCAGCGTCGAACCCTGCGGGATCAGTTCAACCGTCTCGAAGAGACCCGAGTTCAGAATGCGCTGGTAGGCGTCGTTCAGAGCGCCTGCCGTGACCTCTTCCCCCCGGCTGATTCCGGCATAGTTGAGGATCGTCGCGCTATCGACGCGCTCATTGCCTTCGATGGTCACGTTCGAAAACGAAAAGACCTGCGCATAGGCTGGCATCAGGAACGGTTGCGAAACCGTTGCGGCGCCGATGAAAATCGCGGTGGCCAAGAGACGAGCCCTTGATGTTGCCCTGAACGACCGCCCCTTGGCCGCGCTTTGGGTCATCCGCATTTTGCATCCTCGCCGTATTTCTTGTTACCGGATTGACTATCGGGAAAGGCAAGCTTTGTCAAAAGCCTGCGGTCCCTGTGGATAAGTTTCCAACATGTTGTGGTAACAGGGCAAAGACCGCAGGTAAGGCTTTGCTGACCTTGCGCCCGTCCAGGCTTTTCAGGCGCACATCAGATCGCGGCTTAAAGCAAAGATCATCAGCGACAGGACTACTGTAAGCCCGACAGTCATAAGCACGCCCAAAACACGCTCGGAAGGTTTGCGCCGCGTCACCGCTTCGTATGCGTGGAACATCAGATGACCACCGTCGAGAACGGGGATAGGGAACAGATTTATGATGCCGATGCCCAGCGAAAGCGCCGCAAGCACAGCGATCAACGTCTCCACGCCAATGCGCGCCGCATCGCCGATAGTCTTTGCCATCCCGATCGCGCCCGACAGTCCGCACGTGCTGATGAGGCCCTGGATCATCTTCTTGAGACCCTCGAAACTTGCCTCGGCGGTCCGCCACATGTTCTGGCCCGCAACTGAAACGGCATCCCAGGGTCCCGCCGCACGAAGCCCGGGCTCGAAAACCAGTCCGCTCCCCAGACCCAAAAGGTAACGCTCGGTCAGTTCCCCGGTTTTGTTGTCTGGCGCGACGCGCAATCTGGGCGTCAGCGACAGGTCAAAAGTCTTCCCGTCACGCCAGATCGTCAGAGGCACCGGTTTTCCCCCGCTTGACGTCACGATCTGTACCAACTGGTCGAAATCCTTGATGTCCTGCCCCCCGGCCTTGAGCACGATGTCACCGATCATGATACCGGCATCCAACGCTGCCGATCGAATCGACACTTCGGCTACGATCACCGCTTGGGGATGTGGCCCGCTCACTGACACCTCTTCAGCTCCGCGTCGCACTGTGTAGACAACAGTTGCCTTGCCCAACAAGCCTTCGGAAACCAAGCCAAAGCTCTCCCAATCCGGCGTCTTTTGGCCGTCTAGGGCGAGAATGACATCCCCCTCCTTCAGGCTTTCGCCGACGGCCGGCAGCGCCCGCATCTTGCCGACGGAAGGGGTTTCATTCACGACGCCCATTGCCAGTGTCAGACCGGCAAACAGCGCGAAAGAAAGGATGAAGTTCGCCAGCGGCCCGGCAAAAACCGTGGCCGAGCGGGCCCAGAGCGGTGCCCCCGCCATCGTGTGCCGCCGCTCTGCCGCGGACAGGCCCGAGACGTCTGTGGACCGCACCGAAGACGCATCGGCATCGCCCAGGAATTTCACATAACCGCCGAAGGGAATCGCCGCGATCTGCCAGCGGGTTCCGCGGCGGTCGGTGCGGCTCCACAGGACCGGACCGAAGCCGACGGAGAACACTTCCGAGTGAATCCCAGTCCAGCGGCCCACGATGTAGTGCCCGTATTCGTGCACGAAGACGATGATCGAAAGCCCGACGATGAAGAAAAGCACAGTCCAGGCCGTACCGCCCAATGCCGCAACCAAGGCTTCCATCTACCGCTCTCCTGCCATGCCGCGCGCGACTTCGCCCGCTCTTACCCGTGCGAGATGGTCCATTGCCAGCACATCCTCAAGGCAGATGTTTGTCTTTTCGTCGCCAAGTTCCGCATCCAGGGCTTCAAGCGCCGTTTCGACCACGCCGGACATGTCCATGAAGCCGATCCCCCCAGCCAGGAAATGGTCCAGCGCCACCTCCTTCGCCGCATTGAACGCCGCGCCCGCAAGACCCCGACGAGCCATCACGACGCGCGCGAGCCGCAGGGCAGGATAGCGCGCAAGATCCGGAGCCCGGAAGGTCAGCGTGGCGATCTGCGCAAGGTCCAGCCGCGCCACCGGGAGCGCCTGACGGTCCGGCCAGTTCAAGGCGTAACCGATGGAATGGCGCATGTCGGGCGCCCCCATATGCGCCATGATCGCGCCGTCACGGAACCCCACCATCGAATGGATCAGGCTTTCGGGATGCAGGATCACTTCGATCTGCTCTGGCGCGATCCCGAAGAACTCACGCGTTTCAATGACTTCCAGCGCCTTGTTGAACATGCTGGCCGAATCGATGGTGATCCGCTGCCCCATCGCCCAGTTCGGATGCGCCATCGCCTCCTGCACTGTCGCCCGCGCCAGTGCCTCCAGCGGCCAGTCCCTGAGCGCGCCGCCCGAAGCTGTCAGGATGATCCGCTCGACCGCCCCGATATCTTCGCCCACCAGCGCCTGGAAGATCGCCGAATGCTCACTGTCGACCGGCAGGATCCGTGCGCCATGCGCCGCGGCCTCGGTCATCAGCAAAGGCCCCGCCGTGACAAGGCTTTCCTTGTTGGCCAGCGCCAGCGTCCGCCCGTGCCGCAGCGCCCGGAACCCCGGCACCAGACCCGCGGCGCCGACAATCGCGCTCATCACCCAGTCGGCGGGCCGATCCGCCGCTTCGGCAATCGCCCCCGCCCCTGCCGCCGCAGCAACGCCCGATCCTGCCAACCGCTCGCGCAGTTCCGCAAGCCCGGCGTCATCCGCGCAGATCGCGATCTCTGCCCGCAGCTCGCGCGCCATCTCGGCCAGCCGCGCCACGTTCCGGCCTCCGGTCAGCGCCACCACGCGAAACGCGTTGGCACCCCCGGCCCGCAGCAGAAGATCGACCGTCTGCTCGCCGACCGACCCGGTCGCGCCGAAGATCGAGATGCTCCGCACCCCTCAGCCTCCGAACAACGTCGACACGGGTGCCACAAGGCCAAGTGCCATGACGGCAACCACAGCACCGATCAGCGCATCGAACCGGTCCAGAACGCCGCCATGGCCGGGGATGAGGTTCGAGGCATCCTTCACCCCCGCCCGCCGCTTGACCCAGCTTTCCGCGATATCCCCCATCTGCCCGGCAAAGGCCACCAGCGCGGACAAAGGCACCAAAAGCCAGTCCGCACCTTGGAAAACCACATACCCAACGCCCACCAAAGCCGCGCCAAGCCAGCCAACTACGGTACCTGACCAGGTCTTCTTCGGGCTGACCGCAGGCCAGAACTTCGGCCCGCCAAGCATCCGGCCCGCGAAGTAGCCCAGCACGTCCGAGGCCACGACCACCGCCACCAGCCACAGGATCGCGGGCGTCCCCGCCCCGAAGCGCAAGGTGACAAGCCCGTAGCCCGCGAGCATGATCGCAAGCGCATAGGCCCCCGCCAGCCGCCGGTCGTGCCTTGTCGTCGCCAGAAGCATGAGCGTCGGCGCCATCAGGAAAAGGGCGGCAATGTCCGTTCGCAGCACCAGCGCCAGCATCAGCGCGACCCCGGCCGCGGCCGCCAATACCATGGGCGACCGTTGCCGGCTCGGAGCCGTCATGCTTGCTAGTTCCCAGATCATCACCGCCGTCAGCGCGACAACCAGTGCCGCGAACGCAGTGCCGCCCAGCCAGATTTCCAGAGCGCCCACCGCCACCATGACGGCCGCCGACAGAATGCGCGTCCGAAGGTCCGCCCACTTTCCTGCAGGAGCAGGCCCGGGATCCGTCACCGCAGGACCCCGCCAAACCGCCGCTCGCGGTTGGAAAAGCGCTGGAGGATCGCGGCCAGCTCTTCCGGGGTGAAATCGGGCCAGAGCGTTTCGGTGAATTCGTATTCCGAGTAGGCCGCCTGCCAGGGCAGGAAGTTCGAGGTCCGCGTCTCGCCACTTGTCCGGACGACAAGATCCGGGTCCGGCAGCCCGCCGGTGTCCAGCCGATCCGAGAACGCCGCCTCGGTCACGTGCTTCGGGTCCAGGATACCCTCGGCCGCTGCTTCAGCGACTCGGCGCGCCGCCCGAACGATTTCGTCCCGCCCGCCATAGTTGACGGCCACGGTGAGGTTGAGAAGATCAAGGCCCGCAGTCCGCGCCTCGATTCCCGCCATCAGGCGCTGGAGCTTCGGGTCCAGCCGCGAACGGTCGCCGATGAAGCGCATCCGCACGCCCGCCTTGGCCAGTCGGTCTGCCTCACGCTCGATGTAGCGGGCAAAGATGGCCATCAGGCCAAGTACTTCCTCGGTCGACCGCTTCCAGTTCTCGGTCGAGAACGCATAAAGCGTCAGCCACTTGATCCCAAGATCCGGGGCCGCGCGCACGATCTCGCGCACCCGCTCGACGCCCTTGCGGTGGCCCACAAGCCTGGCCCAGCCGCGCTGCGTCGCCCACCGGCCATTGCCATCCATGATGATAGCCAGATGGTTCACCGACCGAAGGGCAGGTTCCATCCGCAGGTCTTTCGACAAAAGCTACTCTCCCGCCAGCAGGTCAGACCTGCATGATCTCCTGCTGTTTGGCCTCAAGCGCCCTGTCGACGGCGGCAATCGCCTTGTCGGTCAGTTCCTGCACTTCGTCAGACCAGAACTTCTGATCGTCTTCGCCCATGCCTTGCGTCTTCGCCCGCTTGATCTGGTCCATTCCGTCGCGCCGCACGTTGCGAATCGCAACTTTCGCGCTTTCGGCATAGTGGGCCGCAACTTTGGTTAATTCGCGGCGGCGCTCTTCGTTCAGCTCCGGGATCGGCAGCCGGATCAGCGGGCCGTCGGTAACGGGATTGATCCCGATGCCGCTTTCGCGGATCGCCTTCTCGACCTTGCCCACCATCGCCTTGTCCCAGACATTGATCACCACCATCCGCGGCTCGGGCACGTTCACTGTGCCAAGCTGGTTGATCGGCGTCATCTGGCCGTAAGCCTCCACCTGAATCGGCTCAACGATCGAGGCCGAGGCGCGGCCAGTGCGAAGGCTGGCAAATTCGGCACGCAAGGAAGACAGCGCGCCATCCATGCGGCGCTGAATGGCATCAGTGTCGATTTCAAGATCGTCAGACATGCGTTCGCTTCATAGCCCGGGGGCAAAACTGCCCGTTTCCAGGCTTCCTATGCCGCAAGACTGTGCGAAAGTACAGGCTGTGCCAATGCCCCCTGTCGCCCCACGATCAGCGCCGGCCTACCGCACACCCGGCGTCAGGCACTGCCCATGACCGTCGCTCCTTGAAATGCATTGAAAGAAAGCGGGCCTGCGGCAGAAAACCTGCCGACCCGAAGCGCATGATACACCAAGACGGGTGTCGCCTTGCGTCAGGCTTCCATAAAAACCGCGGCGTTGAAACGGCTTGCAGCCTTACCCCTGAACGCGGGTATAGGTTCCCTGCCCCGCCAGGATCCCCCGGAAACCGCCGGGTTCATCCAGGCTGAAGACAATGATCGGCAGATCGTTGTCGCGGGCCAAGGCAATTGCGGTCGCGTCCATCACGCCCAGGTGCTTCTCGAGGACCTCGTCATAGGTCACATGATCATAACGCTTTGCATCCGCGTGCTTTTTCGGGTCCTTGTCATAGACCCCGTCCACCTTTGTCCCCTTGAAGATCGCCTGGCAGGCCATCTCCGAGGCCCGCAGCGTGGCCGCCGTATCGGTCGTGAAGTACGGGTTTCCAGTCCCGGCTGCAAAAATGCAGACCCGCTTCTTCTCCAGGTGGCGGACAGCCCGGCGACGGATATAGGGTTCGCAGACCTGATCCATCGGGATTGCGCTGATGACACGGGTATAAATCCCGATCGTCTCCAGGGCCGACTGCATCGCCAGCGCGTTCATCACGGTTGCGAGCATCCCCATGTAGTCGGCAGTCGTCCGCTCCATCCCCTGGGCGCTGCCCTGCAAGCCCCGGAAGATATTGCCGCCCCCGATGACCATGCAGATCTCGACCCCCAGCTCGTGGACCGATTTCACTTCCTGCGCGATCCGCGCGACGGTCGGGGGGTGCAGGCCATAGCCCTGATCCCCCATGAGCGCTTCGCCCGATATCTTCAGCATGACGCGGGTGTACTTCGTGACCGCAGCCGTGGCTTCGGTGGCTTTGTCGGACATGACACCCCCTGTATTTCGTTTTCTCGTTGGACTAGGCCGCAAAATGTCGCAAAACCGCGGGAGGTTCAACCGGGGATCGGGCGGTAGCGGCGATGAAACTCGACAGCATCTCGCGCGAAGCGCCGGTGCTTATCGCCGGGCCCACGGCTGGTGGAAAATCCGCCCTGGCGATGGAGCTTGCCGCGCGTGACAACCGGCTGATCGTCAACGCCGATGCGCTGCAGGTCTATGCGAACTGGCGCATCCTGACTGCCCGCCCCTCGCTGGAAGACGAAGCCGCCGCTCCGCACGCCCTTTACGGCCATGTCGCGCGGGATCAGCCCTATTCGGTCGGCCACTGGCTCCGCGAAGTAGCTCCGCTTCTGGCCCGGCCCGTCGTGATCGTCGGCGGAACCGGCTTGAATTTCAACGCCTTGACCCGTGGCCTCGCCGAGGTCCCCGATGTCCCCCCCGAAATCCGCGCCGAGGCAGACGCCCGCATGCAGACCGGGGGACGCGAGGCCCTTCTTGCCGAGCTTGACCCCGCCACCGCCACCCGTATCGACCAACAGAACCCCGTCCGCGTCCAGCGCGCTTGGGAGGTCCTGCGCGCGACAGGCCGGGGCCTTGCCGCCTGGCAGGACCTGACCCCGCCTCCCCTCCTTTCGATCAAAGACAGCGAAGCCCTTGTTCTTGTTCCCGACGTTGCCTGGCTCAACGCCCGCATAGACCAGCGCTTCGCCGCGATGATGGCGGCGGGCGCCCTGGACGAGGTCCGGGCGAACCTTCCCGGATGGGACCCGAAACGTCCTTCCGCCAAGGCAATCGGGGGGCCGGAACTCATTGCCCATCTCAAGGGGGAAATGACGCTGGATGACGCGGTAACGGCCGCCACACTCGCCAGCCGCCAGTACGCCAAACGCCAGCGAACCTGGTTCAGATCGAACATGAAGGACTGGAGACAGCTTTCCCTTCCATAACCGGACGTTGCGGCCCGAAGCTTCAGCAGATTCACGCTTGTCCACAGACTTATGCACAGAAAAACACAACATTCGTGGGTAACTCACCCCTACCGTCGCGAATTTCGCTTGGGTTGCCGGTCCGGCACTGCTTTACTTCGTCAGCCAGCGCCTCTCCCAAAGGATCTGCCCCATCATGCTGAAGCCCGCGCCCGTGTCCCAGTTGCGTCTTGTGGCGATTCCCCGCCTCGCCTCCGGTGGCCGCTGGCGGGTCGAGGCGATGCGTTCGCTCTCGGAACCTTGCCTCTTGTGGTTCACCAAAGGCCAGGGCCGCATCACGATATCGGGGGTGACGCGCGGCTACACGGCACATAATGCGGTCTTCATCCCGCCAGGCGTCATGCATGGCTTCGAGGCAGGCTCTCAGGTTTTCGGTACCGCCGTCTTCTTCGGCCGCGATCCCACGGTCGTCTTGCCGAAGTCGCCGCTCCACCTGCGCATCCGGGAAGTCCACGCCCAGCATGAAGTCAACATCCTGCTTGATTCGATTCTACGTGAGCTTGAAAGCGACACCCCCGCCCATGATCGCGCGACCGAGGCCTATGTCGGCCTTCTTGGCGTCTGGCTTGAACGCCAGTCCCGCAAGGCAGACCCGCTGGAAGGCCCGCGCCTGGATGCGACGCGCCGCCTTGTGGCCCGCTACACCGCACTTCTGGAGCGGAACTTCCGCACGGGCATGAATGTGGCTGACTTTGCCGCCGCTCTGGGTGTCACCCCAACCCACCTGACACGCTGCTGCAACACCGCCTGCGGCCGCCCGGCCTCGGCGCTTCTGCAGGATCGGCGGATTTTCGAGGCGCGCAAGCTTCTGGCCGAGACTAGGATCCCGGTTGGCAAGATCGCCGAGCAGCTTGGCTTCAACTCGCCCGCCTACTTCACCCGCGCCTTTCAGCACTTGACCGGCAAGTCGCCCTCGGCTTTCCGCCGCGCCGGCTAGTCGGGAAAGCTGGATTGCGGGCTCAGTTTCGACCGCCCCATGTCGCAAACGCGATGCCATGTGACGAAAGCAGTCGTTGACGTAGCGTCGAAAAAAATGCGCAATAGGTGGGGGGTGCGCAAAGCTCGCAATTGCGACGGCCAACCGGCACAAGGGTCGTGCTGCTCGCGAACATGAGTTGTTGTGTTGCCAAAAACCAAGAGAAAAGTCTGATAGGGAGACGACAATGAAAGACATGATTCAGGCTGCCGATCTGCATCCGGCAGCCAAGATACATGCGGTTGACTTTGCCGATGGCAAAATCGACCGCCGTGAGTTTCTAACCCGGACCACGGCGCTCGGCGTTTCGGCGGTCGCAGCCTACAGCCTCGTCGGGCTGCCCGCCCCCGCCGTCGCACAAGAAGCGAAGGTCGGCGGCGTCCTTCGCGTGGCGATGGAGGTGAGGGGCACCAAGGATCCGCGCCTGGCAGACTGGCCGCAGATCGCCAACGTCTACCGTGGCTGGCTGGAGTACTTGATCCAGTACAACCCCGATGGCAGCTTTGAGGGCCGCCTCCTGGAAAGCTGGGAGACCAATGCCGACGCCACCCAGTACACGCTTAAGGTCCGCCAGGGCGTGACCTGGAACAACGGCGAGCCTTTCACCGCCGATGACGTGGTGCGCAACTTCGCGCGCTGGACCGACGGCAACGTCGAGGGCAACGCGATGGCATCGCGCTTCCCGGGCCTGGTGGACGAAGCCACCAAGACGCTGCGCGAAGGTGCGGTGGTCAAGGTCGACGATGCGACCGTGCAGCTGAACCTGAGCGCCTCGGACATCGCTGTTGTCCCGAACCTCGCCGACTATCCCGCGGCGGTGGTGCACTCGTCGTTCCAGGACGGCCAGGATCCTTCCGCCAACCCGATCGGTACCGGTCCTTATGTGCCGGGCGAGGTCTCGGTTGGTCAGAAAGCGACACTCGTGCGCGCGCCGAACCACACCTGGTGGGGCGGCACTGCACCGCTGGACGAGATCCAGTACATCGACTACGGCACCGACCCTGCCGCGATGGTCGCGCTCTTCTCGTCTGACGAAGTTGACACGAACTACGAATCGGTGGGCGAGTTCATCGATATCCTTGATGGCATGGGGCTGATCAAACAGGAGGTTGTCACCGCATCGACGATCGTCGCGCGGATGAACTCCAGTTCTGACCTCTACAAGGACAAGGCGCTCCGCTCGGCCGTGCAACTCGCAGTCGACCCTGCGGTGGTGCTGGAACTGGGGTACAACAATCTCGGCAAGACCGGCGAAAACCACCACATGTTCCCGATCCATCCGGAGTATCCGACGCTGCCCGCGCAAACCGTCAACCCGGCAGGTCTGGCCGCGGCGATCGAAGCGGCAGGCCTGAAAGACGCCGAGTTCGAGCTCATCTCTCTTGATGACGGCTGGGAGGCAGCAACGACTGCGGCAGTGCAGGCGCAGTTGAAAGACGCCGGCATGAACATCAAGCACACTGTGATGCCGGGCTCGACCTTCTGGAATGACTGGCAGAAGTACCCGTTCTCGTCGACGACCTGGAACCACCGCCCGCTTGCGGTGCAGAACATGTCGCTGGCCTATACATCCACGGGTTCGTGGAACGAAACCGCGATGGCCAACCCTGATTTCGACGCTTTGATGGCCCAGGCGCTGGCGCTGGCAGACGCAGATGCGCGGCGGGAACTTGCGGCGAAGATGGGGGCTATCCTCCAGGAGGAAGGCTACATCATCAACCCGTTCTCGCGCTCGCTGTTCCGCCACCACAAAGAGGGTCTGGTCGGCCTCGAGCAGCACCCGTCGTTCGAGCATCACCACTACAAGTGGTCCTTGGCCTGAGATGCTGAAGCCGCGAGCGGGGAACGAACGCCCCCGCTCGCGAAGACCCGCTAGGCAAATGGGGCGCGGCCCGTCCGCGTCCCTTCCCCACCATAACCCGCTGCGGAGGGTGTCCCGATGACGAAATTCGTCCTTCGGCGGCTGGGAGTAATGCTCCTGACCGCTCTCGCTCTGACATTCGTGGTGTTTTACCTCACGAACCTTCCGCCAAACCTTGAAAAACTGGCGCGAACCGAGGGCTCAGTCCGCATGACGGACGAGGCTGTGGCAGCATGGATCGAACAGAACGGCCATTCGGGCAACATCTTCGCCCGCTACGGCCAGTGGCTGGGCGTGGTGCCGGGCTGGACCTACACTGACGAGAAGGGCCAGGCGCGCGGGCGCTGTTTCGAGATCGGCGCAGACCCGGCTGCCGCGCCAACCTTCTGCGGTATCCTTCAGGGCGACTGGGGCTTTTCGACTGTCTTCAAGCAACCCGTCGCGGGATCGCTTGGCGAAAAGCTCGCCGCCACGGGCTGGCTGATGCTCGCGGTGATGCTCGTGATGGTGCCGTCCGCGCTGATCCTCGGCGTCCTTTCCGGCATGAAGGAAGGATCGGTCACCGACCGCACGCTTTCGACCTTCTCGATCGCCACCACGGCCACGCCAGAGTACGTGTCAGGCGTCATCCTCGTTGCCCTGTTTGCCACCGCGGCGACGGGCATCTCGCCGATCCTCGCCGAATACGGGCTCATCGAGCCAAAGAAGACGCTGTTCCTGGCCTCGGCCACCTCGGCAATGGACGACATCACGTTCTGGAACTTCACGCTGCCGGTCCTGACGATCGCGCTTTACGGCATCGGCTACATCGCCCGCATGACCCGTGCCTCGATGACCGAGGTGATGACCCAGCAGTACATCCGGACCGCCCGGCTGAAAGGCGTAGGCTTCCGCTCGGTCGTCA
Source organism: Tabrizicola sp. (assembly GCF_051645465.1). GTDB lineage: Bacteria > Pseudomonadota > Alphaproteobacteria > Rhodobacterales > Rhodobacteraceae > Tabrizicola. The sequence continues at coordinate 12,916 of NZ_JBOFBI010000121.1, read as the reverse complement.
TGAAGCATGCGCTGCGGAACGCGCTCATAGCGCCTTTCACCGTCATCATGCTGCAGTTCCCCTGGCTTCTGAACGGCGTCGTGATTGTCGAGACGCTGTTCAACTACAAGGGCTTCGGCTGGACGCTGGTGCAAGCCGCCTCCAACAACGACATCCAGCTCCTGCTTGGCTGTTCCGTCGTTGCCGTCTTTGTCGTGCTGATAACGCAGCTGATCTCGGACATCGGCTATGTCTACCTGAACCCCCGCATCCGTCTGTCCTGAGGAGTTGAGAACATGGAAGCTCTGACCTGGACTGGAACTGCGGGCAACGTTCTTCTGCCGGTGCTGCAGATCGCCCTCATCGTCCTTGCCCTGGCACTGATCGCCAAACTGCTGCTGACCCTCGCGGGCGCCAACGGTCCGGGTTTGCCGGACGCCGATGGCACCATTACGGGCCGCTCACCCGGAGAGTATGCCGGGCTTACGATCCGGTACAGCTTCCTCGCGGCGCTCCTGTCGATCGTGGGAATGCTGGCAGCGGGCGCGGTGATGCCCTCGCCCGTCGAAGCGGGCATCTTCGGGGCCATGGCCGTCCGCCTCTGGCCGATCTGGCTGGCGCTGATCGCGACTTTCGTGCTGTCGATCCGCTTCAGACGCAGGCTGGGGCTTTACGGCAAGCTTTTCGATTCCACCGTCGGCATGATCGGCTTTGCCATCGTGATGTTCTGGGTCTTCACCGCCATCTTTGCCGACGTCATCATCACCCATGACCCGCTGGCGCAGATCGCCGGGCTGAAGAACGACCCCTCCGGCAGCGCCGCCGACAGCGCCTATGCCTGGTATCTCCTGGGCGGCGACCATCTGGGACGCGACGTGTTCAGCCGCATGGTGATGGGCGCGCGCGAGGTTTTGAAGATCGCCCCCGCCGCCACGCTCTTCGCCTTCATGGTCGGCATCACGCTCGGCCTGCCTGCCGGCTACTTCGGCGGGCGACTCGACACGATCATCTCGTTCTTTGCCAACCTCGTCCTCGCCTTCCCCGTGATCCTCCTCTTCTACCTCCTCGTCACGCCCGAGATCCGGGTCACCGGCATCCCTATCGTGCTGGCGGCGGTCCTCTTCATCTTCCCTATCATCTTCCTCTGCATCCTCTGGAACTCGCGCTACCACACCGACAAGACCAAGCGGAACCTTTACGTCGGGCTGACGCTGCTCCTCGGTCTCTGGGCCTATTCCGGGTTGGCCTTCAACATGGACCCGCTGGGCGTCTGGTCGATGGAACCGAACATGCTGAACGTGTTCGTCTCGGTCGTCTTCGTGAACTCGCCGGGTGTCTTCCGGATCGTGCGGGGCCTCGTGATGGACATCAAGGCGCGCGACTATGTGGCTGCCGGGCAGACCCGCGGCGAAGGCCCGTGGTACATCATGCTTTGGGAGATCCTGCCCAACGCGCGCGGCCCCCTGATCGTCGATTTCTGCCTGCGCATCGGCTATACGACGATCCTCCTTGGAACGCTCGGCTTCTTCGGGCTTGGCGTCTCGCCCGACAGCCCCGACTGGGGGTCGACCATCGACGACGGGCGGAAGCTTCTGAACCTCTTCCCCCACCCGGCGGTCGTGCCGGCCCTTGCTCTCATGAGCCTCGTCCTCGGCCTCAACCTTCTGGCCGACGGTCTGCGCGAAGAAAGCTTGAAGGATTAATGCCATGGCCGAAACGCTAGCCACCAAACCGTGGGACCCGTCCCAGCCCATCCTGGAAATCGAGAACCTCTCGATCTCGTTCTTCACGCGTCTCCGCGAGATTCCTGCGGTGATGGATTTCTCCTGCACCGTGATGGCGGGCGAGGCGATGGGGCTGGTTGGCGAATCCGGCTGCGGCAAGTCGACCGTGGCTTTGGCCGTCATGCGCGAACTGGGCAAGAACGGCCGGATCGTCGATGGCACGATCAAGTTCAAGGGCCGCGACCTGACCCATATGGGCGACGAAGACCTGCGCCGCATCCGCGGGTCGGAAATCGCCATGATCTATCAGGAACCGATGGCCTCGCTGAACCCTGCGATGAAGGTCGGGGCGCAGCTGGCCGAGGTTCCGATGATCCATCAGGGCATGGCCAGGGACGATGCCTGGAAGCTGGCACGGCAGATCGTGGCCGACGTACGCCTCCCCGACCCCGACCGCATCGTGAACGCCTATCCCCACCAGCTTTCGGGCGGCCAGCAGCAGCGCATCGTCATCGCGATGGCGCTGATGGCAAAGCCTGCGCTTCTGATCCTGGACGAACCCACCACCGCGCTTGATGTGACGGTCGAAGCCGGGATCGTGGACCTCGTCAAAGAGCTGGGCGAGAAATACGGCACCTCGATGCTCTTCATCAGCCACAACCTTGGCCTCGTGCTCGACGTCTGCGACCGGCTTTGCGTCATGTATTCAGGTGAGGCGGTGGAAACCGGCAACGTCGCCGAAGTCTTCACCGAAATGCGCCACCCCTACACGCAGGCCCTCTTCCGCTCGATCCCCCTGCCCGGCGCCGACAAGAACTCACGCCCGCTGATTTCGATCCCCGGCAACTTCCCCCTGCCGCATGAACGCCCGAAGGGCTGCAACTTCGGCCCGCGCTGCGACTACTTCCAGGCCGGGCGCTGTGACCACGCCGATATCCCGATGTCCACCGTCCCCACTGGCGACCGGCACGCAAGCCGCTGCCTGCGCTGGTCGGAAATCGACTGGGACGCCCCCCCGGCAAAGCGGGTTGCCAAGGAAAAGCGCCCCCTCGGCGAAGTCGTGCTGAAGATGGAGGACCTCAAGAAATACTACAGCGTCTCCACCGGTGCCTTCGGCGGCGGGATGAGCAAAGTGGTGAAAGCCAACGAAACGCTCAGCTTCGAGGCGCACGCCGGCGAAACGCTGGCCATCGTCGGCGAATCCGGTTGCGGAAAATCCACCTTTGCGAAGGTGCTGATGGGGCTTGAGACCGCGACCAGCGGCAACATCATGCTCTTCGACGAAAACGTGCAGTCGACCCCGATCCAGAAGCGGGGCGCTGATACGATCTCCAGCCTGCAGATGGTGTTCCAGAACCCCTTCGACACGCTGAACCCCAGCATGACCGTAGGCCGCCAGATCATCCGCGCGCTCGAGGTCTTCGGCTACGGCAAATCGGATTCCGAGCGCGAGCAAAGGATGCTTGAGCTTCTGGATCTGGTGAAGCTTCCGCGTGCCTTCGCCGAACGGATGCCCCGCCAGCTTTCGGGCGGCCAGAAGCAGCGCGTCGGTATCGCCCGCGCCTTTGCAGGGGGCGCCAAGGTGGTCATCGCCGACGAACCCGTCAGCGCATTGGACGTCAGCGTTCAGGCCGCGGTGACCGACCTTCTGATGGACATCCAGCGCGAAAATGGCACGACGCTTCTCTTCATCAGCCATGACCTTTCGATCGTGCGCTACCTCAGCGACCGGGTCATGGTGATGTACCTCGGCCATGTCGTCGAAATGGGCTCGACCGATCAGGTCTTCTCACCGCCCTACCACCCCTATACCGAGGCGCTTCTGTCCGCCGTCCCGATTGCCGACCCGAGGGTCACGCGCAAGCGCATTGTCCTGGAAGGCGACATCCCCTCGGCCATGAACCCGCCCCCCGGTTGCCCGTTCCAGACCCGCTGCCGCTGGAAGTCGCAGGTCCCCAACGGCCTTTGCGACCGTGAAGTGCCGCCGGTGCAGGTACTGGCCGAGGGTCACCAGATCAAGTGCCATCTCTCGGTCGAGGTGCTTTCGAAGATGGAGCCGGTGATCAAGATCGCCGCCGAATAGGTGGAGTCCGGCAGAAATAGTCGGACGGAGGGCTCTTTCTTCGCGGCCTTGGTTAATGGCGCCAGTATATACAGCGGGTATATACATAAGCAAAACGGCTTCAAGACGCCTTCCAGACCGAAGCCAGGGACCGGGAATCAGCAGAAGCTCCGAAGGTTAACCCTCCGGCCGTCCTCGTTTCGCAATCTTGGGACTTCTTTCCCCGAAGGCGGTCGTATCGTCGGCGCTAACCCAGGATGGCCTTCACATAACCCTCGGTCTCGGCATAGGGCGGCACGCCGTCATGCTGTTCCACAGCACCCGGCCCGGCGTTGTAGGCGGCCAGCGCAAGCTCCCAGGTTCCGAACTTGTCGAACATCATCCGCAGATACCGCGCGCCGCCCTCCAGATTTTCTTCCGGATTGTCGATATCGACCCCGAGCTTCTGGGCGGTTCCCGGCATCAGCTGCGCAAGACCCGTGGCACCCTTATGCGAGACCGCAGTTGCATTCCAACCGCTCTCCTGCTGGACCAGTCGCAGGAACAGGTCTTCCGGCACACCATGCTTCCGCGCTGCGGCTTTGGCGACCTCAAGGTACTGGCCCTTGTAGCTCCCGCGATAGGCCGGGATGCCCTCGGTGCTTGCGACTTCTTCCTTGTTTTTCTTATAGTTGGGCGTGTGCTTGACCGAACCGCTGTATTGCTTCGCCAGCTTCTTGTCGATGAGGGCCGCCTGGGATTCAAAGATCGCCTTGCGCGATTTGGACGAACCCGAAATGTTCAGACCCTCTGCCAGCGCCCCGATCGGCAGCGCAGTCAGCACAACAACAACGGTGGCCAGACGGACGAGCTTGTTCGACAATCCTGCACCTGTCCCCCAAAACACCTTACGGTGCGACCGGCGAGACTATAGCCGGTTTGTCCCGGTTTTCCAGTCGGGATTTTATGGGCTTTCCTCACCTTGCCAAGACCCGGCAGAGCTTTGCCTGCAAGCCGAGTTGCAGCGGCTCGCAGGCACTGTATAGGTTTGTTAACCATCCGCGTCGAAGCTGACACGGACACCATAAGGAGAATCGCATGGCGGGGTCGGTCAACAAGGTCATCATCGTGGGCAACCTCGGCCGCGACCCGGAGGTGCGGAGCTTTCCGAATGGCGGCAAGGTCGTGAACCTTCGCATCGCCACATCGGAAACCTGGCGCGACAAGCAGACGGGTGAGCGTAAGGAGCGTACCGAATGGCATTCGGTCGCGATCTTCAACGAGGCGCTTGGCAAGATCGCCGAGCAGTACCTGCGCAAGGGCTCGACCGTCTATATCGAGGGGCAGCTTGAAACCCGGAAATGGCAGGACCAGTCCGGCGCGGATCGCTACACGACCGAGATCGTGCTGCGGCAGTTCCGGGGCGAACTGACGCTGCTTGGCGGTCGCGACGGCGGCTCGGGCGGCGGTGGCGGCGGGTATGACGACCGCGGCGGCTATGATGAGGGCGGGCAATCGGGCGGCGGCTCGCAGGGCGGTCGTGGCGGATCGGGCGGCGGGTCGGGTGGCGGCGGCAGCCGGTCCGACATGGATGACGAGATCCCGTTCTGACACCTGCCTCCCGCGCCACTGGACCTTGACGGGTATAATCCCTATATAATTGGTCAACAAACTTTGGCGCCGGGTAGGAAAGATGCACGACCAGATCGAGGGCAAGCCGCTCATCAAGCCCTCCAGCACCGATCATCCGCTGTATCCGCAGATCGTCGAGGCCTGCCGGACGGTGTATGATCCTGAAATTCCGGTGAACATCTACGACCTCGGCCTCGTCTACACGATCGAGATCGGGGAAGAGAACGAGGTCGACATCACGATGACGCTGACCGCTCCGGGCTGCCCGGTGGCCGGCGAAATGCCCGGCTGGGTCGCCAATGCGGTCGAACCTTTGCCGGGTGTCAAGCATGTCGACGTCCAGATGACCTTCGATCCGCCCTGGGGCATGGACATGATGTCCGACGAGGCCCGGCTGGAACTGGGGTTCATGTAGGGCAAGCCCAGAAGTTTGCATTTTCTAGAAGCAAGCCAATACGGTTGCATTTCAAGATAGCAAGCTGTATGACTTGCTTATGGAGCCCCAAGCCGCCGTCCTGACCGGAGACCTGATCGGCTCGACCGACGCCGAACCAGCGGCGGTCGAGGCGGCGATGGACCTCATCTCCCACACTGCAAACCGCATCAATCCTTTGACCCGCTTTACCAGATATCGCGGGGATGGTTGGCAGATCTATCTTCAAAATCCGGGTCTTGGCCTGACCACCACGCTGCTCTTCGTGTCTGAACTAAGGGCCAGGGGCGGGCTTGAAAGCCGCATCGCGCTGGGCCTTGGCTCGGCATATGTCGAAAACGAGAAAAGCCTCGGGACCGCCAGTGGCAGCGCCTTCATCGCATCCGGTCGCGCGCTGGACGACCTGAGACCGCCCCGCCGCCTGGTGCTCGCTGGCGAAGGTACCGACAAGCTGCACCTTCGTTTGATTGCCATGATCGACCGGCAGACCGCAACCTGGTCCCCAGAGCAGGCTGAAGTGATCGCGATGGCCCTGGCCCCTGAAGGCGCTCCAACTCAATCGATAATGGCGGAACGCCTTGGCATCAGCAGACAGGCCGTCGCCGCTCGCCTGCAAGCTGCCGGATTCGACCAGATAAACGGCGCGGCAAATGACTTCCTTGATCACTTCGGACACAAAGGCGATCCAGATGATTGAAACCCTCGCCGCCCTGCTCTTCGCTCATGTGCTTGCCGATTTTGTCTTTCAAACCAACTGGATGGTCGCGAACAAGCGCACCCCTGCAGGCCTTGGGCTTCACGGTGCGGTCGTCCTCGTCACAGCCATCATCGCGACCGGAGGTGTTGACCTGGGCCTCGTCTGGCTGACGGCACTGCACGTCGCCACCGATGCCCTGAAGGCGCGGGCGCCGCGCGGGGTTGGACCCTTCCTTCTTGATCAGGCCGCACATCTCGCGGTGCTGGCCGCCCTCGCAATCTCGCGGCCGACGATCTGGACCGAAGGCGTCTGGGCCGATATCGCCCCCCTGCCCGGCCTGATGGCCCTTGCCAGCGGAGCAATCCTTGCCACCCGCGCAGGCGGCTTTGCCATCGGCCTGCTGATGGAGCCCTTCGCGGAAAAGCTGCTCCCCGACATCCGTGCTGAAAGCCTTCCTGGCGCGGGTCGCCTCATCGGCCTTCTGGAACGCGGGCTCATCTTCGCCCTTGTCCTTCTGGGGCAAACTGGCGGCGTGGGCTTCCTGATAGCCGCCAAGTCGATCCTGCGTTTCGGCGCCCTGAAAGACGACCGGGCGTTCTCGGAATACGTCATAATCGGCACGCTCGCGTCGTTCGGCTGGGCCTTGCTGACCGGCTATTGCTGCCTTGCTCTGCTTGCAGCACTTCCCCCGCTTGGAATTCTGCCTGCAACACCTTAGATTAAAGGCCAGAGGAGCAAACCCATGTTCGGCATTCCCGGCAAAGCCGCCGTCACCCTTACCCCCGCCGCCACCAGCCAGATCGCCCGGCTGATGGAGCGTCAGGGATCAAGCGGTCTTCGCATCGGCGTCAAGAAGGGCGGCTGTGCGGGCATGGAATACACGATGGAATATGTCAGCTCTGTCAACCCCTTGGACGAGGTTGTTGAACAGGACGGCGCCCGGGTGATGATCGCCCCCATGGCCCAGATGTTCCTGATCGGAACCGAGATCGACTATGAGACCGGGCTTCTCGAAGCCGGGTTCAAGTTCCGCAACCCGAATGTGGCCGAAGCCTGCGGCTGCGGGGAATCGATCAAGTTCCGCGACGCACCCGCCGCCTGATCGCAAAGCAAGACCTGGCCCCAAGCGCCGACAGATTGTTCCCGATCTGTAGTCTTTTCCTTTCGGCTCAATCGCGTTAGGCGTGTGCCGACTGCAAGGGGGACAGCAGCATGAAGAAACTCGCCGCCGGAAACTGGAAAATGAATGGCACCGCCGCCTCGCTGGTCGAGGTAACGGCGCTTCTTGCCGCCCACCCTGATCCGGTCTGCGAGATGCTCCTCTGCCCGCCTGCCACGCTGATTGCCCAGATGGCCACCGCCGCGAAGGGCACTGCGCTCAAGGTCGGCGCGCAGGACTGCCACCCAAAGCCCCAGGGCGCCCATACCGGCGATATCTCTGCCGCCATGCTGACGGACGCGGGCGCAACCCACGTGATTCTGGGCCATTCCGAACGCCGCACCGATCATGGCGAGACCGATGCCCTGGTCCGCGCAAAGGCCGAAGCGGTGGTGGATGCCGGGCTGATCGCCATCGTCTGCATCGGCGAGACGGAGTCCGAGCGTGACTCCGGCAAGACGCTTGCTGTGATCGGCACCCAGCTTGATGGTTCGGTCCCTGGTGGGGCAACAGCGGCCAATCTGGTCATCGCTTACGAACCCGTCTGGGCGATCGGCACTGGCCGGACACCTACGCTCTCCGAGATCGCCGAAGTGCACAGCTTCCTGCGCGGTCGCCTCCGCGGCCTTATCGGTGACCAGGCGGAAGGCGTGCGCATCCTTTATGGCGGCTCGGTCAAACCCTCGAACGCGGCAGAGATCTTCGCTGTCCCGCACGTAGACGGGGCGCTCGTCGGGGGTGCTAGCCTCAAGGCCGCCGATTTCGGCGCCATCGTCGAGGCGCTTTCAGCCGCCTGACGACCAAAGCTGGTCGCTGACGGGCCAGCCCGCAGACAGCCCGCGGGCTATGCATCCCGCATGACCGCCCTTGAACCAACGGCCCGCCGATCCCTCGTCGCCGCAAACCTGATCTGCCTTGCCTCGATGGTCGTCTGGGCGGCGGGTCTTCCGGCTGCCGACCTCATCATTCCGCATATGCCGCCCATCGCGCTCACCGCCGCCCGCGCGCTTCTGGCGGCGCTGGTGCTGGTGCCGATCTGGTGGATGGTCGATGGCAAACGGGCGGTCCTTGGCGCCGACTGGTTGACGGGCGCCTGGGTCGGCTTTGTCGCACTGGGCATGGCCTCATTCTTCGTCGTCATCGCACTGCAGCTCAACGATCCGGTCACAGTGGCGATCGTCACCGCGGTCATGCCGGTCGCGGGCATTCTTCTGGAATGCGTTGCCGACAAACGACCGTTCACCAAAGCCCTCGCCGTTGGCCTGGTCCTGTCCGTCGCGGGCGGCCTGATCGCCGTAAGGGGCGCCGAGGGTGAGCTCGACTTCGGTTTTGGTGTCCTCGCAGCACTTGCGTCGGTCCTCTGCTACACGTGGGGCTCACGCGAAACCGTGCGCGCCCTGCCCGCGCTCACCCCGCTTGGGCGGAGCGCCATTACGGTGGCGGGCTGCGCCCTGATCGCAACCCTTGCCGCTATCGCTGACGGGCTTTTGCGCGGCGCCTGGCCCGCGTGGTCGGCCATCGGCCTGCCAGAGTTGGGGGGCCTGGCGATCTTCGGGATCGGATCGATGGCGGTTTCCCAACTGCTCTGGATCGTCTCGGTCGGCCGGATCGGGATCGGGGCGGCGTCGATGCACATGAATGCGGTGCCGTTCTATGTCATGCTGATGGTGTTCCTGATCGGCGGCCCCTGGAACTGGTGGCAGACCCTGGGCGCCGCCATCGTCGTCATCGGAGCACTCGTCGCCCAAGGTCTGATCGGGAAGCAACGGGTCTGATGCAAGAGCTTCAGCAATCCCCGAAAGAGCCGGAGTTCGTGCAGAACCCCTACCCGTTCTACGAACGTGCCCGCGAGGCCGGTCCCTTCTTTCGCTGGCAGGACTATGGCCTTGTCTGCACCGGCAACGCTGCCGCCGTGAATGCGATCTTCCGTGACCGGCGCTTTGGTCGCGAACCGGTCGAACCCCTGCCGATCCCGCCGCATCTTGCGCCCTTCTACGCGGTCGAGGCGCATTCGATGCTGGAACTGGAGCCTCCCCGCCACACCCGGCTCCGCAATCTGGTGCTGCGCGCCTTCACCTCGCGCCGGATCGCCGGGCTGCAGCCTGATATCGAGGCGCTGGCGGAAGAGCTTGTCGCAGCCTTCCCCGCAGGCGAATTTGACCTTCTGAAAGCCTTCGCCCAGCCCCTGCCCGTCCGGATCATCGCCCGGCTTCTGGGCGTACCGGAAGAGATGGCCCCCGACCTCCTCAGCTGGTCGAATGCCATGGTGGGCATGTACATGGCCGGCCGCACCCGCGAGATGGAAACCCGCGCCGTCGCCGCGACCGAGGCTTTCGTGGCCTTCCTGCGTGCCTACGTCAACGACCGCCGCGCACGGCCCGCCGATGACCTGATCTCGCAGCTGATCGCCGCCGAGATGGAGGGCGAGAAACTCTCGACCGATGAGCTGATCTCGACCTGCATCCTCCTCCTGAACGCCGGACACGAGGCCACGGTGCATACGATCGGCAACGGGGTGAAGGCGCTCCTGGAGACGCACACACCCCTTTCGGCCCTGGACCCGGAGGCAGCGGAGGCGACTGTCGAGGAAATCCTCCGCTACGACCCCGCGCTCCACATGTTCACCCGCTGGGCCTATGAGGACGTCGAGGTGATGGGTCACACCTTCCACCGTGGCGATCAGGTCGGGCTCCTCCTCGCCATGGCGAACCGCGATCCCGGCGTCTGGGAGGACCCCGCCCGGTTCAACCCCGCCCGCCCGGTCAAGCCGACGGCCACCTTCGGCGCGGGGCTCCACTTCTGCGTCGGCGCTCCCCTCGCCCGCCTGGAACTGCAGATCGCCCTGCCCATCCTCTTCCGCCGCTGCCCCGACCTCAAGCTCTCCCAGGCCCCGGAGTATGCCGACGTCTTCCACTTCCATGGCCTCGGCGCCCTGCAAGTAACGACCTGACGGGCCTTTCACATTTGCCCAAGTATCCCCGCCGGAGGCCGCCCGAGCCTCTGCGCGTTCTTCACGCGCAGAGGCGAGACAAAGAGTCTTCGCGCGTCAGCGCTCAATTTGAAAACCGCCGGTCACAACGGCAGAACAGTGGTCGACTTGATCTCTTCCATGCTCAGAAGTGCGGTCACATTGTAGATACGCACCTCGGAAATCAGCGCCTGATAGAACGTGTCATAAGCCCGCGCATTCTTCACCCTGACCTTCAGGATATAGTCGATATCCCCCGCCAGCCGGTGCGCCTCCAGCACCTCGGGCCGCTCCCTCAGCGCCTTCAGAAACTTGCGCTGCCATTCCGCCTCATGCTCCGACGTGCGGATCAGAACGAAGAAGCACGCCTCCAGCCCCAGCGCCTCGGCATCGAGGATCGCCGTCGTCCGGGTGATCACCCCCTGCTCCCGCATCCGCCGGATCCGGTTCCACACCGGCGTCTTCGACGAACCCACTTTCCGCGCGATCTCGTCCAGCGACTGCTCAGCATCCGACTGCAGCTCCGACAGGATTTTCCGGTCCAGATCGTCCAGTTGGGCCGCCATTCGCATCCTCCGCCAATTCCCGGAACCACGTTCCACCACCGTCCAGTATCAGAACAAACGTCCTTATCTGCAAGCCCATCTGGCCCAAACATGGGAAAATCTCCTATATTCGGACAGCTATCCCGCGACCCGAGGGCAGATCATGAACCGCCGTTTCACCCCCAAGATCGTCACCGCCAACCTCCTGCGTGAGGGGGACGTGGTCTACCTCACCGCCGACGACCGCTGGTCGCAGTTTCACCATGAGGCCGAGCTCATCGAGGATGAGGCTCATGCCCAAATGCGGCTTCTCCATGCCGCCGCACAGAAGCTCTTCGTCGTGGGCGCCTATCTGGCCGATGCAAAACCCGGGCCGAACGGGCCGGAACCTACGCACTTCCGTGAGGAATTCCGCACCCGCGGCCCGTCGAACTACAACCATGGCAAACAAGCCGACCTGGCGAACTGAGGCGGGCGATGTATTCCTACTCCGACTTCGACGAAGCCTTTGTCCGCGCCCGCGTCGCGCAGTTCAGCCAGCAGGTCGAACGCCGCCTTGACGGCAGCCTGACGGAAGACGAATTCCGTCCCCTCCGCCTGATGAACGGCCTTTACCTGCAGCTTCACGCCTACATGCTGCGGATCGCCATTCCCTACGGCACCGTCTCCCCCCGCCAGATGCGGCAGCTGGCGATGATCGCCGACACCTGGGACAAGGGCTACGGCCACTTCACCACCCGCCAGAACATCCAGTTCAACTGGCCGAAACTGCCGGACGTACCCGCGATCCTTGGCGCTCTCGCGGACGTGGAGATGCACGCGATCCAGACCTCCGGCAACTGCGTCCGGAACGTCACCGCCGACCATTTCGCCGGTGCTGCCGCTGACGAGATCGCCGACCCCCGCCCCTACGCAGAACTTCTCCGCCAGTGGTCCACCGACCACCCGGAATTCCAGTTCCTTCCCCGCAAGTTCAAGATCGCCATCACCGGCAGCCCGAACGACCGCGCGGTGACGAAAGCCCATGACATCGGCCTTCGCATGCACCGCAACGACAAAGGTGAGCCCGGTTTCGAGGTCATGGTCGGCGGCGGCCTCGGCCGGACCCCGATGATCGGCGTCACCGTGCGCCAATTCCTGCCCGAAGCCGACCTCCTGCCTTACGTCGAGGCCATCCTCAGCGTCTACAACACGCTCGGCCGGCGCGATAACAAGTACAAGGCGCGGATCAAGATCACCGTGCACGAGACCGGGGCCGAGGAAATCACCCGGATGATCGAGGCCCGCTTCGCCGAGCTTCGCCCCCTTTTCGGTGGGAACGACCAGAAGCTTCTGGCCGAAATCGCCGAAGCCTTCGCACCCCCCGCCTTCCGGAACGCGCCGACCGACGCCTACGACGCCTTCTACAAGGCCGACCCGGTCTTCCGCGCATGGGCCGACACGAACCTCACCGCGCACCGGAATGCCCAATACGCGATCGTGACGGTCAGCCTCAAGGCCCACGGCGCAACGCCCGGCGACGCGACTTCCGATCAGATGAGGTTGATGGCTGATCTTGCTGAAAGATATGGACATTCCGACCTGAGGATCAGCCACGAACAGAACGTCATCCTGCCGCATGTCCACAAGTCCGACCTGCCAGTGCTGCACGCCGCCCTGCAAAAGGCCGGGCTAGGCACAGCAAACGTCGGGCTCCTCTCCGACATCATCGCCTGCCCCGGCATGGACTACTGCGCCC
>NZ_JBOFBI010000120.1:0-12402 GCF_051645465.1 Tabrizicola sp. | reverse complement strand
CCCAGCTCCAGCGTCACGCGCTTAAGCGTCTGCGCCGCCGCAGCCGAAATCGCCCGGCCCGCACGGGTGCTGCCCGTGAAGCTGATCATCTCGACATCCGGGTGGCTGGAAAGCCTGGTGCCCACCCCCGCGCCATCGCCGTTCACCAGGTTGAAGACCCCCGGCGGCACCCCGGCATCATGACAGAACTCGGCGAAGAGGATCGAGGACAGGGGCGACTCCTCGGACGGTTTCAGCACACAGGTGCAGCCCGCCAGAAGCGCCGGGATCACCTTCAGCGTCACCTGGTTCATCGGCCAGTTCCAGGGCGTGATCAGCCCGACGACCCCGATCGGTTCCAGCGCGATGCGGGTGTCGGGCGCATGGGGGCCAAGTGGTCTGATCCACTCGATATGGTCGAAAGCCTTGAGGAAGTTCTTCAGATGCCACGGCAGGCATTCCGCCTGATCGTCCCGGCTCATGTCGATCGGCGCGCCCATTTCCAGGCTGATCGCTTCCGCCATCTCTTCCTTGCGGGCATAGTACTGCTCGAGGATGCCTTCCACGACCTTCCGACGCTCGGCGGGCGAAGTCGCGGCCCAGGCCGGGAACGCGGCCTTCGCGGCGGCAACCGCTGCATCGGTGTCGGCCTCGCTGCCCAGCGAGATGACGGCGCAGGCATCCTCGGTCGAGGGATCGATGACCGGGCAGTCCCGCGCAACCTTCGGCGCGACCCATGCGCCGTTGATGTAGAACTCACGCTTGGTGATCATGGCTCCGCCCTCCGCTGATGGAATTTGATCATACCCTGACAGCATGAAGGCAACAGGGCAAGGCCCGCGGTCGCAGCGGGCCAATTCTTAACGAATCCTGAATGACCCCCTTTCAAGCTATTGATTTCATTCAGCCGAAAAGCTTGCGCACAGTGCCCATCACTCCCCCCTGATCTGCAGCGGCCGGACCATTGTAGTCGAGGCCGCGAATCCGAAGAGATAGCGCAGAACCCCCAGCTGATCGGTCCGGGTGGGAAGGAACCCCTGCCTCTCATACAAGGCCCGGGCCCGCCAGTTGTCCTTGATCACGTCCAGCCGGATCGACCGATACCCCCGCTCCGCCGCCTCCTGATAAAGCGCGGCCAGGAGGAGCGTACCAATGCCCTTCCCCCGATGCGCCCTCGCGACACAGATGCCGTCGATAAGGAACCGGTCATTGTCGACCTCCCGGCTCAACGCCCAGAGAAGCCCCCCGCGCCAGCGCCCACCCCAGCGGCCGTAGATCGCGGCGAGATCGGACCAGCTCCCCCCGGCAAAGCTGCCCGCCGGGGTCTTGTAGCCCGCAACCCCGATCAGCTGGCCGGTCTCGTCCACCGCGGCAAAGCAAAGATCGATCCGGATCACCCGCTGGAAAAACGCCAGCGCCCGCTCATCCGGCCCGAGGACCCGCCCAAGCTTGCCGCCGAACGCCTCCCAGTACAGCCGTGCCGCCTGCGGGCGAAGCTGGGGGTGGAGGCCACGGAAGACGGTCACGCCCATGCCAAGGCCTCCGCCAGAAGCGGGGCCTGCCCCGCGCCGAGGATCCAGCCTTCCTCCGTCGCCTCGGCGGGCGTGTCGAAGAGCGGGGTCAGGCGGTCGTGCCGCGAAAGGGCGAAAAGCGCCCGTGCCAGCAGCCGCACCTGCGCCTGATCGGCTGGCAGGTTTTCCGCATTGGCCAGGATCGCCACCGGCCCGGCCAGGAGCGAGGGGTAGACCTCGGCAATCACGATCGAAGCTGTGGGGTGATCGAAGGGCCAGACAGCAACACCGGGAAGCTGGGAAAGCCGGTGGATCATCGGCAGACCCAGCAGGCTTTGCGACCCGACAGAGCCTGGGTTGAACAGCATCCAGGGGCTCTTCGCCCGCGGCACCGCAGTTTCAGCCACCCTGGCCGGGGCGAGGCCAAGGGTCACATAGTCGATGCCAAGGCGGCGGTAGGGCAGGTCGGGGTAATGCTGACCGGTCGGGTGGCTCCAGAACGGGCCGGGGCCTTCGAGGAAGGTGGAGTTGATCCGGGAGGCGACCTCGAAGCGGTTGTTGCGGTTGTCGGGCGTGTCGGTGATCGCCTGCGCCAGCCAGCGCCAGACTGCTTGCGCCACGGGTTCACCGGTAAGGCGGGTGGCAAAGCCGGCCGGATAACCCATCGCGAAATCGCAGCCGACAAGCAGCCTGAGCCCATCCGCCTGCGCCGTCTGGATCAGGGTCCGGATCTGAGCCTCGGCGGCAGCGCGGGTGCGGTGGTGCCATTCGATCCCGCCCTCGGCGTCATGGCACCCGATCCAGATCGCATTCGCCCGGTTCGTTGGACTGGTGGGCAGGTTCGCCGCCGACCAGTCGACCACGATGACCCGGTCAAACCGCAAGGCCTGCCTCGCGCAGGATGAAGTCGGCGACGGCCTTCGTGTCGTTCAGGTCCAGGACCGGCACTGTCAGGCTCAGCGCCGCATCCGTCGCGACCGCCCGAACCAGCGGATCGCCCGGCTGGATCAGCGGCTGACCGGCTTCCTCGCGCCAGACCTCGATCTTCGGATGGGCGTCGCGCTTGTAGCCCTCGACCAGCACCAGATCGACCTGGGCCAGCCGGGCGAGGATCGCCGGAAGCTCCGGCTCCGGTCCCCGATGCTCGACCATCAGCGCGAAGCGGTGGGCCGAAGCCAGCACCACCTCACGCGCACCCGCGGCGCGGTGGCGGTACGTGTCCTTCCCCGGCTGGTCGAGGTCGACGTCATGATGGACATGCTTTACCGTCGAAACCGACAACCCGCGCCCGGTGATCTCGGCCACCAGCCGCTCCATCAGGCTTGTCTTGCCGGAGTTTTTCCAGCCGATGACCCCGTAAACCTTCATGCGGCCCCCCTCAGCAAAGCTTCGGCCCGGGCCAGGTCTTCGGGCGTGTTGAGGTTCAGGAACGCACGGGCATCCGCGAAACTCGCGCGGGCCGCTTGGTGGGCATCGGTGAAGCAGGTGACTTTGGCCTCCCCCGCCGCGAGGAAGTCTGCGAGAGCGGGAGCAATCTCGACGGGCCAAAGGGCGGTGGCCGGGTGGTCACCGTCGGGTGCGGCAGCGAGCGCGAGGCCTTCGGACGCGCCTTCAGCGGCGAGTAGCAACTGGGGCACCAGGTCGCCGGGGAGGAAGGGCGTGTCGACGGGGGTCGAGACCAGATGTGTCGCCCCAAGGTCGGCCGCGCGCAGAAGGGCGGCCAGCACGCCGGAAAGCGGGCCCTGGGGCATGGCGTCGGGCACGACCTCACTACCGAAAGCGGCAAAGCGGGCGGGGTCGCCGTTGGCCGAGATCAGGACGCGCTCCACCTGCGGCTCAAGCCGTTCAAGGACATGCGCGATGAGCGGGCGGCCAGCCAGCCGCAGAAAGGCCTTGTCCAACCCGCCCATCCGGCGCGCTTGACCACCGGCCAGGATGACCCCGAAGATGCGCAAATCTGATGCCTTTCCGATGCCTTGGCCGACCGCACGAGGGTAGCGCATCGTGCGTCGGGCGCAAGCAAGCGGCCAAAAGGACCGGGCCGGACAAATCTTTTGGAAAAGATTTGCAAAATCCTTCGAAGGATTTTGGTCCAGCCCGACCGGAGCCGCCTTTATTCCAGCGGTATCCCGTTCTGGACCAGAAGGATGCCGTGGTTGTTGTCGTCATCGTTGTCGGTGATGACCCGGGTCGTGACGCCCGGCAGCTCTCCGAACGCTTTCGACAACTGCTTGGGATAGAAGGTCTGCGGCAGCGACTCGAAGCCCGGTATCCCGCGCAGGATGCGTGACGTGTGATTGGTGCACATGGCCTTCGGCACCGCGCCGTTCTCTTTTACACGGCGGAGAACCAGCTCGGCCACCTCGGGTGAAACGAAGATCTTCTGCTCGATCGTGTCGTAAGTGACGCGGGTGTGATAGTCGATGTAGAAGGCCAGCGCCTTTTCGTTCATGCCGAAATGCACATCGTTCCGCTCGGGCAGCTTCGGGTGATACCAGGTGCCCGCGGGATCGAAGATCAGCCGTTCGGACCCATTCACCAGGAGCGACGTATGTGCGCCAGAGCCCGTCTTCTTGTTCACCACCGTGTAAAGCGTGATGTAGGTCGGCGGACCTTCGACAAAGCGAACTGACTGGACTTGCTCTTCCGGCGCCCATTTCGGCTCGGCGCAGGCCGCAAGGCCCAGAAGGACCAGCAGACAGAAAAGCACGCGCAGGATAGGGCCCCCGGACACTGCGGTCAGCCCGGTCAAGCGTTCACAAGTGCCATGAAGATCAGCACTGCGATCGAGATGCAGACGACCCAGACCGACATGCGTACAAACCCTTCAAAGGTCTTCTCCTGCGCGCGGATGTCCATGCTGCCGTGCTTGTGCTCGCCCTCGTGGTGGTCGGCCATGTCTGCGCTCTCCTCAAAAGCCTGTTTCCTGCCCCATAGCCTATTCGCCCCGGTCTGTCACGGGGGGTGGGTGCCTGCAAATCCACGCGGAATCAGCCCGCAGAGCCGTCCCCGGAATCGCCACCCATCCAGCCCGAGTTCAGCTGAAAGCCGATCCGGCGCGGGGGATCCTCTTCGATCTCTTTCGGAACGGCACGGAGCGTCACGGAAAGCTTGGTGACATGCTGCACGAGCTGGGTTTTTGCCCCGGTCTCGTCCCGTCCGTAAAAGGTGATGATGTCCGGGTCGAAATACCCGATGCCTTCGATCCGCAGGACGCCAGCTTCGTCGCCCGCCAGACCCATGGCAATTTCCTGCTTGGTATCAAGCTGGGATTCGAAGTTGCGGATGTACATGACCAGCCGGTCATGCGCCCATTCGGCGGGGCTTTTCGGCTTTTCGGCCCCAGGCTTCTTTGCGACCGGCCTCTTCGGCGCAACCTTAGTCGTAGCTTTCGCCATAGGGCGCATCCTTGTTCGGACTTATCACCCCATGGAACGCAAATCCGCGCCCTGCTGCAAGGGGGCTTAGGTCAAGCCCGCCTCTGCCGCGATTTCGGCCTTCGACTTCCGCGCCCGTTCGGTGGCGGACTTGAGCTGCCCGCAGGCGGCCATGATATCCTCGCCGCGCGGGGTGCGGATCGGGGTGGCATAGCCCGCGTGGTAGATGATGTCGGCGAACGCATGGATGCGGTTGCCGGAGGAGCGCTTGTACGGCGCGCCCGGCCATTCGTTGAAGGGGATCAGGTTCACCTTGGCCGGAATGCCCTCCAAGAGTTTCACCAGCCGGTGCGCGTCTTCCTTGGTGTCGTTCACGCCATCGAGCATCACGTATTCAAACGTGATCCGTTCGCTGTTCGAGAGGCCGGGATAGGCCTTCAGCGCCTCTAGCAGTGTCGCGATGTTCCAGCGCTTGTTGATCGGGACCAGTTGGTCCCGGACCTCATCCGTCGTCGCGTGGAAGCTGACAGCCAGGAGGCAGCCGATCTCGATCGCCGTCCGGGCGATTTCGGGGACCACGCCGCTGGTCGAAAGCGTGATCCGGCGGCGGCCAAGGGCGATGCCTTCGCCGTCCATCACCACCTTCATCGCGTCGCGGACGTTTTCGAAGTTGTAGAGCGGCTCGCCCATCCCCATCAGCACGATGTTGGAGATGAGGCGAACCTCTTCCTTCGGCGCGCCCTGTACCGGCCATTCGTCCAGATCATCGCGCGCCAGCATGACCTGGCCGACGATCTCTCCTGCGGTCAGGTTGCGGACCAGCTTCTGCGTGCCGGTGTGGCAGAAGGAGCAGGTCAGGGTGCAGCCGACCTGGGACGATATGCAAAGCGTGCCCCGGTCGGTTTCCGGGATATAGACCACCTCGACCTCATGCCCGCCGGCGATGCGGACAAGGTACTTGCGGGTGCCGTCTTCGGAAATCTGGCGGGTCACCACCTCGGGCAGTTCGATGACGAAATGCTCGGCCAGCAGCGCCCGGTAGTCCTTGGCAAGGTTGGTCATCAGCGCAAAGTCGCGGACGCCCCAGTGGTAGACCCACTGCCAGACCTGACCGAGGCGCATCTTGGCCTGTTTCTCGGGCGTCCCGGCCGCGATCAGCGCGGCGCGCAGGGCATCGCGGGTCAGGCCCACGATGTTGGTCTTGGCCTGCTCAGGAAGCTTGCGCGGAATGGTCAGCACGTCTTGCGTGATGGGGGCAGTCATATGGCCGATCCTTGCGTTGGGCCTTGTCACAGGCGATCTGGCGGATTTCGGGGGGATATAGGTGATTCCCCGCAAATAGAAAAGCGCCCCACGGCGGGGGCGCTTTCAAACGATGCGTCACGGCTTACTGGCAGCGCTTCTCGGCGTCTTCCATCGCAGCGGTGAAACCGCGAAGCGAGAAGGTGTCGACCGTTTGCGTGCCCTTGCCCGACCGCGCGGTCAGGACAGCCGTCGTCCCCGCCTTCATCGCGGCGAGCACGGTGGCGTCATCCTCGGCGCTGCCCGGCCAGGCCCATTCGCCGTCGGTGAAGAGCTGATAGCTCTGCCCATCAATCGCGACATCGACGGTCGAGCCGCCCGCGAAGGGATAGCCCCCGGTAAAGCTGATCTCGCCCGGTTTGCCCGGACGGAAGGTCACGAACAGTAGGATGTCACCCCGGCGGACGCTGACGGGTTGGCCGTCGCGCGTGTTCACCGTCTCCTTCGGTTTGGAGACGCCCCAGCACTCCTTGGGGCTTTCCTCGGTGAAGACGTTCCAGTCCGTCATCGTGGCGACGCGATTGGTTGATTCCTGGGCCGAAACCGCCCCTGCAAGCGTGATCGCGGCAATCGCAAGCAAGCGACCGAAAAGAGATGTCATGTCTGACGCAGCCTCCAAGCTGTCTTCGTGCCTCGCCAACTCGCCCGGCCTTTTCGGCCCTTTAGACTGGCGCAGCGCGCTTCTACCCGATATCTCAGCGATAATCAAAAGCGCCAATCCGCGAAAGCCCTCTGGGCGACAATTCGCGCATATGTGACGGGAATTCAGATGCAAAGCCCGCATCCCATGGTCGAACTCTGGCGCGGAGGACTTCTGGAAAGCACCCATTCGGGCCATGCGGTGATCTGGGGGCCGGGCGGGATCGAGGCTGCCTGGGGTGATCCATCGACCATCATCTTCCCACGGTCTTCCTGCAAGATGATCCAGGCCCTGCCGCTGGTCGAAACCGGTGCTGCCGATGCCGCGGGGCTGACCGAGGCGCATCTGGCCTTTGCCTGCGCCAGCCACCAGGGCGAGGCGCGGCATGTGAAAATGGCCGGTGACTGGCTCGCTTCCATTGGCCTGGGCGAGCCGGACCTCCGCTGCGGCGCCCATGAACCGGGCGACCGGGCAGAACGGGACCGGCTGATCAAGACCGACAGCTCGCCCTGTCAGCTGCACAACAACTGCTCGGGCAAGCATTGCGGTTTCCTGACGGTCACGCAGCACCTAAAGGCCGGGCCGGAGTACCTCGAAATCGATCATCCCCTGCAGCGCGCGATCCGGCAGACGACCGAGGAAGTGACCGGCGAGACCGTCGCGGGCTATGGGATCGACGGCTGTTCCGCCCCGAATTTCGCGGTCACCGTGGCAGGCCTTGCGCGCGCGATGCACGCCTTTGCGGCGGCGTCGGACAGCGGCGATACCCGCGCGCGCGCCATGCACCGGCTGACGCGCGCGATGGCGACCTATCCCGAACTGGTGGCAGGCGAGGGGCGGGCCTGCACCGAGCTGATGCGCGCCATGGGCCACGCGGTAGCGATAAAGACCGGGGCTGAGGCTGTCTTCGTCGCGATCCTGCCCGAACTCAGGCGCGGCATCGCGCTGAAGATCGTGGATGGCGGGACCCGCGGGGCCGAGGCGGCAATGGCAGCACTTCTGATCCGGGCCGGGGTTCTTGACCCGGCGCACCCCGCGGCGTTGAAGCGGCTAGGCGGCAAGCAGACCAACTGGCGCGGGATCGAGACCGGCTGGTCTCAGGCCGCCCCAGGCTTTCCCGGTTGATTTGAGGGCCGAAGTGCGTAAGCTTTCCTTATGAATGCTGAGGCGCCGATCCCGTTCCCGCAGTCCGGTCGTATCCCGGACGATGTTTGCTTCGACCGGAAAGAGCTGGGCCTGATCCTTCGGGTCTATGGCAGGATGGTTGCTGCCGGAGAGTGGCGCGACTACGCGATCTCGGCCATGCGCGACCTTGCGGTCTTCGCGATCTTCCGTCGCACTGCCGAAACGCCGCTTTACCGGATCGAGAAGCGGTCGAAACTTCGGGCACGCCAGGGGATGTATGCCGTTGTCGGCATGGATGGTCGCGTCCTGCGCCGCGGCCAGGACCTGGATCAGGTCCTCAAGGTCCTGGAACGTCGGCTGATCGGCCCCGTTACCTGAAGACGACTAGACCCGCTGCCGCGTCTGCACCAGCCCGCCGCCGCCCGCCGATATCCGAGCAACAGAGTCCTTGATGCCCTCGTAAGCGACCGACATCGTGTGACCGTTCGCGTGGATCAGCCGGTCACGGTCGACGACAAAGGCGACATGGCCTTTCCAGAAGATCAGATCACCGCGTCGCATTGCTTCGTTCGAGGCCAGTTGACGGCCCAAGGCCATCTGCATGTCGCTGTCGCCGGGGCAGGCCATCCCGCAGGCATGCATCGCAAGCTGCACCAGACCCGAACAGTCCAACCCAAAGCGCGAGTTTCCGCCCCAAAGGTATGGTGTCCCCAGCAGGCTTTCGGCCACCGTCACCGGGTCTTCGGCCCAATCGCCCAAAGCCCGCAGATGGCGCAGCGGTACAAAGCCATGCGGTGTGTTGGCCCACGCCCCCCACGACCCGATCACCGCCAGCCGCGAGCCAAGGCTCAGCGCCATCTTGTCGGGCGCCTGAACCTGCGGTTCGGCGTAAAGATGCGTGCCGGGGGCGGCGACCCAGTGTGTCGGCGCAGGCCCCTGGCCCAAGTCGCTTTCGGTCATCCAGCCGCAATAGCCATCCTTGGCCGACATCACGAAGACATGGCCCTTTTCGCGGTCGATCACCGTGACAGCCTCACCCAGAAGCAGTTGCCGATTGCGCGACCCGCTTGGCGCATCGCAGAGATTGGCGACCGGCACCGTGACCTGCGCTTGCAGCCCTTCAGTCAATGGCGCATTGATGACGCCCGAAAGCGAGACATGCGCCACCCGACCGGAATACGGCATCAGCCGTCTGTCCATTACCTGCTCCTCGACTCGTTCAACTGTACCGACCGACTGCCATGCCTAATCGCCGCGCACTGCTGCGGCAACGCCTAAATTTTCATCATTTCCGGCAAGCTTGCGAGCAGCGCCCGCGCTCCCTGCCCGACCGCCCCTTTCGGCCGCGCCGGCTGGTCGGTGGGCGTGTGCCCGTAGATGTCGAAATGCATGTAGCGCGGCCCCTCGACGAACCGGCGCAGAAACAGTGCCGCCGTGATCGATCCGGCAAAGCCGAAACCGGGAGCATTGTCCAGATCGGCAATCCCAGGCTCGATCACGCTTTCGTAGGCATCGTGGAACGGCATCCGCCAGACCGGATCGAACCCCTCCTTCGCGCCGACCTCAAGTGCCGCGGCCATCCCTGCGTCGTCGGTGTAATAGGGTGCCAGGTCCGGCCCTACCGCCACCCGGGCAGCACCGGTAAGCGTCGCCATGCTGATCAGCACGTCCGGTTTGGCCTCGCAGGCATAGGCGAGCGCATCGGCCAGTACCAAGCGCCCCTCGGCGTCGGTGTCGTTCACCTCGACCGTCAGGCCCTTGCGGCTGGTGAGAATGTCCTTCGGTTTCAGCGCGTTGCCCGAAACTGCATTCTCGACCGCCGGAACCAGGACCCGCAACTGCACGCCGATGTTCAGCGACATGATCATCCGGGCCAGCCCCATGACGGTAGCCGCCCCGCCCATGTCCTTCTTCATCAGATTCATGCCGGAGGACGGCTTCAGGTTCAGCCCGCCAGTGTCGAAGCAGACCCCCTTGCCGACCAGCGTCAGCTTCGGCCCCTTTGCTCCCCACCGCATATCCATCATCCGCGGCGCGCGGGTGCTGGCGCGGCCAACGGCATGGACCATGGGGAAGTTCCGCGTCAGAAGGTCGTCGCCCCGGACGACTTCCGTCTCGGCGCCGAAGCCCTCGGCCAGCGCAAGGAACGCTGCCTCCAGCTCTGCCGGACCCATGTCCTCGGCTGGCGTATTGATCAGGTCGCGGGTCAGTGCCTCGCCCTCGGCCATCGCGATGATGCGCGCCGCGTCCAGGCCTTCCGGGCATTGCAGCCGCGGCAGGCTGGCGGGCTTCCGGCCCGGACGGTAGCGGTCGAACCGATAGCCCGCCAGAAGCCAACCCAGGGCCGCCTCGGTCCGCTCGGCCCGGTCAAGCTTGCCCGCAAGCACCCAGTCACCCGCCGGAAGGGCGGCAGGCGCCTTGGCCAGCCCGAAGCGCATCCGCCGCCGTGCCTGTGCCGTTCCAAAGCCAACGACAGCCCCGGCCACGCCGCCATCGGCCGCAGGCAACAACCGGACATCGCCAAGCCCCGCCTCGAATTCGGTCGCTGTCAGCCAACCCGCCCAGGCGGCGCCCGGCCCGGCCAGAAAAGCGGCCAGTTCCTCGGACCGGAGGACATGAAGGGGACGCGCAGCGGCAGACGCGGCGGCAAAGGCGAAGGTCACGGTGCTGGCCATGTCAGGGTTCGAAGATTGGCTCCTCACCCCCAGATGCCGGATTCCCTGACCGGGAAGCAAGCCCCTCCGGAGCTTTGTGGCGATTTGCGAGGAATTCCGCCCTCGATCCCTGTCCCTGGCGCAGCACTTTGCCGAGTGGGGATCAGTGGCGATCTCCGCTGAATTGAGCGCAGGCCCTCTTCCTCAACCCTGTCTTGTGCGAGTCGCCCCTGCGGCCATAACCAACGTCCAGCCCTCCACCCGTCAGACGAATTGATCTGCGACTCCCTGCTCCGCCCGCAGCGACCGTTCCGCCACCCGCAGAAGCCGTGCCCAGACAGCTGCAAATGCCGTTCCGTCCGCCCGTTCAAGGCAGGCCTTGGCATCCCTCGCCACCGCTGCGAATGTCACAAGCCCAAGATCCCCCGCCAGCCGCCCGAGCCTTCCCAACTGCCGCGCGAGATCGCGCAACTCATGCGCCCGCACCTTTTCGGCAATGCCCGCCATCGTCAGCGCCAGTTCCCCCAGTGCCCGCGTCACCATCTGTTCGGCCACCGGCGCACCGAGGTTGCGATAGATCACCGCAATCGCCTCGACATCCTGACGCACGACCTCACGCGGCCGTAAAGCGGCTACGTCCCCCATCTTCCACACCCAAACTTCGTCATACCCAAAGCCGATGCTGCGCCCTCATGCTGAAGAATTGGTTGCCCGCCGACGCACCTGCCGGGAATTTGCCTCTCGAATTTTCCGCAAATGCCGCATAGGGAGAGATAATCACAGACTTAGGCGCTCATGACCCATATCCGTCCCCTGCCTGCCTACCTGATCCAGCGCTTCCAGGGCTGGCGCGCCACGACCTATCAGGAGAACCGCGCCTGGTACCGCCGCCTGGCCGAAAACGGCCAGCACCCCCGGGCCATGGTGATCTCCTGCTGCGATAGCCGGGTGCATGTGACCTCGATCTTCGGCGCGGATGAGGGCGAGTTCTTCATTCACCGCAACGTCGCGAACCTGGTGCCGCCCTACAACCCGGACGGCGAATATCACGGCACCTCGGCGGCTGTGGAATATGCCGTCACCGGCCTTGGTGTCGCGCATATCGTCGTCCTCGGCCATTCGAATTGCGGCGGCGTCAAGGGCTGCCTCGACATGTGCCGTGGCCATGCCCCCGAACTGGAAGAAAAGTCGAGCTTCGTCGGCCGCTGGATGGACATCCTGCGCCCCGGCTATCAGAAAGTGGCGGGCCTGGCGGACGACATGATCCTGCCGGCGCTGGAAAAGCAGGCCGTGCTGACCTCGCTGGAGAACCTCTTGACCTTCCCCTTCGTCAAGGCCGCGGTCGAGGACGACCTGCTCACTCTGCATGGCCTTTGGACCGACACAGGCGAAGGCGGGCTTGAACAGTACGATCCGGCCCGGGACGGGTTCTTCGCGGTCTGAATTGCGGCGGTCCGTCGGGACTGTTGCCCTTCTGGGGCTGGTTGAATGCTTTTGGCTTTTTGAGGGATTGTTGGTTGCGGGGACAGGATTTGAACCTGTGACCTTCAGGTTATGAGCCTGACGAGCTACCGGGCTGCTCCACCCCGCGACGGTTGGCCGGAATGTGGGCCTGGTCGTGATGCGACCCTTGTGGGGTCGCGTGGTTTGATATCGTTTTGAGGGAGGTGTCTCTTTTCAGGTCTGGCGGCGACCTACTCTCCCACGTCTTGAGACGCAGTACCATTGGCGTGGGCGCACTTATCGGCCGAGTTCGGGATGGGATCGGGAGTTTTGCGCTCGCTATGACCACCAGACCGGAGAAGAGACCGGGG
>NZ_JBOFBI010000119.1:0-7051 GCF_051645465.1 Tabrizicola sp. | reverse complement strand
CCGACCGACGGCCGACTTCACCGAAAGCCCGGCGATGAGCGAGGCCGATTGCGTGGCAGCGCTCCGCAAAGGCTATGAGGCGGTCGATCCGGCGGCCGACCTTCTGGTCGCGGGCGAGATGGGGATCGGCAACACCACCGTCGCGGCAGCCCTTGCGGCTGGGCTTTTCGGCGGCAGCGGCTGGGCGGGCCGGGGCACTGGCGTCGATGACGCAGGGTTGGCCCGGAAGGAAGCGGCGGTCGCAGCGGGCCTTGCCCGGCACAAGGACGCCCTCGGCGATCCGCTTCAGGTCCTCCGCTGCCTTGGCGGGCGCGAGATTGCGGCCATGGCCGGCGCCATCGCCGGGGCGCGGATGCATCGGATTCCGGTGATCCTTGACGGTTTCATCGCCTGCTCGGCGGCGGCGGTCCTCGCCAAGACGGCTCCGGGGGCGCTTGACCACTGCGTTGCGGGCCACCTGAGCGCCGAGGGCGCGCACGGGCGTCTTCTGGAGCATCTGGGCAAAGAGCCGCTTCTGTCGCTTGGCCTCCGTCTTGGCGAAGGCTCGGGCGCTGCGCTGGCGATCGGGGTGCTGAAGGGCGCCGTTGCCTGCCATTCCGGCATGGCGACCTTCGCCGAGGCGGGTGTGGCGGCGGGGGGCTGAGCGCCCCCCCCAAGTTCTAACGAAATCTTAACGGAACGTTATAAGACATTGATATCATGCGCATAGTCCCAGCGTAACTCAGCGTTACGCTGGACCCATCACGCCTTCGGCATCTTCAGCGCAAGAAGCCTGCCGCCCTTCTGGTAACGGACCTCGGTCTCGGTGATCGCCTTGACCGTGCCGCCATCGATCCGGTCGCCGACCTTGACCTTCTTGTACTTCCCGTTCGACTGCCGAACCAGCGCATAGCGCCGCGAGTCGGTGCCATAGGTCCCGATCAGGTTGATCTTGCCCAGGTTGATCGCGTTCTTGTACGTCGCCTGCTTGGCCACGCTCGCCTTCGTCGGGATCGACGGCGCAGCACTGGCCGTCTCGGGCTCATCCGCCTCGTCAATCTCTTCCGGCTTCGCCTCCGGCGCGGCGGCAACCTCGACCACCTGCTCCTCGGGTGCAGGCTCACGGACGGCGGCGGCAACGGCAGCCTCGACCGCGTTGCTCAGGTCGGCCGGGCGGGCCGCAGGGCGCATGGAGATCGCCACGACCGACGGGTTCTGCGCCTCAAGCGCCTCGGCTGCGGCAAGCTGGGCTTCCGCCTGGGCGGTCAGCGAGGCGCCCTGCGCGCCAAGGTCAGCGGCGTCAGCGCTTGCCGGGGTAACGGTCGCAGCGGCAGAGATGATGCTGGCGGGGCGCGGCAGGGGGCGGAACCCGGCGAATTCGACCGCGGCTTCAGTCGTGACCTGCGCGTCGTCGTTCGTCGGCGGAGCCAGGGTTTCGGGCCGCGAGCGGGGCCGGAACCCGGCCATGGCCGGATCGGCTGCTGGTGCCGGGCCGACCTCCACAGGCTCGGTGCCAGGGGTAACAAGCGACGCATCGGCGGGCGAGGCAGGTGTGCCTTCCGGCGTGGCGGCAGGGGGTGCCACGGCTGCAGCCGCCAATGCGGCGGCCGTTGCTGCTTCGCTGCGGGTCGGCGGGACGAGAGGCGGTTTCCCGGCGATCAGCATCACGCCGTCGGGGCTGACGATGCCTTCAGGCGTGGGGATCAGAAGGCCGTTCGCGTCGAACTGATAGACCGTTCCCGGCTCCGGCGGCGGCATCACCGGGTCAGGCAGAAGATCGCGGGATTCGGTGAGGGCGGGCAGCGCCAGGGCATCGAGCGCGGGGGGCGGTGCGTCCATGGCGGACAGGAAGATCTCATCCTGATCCTCGACCGGCGGGGTGGCGGCGGTCACATCCGTCGCGACAGCAGTGTCGGGTGCAGGTTCGGGCACGGGCTCGGCTGCCGCTTCAACAGTGGGGGGCTCTGCGGCGGGCGGCTCAGCCACGGCGGTCTCTGCGGCGGGAGCCTCCACCACCGGGGTCTCTGCGGCGGGTGGCTCGGCAACGGGGGGTTCGGTGGCAGGCGCCGCCTCGGTCACCTCGGTCGCAGTCTCTTCGCCACCGATGTTGACGGGCAGGCTTTCGGTTGCAAGCTCGCCCGGATCGGCTTCGGTGACAGTTGCGCCTGCCGCTTCGGGCAGAGGCGCGGTCATCCCCTCGGGGTCCTGCATGTCCGCAAGCATCTCGTCGCTGACATCCGGCATGACGTCCGCCGCGGAAGCGTCATCCGCCGTCGATGGCGCATCGCCGCCGAGATAGAGCGACGACCAGGCCCCGACGAGGGCCAGGAACAGCAGAAGGAGCCCGACGAGCACCATGAAGATCGTGCTTGTCCGTTTCCGCGCCGGAGCCACCGAGCCGAAGGTCCCCCCCGGACGCGCGGGGGATTTCACCGTCGTCGGGCCAGCACTTGCCGGGCGGGGAATGTCGACGCCCTTGGTCTTGGGCTTGGTGCGGGTGCCGGGGATGGACGGGGCCGTGACGAGGCCGACGAAGCCCTTCGCAGGGGCGGGCCGGGCGATCGCAGCTCCGGCCCGGGCCGCGGCAGGCGGGGGGGCGACGGGGCGGGTGATCCCCTCGACCGGTCGCTTCGCGGGGGCGGGGGGCGGAACGGCGGTGTTCCGGCGGCTGGCGAAGGCCATCATCGCCGCCGAGGGCGGGGCAGCCGGAACGTCGTCGCTCAGATCATCAGCACCCAGTTTCCGCGCAGCCAGGGCGGGTGCCGGGTCGTCGTCGGTTTCGGGGAAAGCCGAGGTATCGGTGACATGCGCGAACGGAGCTTCGTCCGGTTCGGCCTTTTCGACGACTTCTGCAGGCGCCGTCGGCGGCGTCTCCAGAGCTTCGGCCAAGGCGACCTCGGCGGTCTGCGGTTCCTTCTCGGCTTCGGCCACAGCGACCGGGGCGGGCTCGGGCTCGGCCACGACCACGGGTTCCGCTTCCGGCTCGTCGGCGATGTCGTCGATCTCGGGTGTCAGCGGTTCGACCACAGGCGGAGGCGCGCTTTCGGCAACCTCCTCCGGAAGATCGGCATTAAGCGCTTCTTCCAGCCCGGGCAGAGGCTCTTCCTCTTCCGGAACAACCTCTTTGACGACCGGCGTCTCCACGGGTTCCGCCGCCACGGCAGCCACGGCGGGCTCGGCCTTCGGCAGCTCGCGGTGCAGGACGCTTACCGGCTCGCGGTCGCGCTCGACAGTCTCATCCTCGGCCAGAAGGGTTGCCGCAGCGGCGGTCGGGCCGAACCATGGCTCGCCGACAAAGGTGCCCTCTTCCGGGATCGCCACCAGCGAGACCGGGTTCAGCCGATGCTCGACCGCGAAGGCCTCGGCCTCGTCCAGCGTTTCTTTGGCGACGACCGCGACCTTGACGGTCGCCCCCTTGCCCGACCAGTCGAAGACCAGGTCGGCCACGTCATAAGGTGTACGCCCTTCCAGCGCGGTGGCGATCTGCCGGCGCTTTTCGTCGCGGCTCGGGCCGGGGGCATGAACCTCGGTGTAGAGGATCTGGCCGTTCGGCACGATGATCTTGGTCGCCACGCCCATCGGCGATAGCCCCAAGGCCGTCTTGCGCAGGTAGTCCAGAGCTTCGTTCAGGTCGGGCGCGTCAAACGCCACTTCACCGATGGAAAGCCAGCCCTTCGGCGTTCGGTGCAGTAGCCCGATGGCGTCACGGGTGAGGTCAAGTGCAAATGTTGGTTTCATGTCGCGGGTCTAGCACGGATCGTCGAGGCGCTGGAACGTGCCCCAGCCGGTTGTCGCATGATTAGAGCAGCTTTTTGCCGAATGAAAGGGAAACGGCCAAGGAAGCCATTGCGGCGTGCGTCACAAATGCGAAATGTCACGCCAATTCAAGGAGAATTCCCATGCGTGCGCTTTCTGCCCTGATCCTGTCCACCGCGCTGGCCATGCCCGTTGCGGCCCCCGCCCTTGCCGAGGATGCCATGACCCGTACCATCAGCGTGACCGGTACCGGAACGATCGAGGCCGTCCCCGACATGGCGACGCTGATGATCGGCGTGACCACGCAGGCCGACACTGCCGCGGCCGCGCTGGCGGCAAACTCGGAAGCGACCGATGCGGTGATCGCGCGGCTGACCGCTTCGGGGATCGAGGCGCGCGACATGCAGACCTCGAACCTGTCGATCAACCCGAACTGGACGGGCTACGACAGCTCGACCCCCGCGATCTCGGGCTATATCGCCACGAACTTTCTGACGGTCCGGATCCGCAAGCTCGATACGACCGGGGCGGTGCTGGATGCAGCGGTCACTGATGGGGCCAACACGCTGAATGGGCTGACGTTCGGCCTTGCCGATCCGGAACCGGCCTACAACGAGGCCCGCAAGGAAGCGGTCGCCGATGCCCGTGCGAAGGCCCAGCTTCTGGCCGAAGCAGCCGGGGTCACGCTTGGGCCCGTGGTCTCTATCACCGAGGGCGGGGCGATGATGGACCCGGCGCCGATGTACCGGCAGGACGCCGCTGCCGTGCCGCCCGTGGTTGGTGGCGAGCTTGGGCTTAGCGCGAACGTGACGGTGGCCTTCGAGATCGCCGAATAAGCATCGCCTTGAAGTTGCGGCCAAGGGGCGGAATTCGCAAGGATTCCGCCTCTTTCTGTCATCATTTGGCCCAAGTCGCCCGGCAGATAAGGCGCAACCAGAAAATAGGCAGGAGCAGCCGAAATGATACCGATACGCGGGCCGATCAGTCTGTTGATCGTTGCCGTCCTGTCGATATCGGTTGCGGTGTTTGTGGGCGTCACCCGCTACAGGCTTTTTGAGAGCGTATTGCCGATGGAGCTCATTGCCGCCATGGATCGCATGGCCGGAAAGGCAGATGCCGCCGCTGGCGAAGACGAACCGCCGACCAAGAAGACGTTCTCGTTCGGCGACGGCGCCGGCCAGTATCTCAGCGACAGCCCTGACGGCCTGCTGGCGGACGGCCCGATTGCCGCGCTGCAGGGAAACGTGCCGACCTATGTCGATGACGTGATCACCGGTTACTCGACCACGGTGGACGACGACATTCCTGCAGAAATCACCGCGATACGGCCGATCACCGGGTGCCGCCTCACTGCGCCGCAGGATGGAACCGCGGTCGGCCACGTCACTGCCGGGCGCAGCAATCTTGAGCTGGCGCTTTCGACTTACAGTGACGTCGAGCTTGCCGAGGCGGTTCAGCTCTTCGTGAACGACTACCGCGCGGGCGGGCCGGACAAGGCCGCCGATACCCCCGCTCCGTCCTACCAGGCCTATGACGTTGCGGTGACCGAGACGCGGGTGCCGGTCTATCTGGTCCTGGAAAACCGCTCGGGCAACCGGATCTGGAACATCCATGTGGCCGAAGGCGCGCGGGTGGAACGGGTTGTGCTTCTGGGCGGGGCCGAGGCGGGCGTCGCCAACCTTGATCCGGTCGTCCCGGTCGAGGTGATCCTTGGCAGTGGTCTGGAGGAGTGCGGCATCCGTCCTGCCTACACCCTGAACTCGGGTCATGAGCTCTTCCAGTCGATCACCAGCGGCGCGATGTCGAAGGCTGAGGGCGAGGCGAAGCTTGCCGCGCTTCGGGATGCGGTCACAGCGTATGACATATGGTTCCGCGACAGTTTCGGCGTCGTGGCCGGGGAGACCCGCGCGGGCTTTGACGCGGGCACCATCTCGGTCGTGGGTCCGGTTCCGGGCGAGGCCGACCCCAAAGCGACCTACGCCCCGATCCAGGGCGCGAGCCTTCGCACCACCCGGGATACCTATCTCGAGATCCTTGGCCAGGTGCCGGAGGGCGAGGATTTCGCATCCCGCGTCAGGGCTATCGCGACCACCTTTGCTTTCGGCGACCTGAATTATCTGCGCCAGGGGGCGAAGTTCTGATGCTGCGCCTGCTGATTGGAACGGGCCTTCTGCTGATGGCCGTGGGCTTCGGGGCCGCCGGCTGGCAATACTGGCAGGCGATGCCCGGGTCTGAGGCGTCAGGTACGCCCGAAGCTGAAACGGCTGCACCCGCGCGGGACCGCTGGCTGATCTCGCCCACCGGCGGGCTTGTGCCGCAGACCGACGTGCAGGCCTATCTTGTGCAGGACCGTTACGTGCCCAGCCGGACCGTTCTGGTAACGCGTGAGGCCAGCCTGAACGATCTTCTGGCTGAAGGCGAAACTCTGCCTGAGACGGCCTATCTCCAGGTGCTTGCCGACATCCGGGCCCCACGTGTTGCCGAGGGCCTCTGTGCTTTGCTTCTGCAGTCCATCGCGTCGGATTGCGCGGTGAACGCGGCGCGGGTGGTCGAGGGCAGCGTGGACCCTGACCGCGGGACCGCCATGTTCCGGCTGGAGCTTGTCTATCGCCTGGCGAATGCCGAGGCCGAGTTGCCGGACCTGGCCGCCAACGTCTTCGGGCTCGAGGTCTTGGACCTTGAGGTTCCGTCCGAGGGCAGTGCAACCGCAGATGCAGCCCTCGCGGCGATCCTGCAGGCAGCGACCGATGCCTGTGCAGCGGAGGGCAGGGGACAGCTTTGCCGGCCGCTCCGCTTCAGCCTGAACTGGGTCCCCGGCCAGCCGGTCACTGCGCGCGCCGAGCTTGGCTGGCTTGACCCTCTGCCCGAAGGGATGTTCGTGGCGCCGCCGCTCGAGCCCGCTTCCGGGGGCTGAGCAGCGGCGCGTTTTGCCTTAGGCGGTCGCTTTCGCCAGCGCCTGGTCGAGATCGGCGATGATGTCCTCGACATTCTCGATCCCGATCGAGACCCGCACCATATCGGGCGCGGCCCCCGCCTTGACCTGCGCGTCTTCTGAAAGCTGCCGGTGCGTGGTCGAAGCCGAATGGATGATCAGGCTCCGTGTGTCGCCCAGGTTCGCGACATGGCTGAAGAGCTTCACGTTGTCGATCAGCTTGACGCAGGCCTCATAGCCGCCCTTGACCGTAAAGGTGAACAGCGCCCCCGGCCCCTTCGGCGTGATCATCTTTGCGAGGTTATGATAGGGCGAGGACTTGAGCCCGGGGTAGGTGACCTGGCCGACCCGCGGGTCCTGTTCCAGCCAGTCCGCGACGATCTG
>NZ_JBOFBI010000118.1:0-2281 GCF_051645465.1 Tabrizicola sp. | reverse complement strand
TGCGCGACGTGGCGGCCATGATCGCCCGTCTGACCGGGGCGCCAGCGGGTCTGATTGCCTGTGCCGATCATCCGGACCCTGCCACGGAACTGCGCGCGGACCCGTCGCTGGCCTGGACAACGCTTGGCTGGCGGGCCGTGACCCCGCTTGAACACGGGCTTGCAAGCACAGTCGAATGGGAACGGCGACAGATGGCCTGCGGTTCGACGGACACGTCTGCAGGCAAGGCAGCACGTAAGTTGGCAACAGAAAAGGCGGTCGCGACATGACCCTGATCTCGATCCTGATCCCGGCCCTGAACGAGGAAGACAATGTCAGCACTGCCTATGAGCGGGTCAAGGCGGTCTTTGCCGACCTTCCGGGGCATGAGTTCGAATTGATCTTTACCGACAACCATTCCACCGACCGCACCTTCGATATCCTGACCGGCATTGCCCGGTCCGATCCCCGGGTGCGGGTCATCCGCTTTTCGCGCAACGTGGGGTATCAGCGGTCGGTGCTGACCGCCTATCGCGCGGCGTCCGGCGATTGCGCGATCCAGCTTGACTGCGACATGCAGGATCCGCCGGAACTGATCCCTTTGATGCTGGCGAAATGGCGTGAGGGGCATCAGGTCGTCTACGGCGTCCGTCGCAGCCTGCCCGACGGGCCTGTGGTTGCGGCCGCGCGCCGGCTTTTCTATGCGCTGATCACCTGGATGAGCGAGGACGACCTGCCCCGGAACGCCGGGGAATTCCGGCTGACCGACCGCCGCATCCTGGACGAGTTGCGCGGGATCGAGGATCACTCTCCCTACGTCCGGGGGCTGATCAGCGGCATGGGCTTTTCGCAGGTCGGTTTTGAATACGACAGGCAGGCCCGCACGGCCGGTACATCGAAATTCCCGTTCCGGGCGATGCTGTCGTTGGCCATCGATGGCATGATCAACCACTCGCTGCTGCCGCTGCGCATCGCCTCGTTCATCAGTCTCGCGGTAGGCCTGCTGACCTTCGTGCTGATGGCCGGCTATTTGTTTGGCCGCCTCATCTTCGGACAGGACTGGCCCGCGGGCTTTGCCACGACCACCGTGCTGCTGTTGATGTCGATCACGCTGAACGCGATGTTCATGGGTATCCTTGGCGAATATGTCGGGCGCATCTTCATGCAGGCGAAAGACCTGCACCGGCCGATTGTCGAGGCATCGCTGAACTTTGGCGGCGCAGAGGAGGTTGCCGCACCCCGCGCGGCGCGGCGCGTTGCGCGGTCCGTCCAAGCGGCAGAGTAGGCAAGATGCGCCTGCTGATCCTTCAAGCCGGGTTCGGGGCCGGGGGCGCCGAAAAGGTAGTTGCGATGCTGGCCGTGCATCGTGCCACCGCCGGGGATGAGGTGCATGTCGCGGCGCTTGGCGCGCAAACTGCGGCCACATATTTTTCCTATCCCGCAAGTGTCCGGCTGCACGCACTGGCGGGCGGCGGCGGCCGCGCGGGGCAGATTTCCCGGCTGCTCCGCATACGCCAGCTGCTGCGCGACCTGCGCCCCGATCTGGCCATCGCCTTCCTGACCAAGGTAAACACGCTGACGCTGGCCGCTGGCATCGGTCTGGACGTGCCCGTGATCGTTTCGGAACGGAACAACCCTCGGCGGCAGGCGGCGCATCCACTCTGGCGCCCGGCGCAGGGGCTGCTGATGCGACGCGCTGCGGCAATCGTCATGCAGACCGATCGGGCGCGGCGCGACCTGCCGCACGCGCTGTGGCCTCGTGCGCTTGTCATCGCCAACCCCTGCGAGCCCCTGCCTGGTTTTGCGTCGCAAGGGCCGGACGGTCCACTGCGTCTGGTGGCGGTCGGCCGGCTCGACGTGCAGAAGGGGTTCGATCTGCTGATCGATGCCTTCAGCCGCCTGCGCAACACGCGGCCCACTACGCTGACGATCTTTGGCGAGGGGCCGGAACGGGCGCGTCTGGAGGCGCTGCGGAACCGGCTCGGGCTGGCGGATCGGGTTGCGTTGCCGGGGGCCAGCGCCGCACCCGGCGGCTGGATCGCCGAGGCCGACATTCTGGTGGTGCCCTCACGCTTCGAAGGCTTTCCGAACGTCATCGCCGAGGCGGTGGTCACAGGGCTGCCGGTGGTTGCCTTCGACTGCGACTACGGCCCGCGCGAGCTGATCCGCCATGGCGGGAACGGGCTGCTGGTCCCGCCGGGGGATATTGACGGGCTTGCCGAAGCGATAGGCCGGATGATCGAGGATGAGGGCCTGCGCCGGGTGATGACGGCCAGTGCGGGCGTGTCGCGCGCCACCCTGC
>NZ_JBOFBI010000117.1:0-35616 GCF_051645465.1 Tabrizicola sp. | reverse complement strand
GACGTGGCCTCCTACGCCGAGGCGGGCTCGGTGCGGGTCGATCTGACGGCGCCGGGGCAGTCGACGGGCGAGGCGCTGGGCGATCAGCTCGACGGGATCGAGGGGCTGCAGGGCGGGGTGGGGAACGACACGCTTCTGGGCGACGGGGGGGTGAACCTGATCACCGCAGGCATGGGCCAGGACTGGCTGGAGGGCCGTGCGGGGTCGGACACGCTGCAGGGGTGGGAGGGGAACGACACGCTCTTCGGCGGCGAGGGCGCCGATCTGGTTCAGGGCGGGGCGGGCGACGACCGCGTGGAAGGCGGTCTGGGCGACGACACCGCGTTTGGCGGGGACGGCAACGACACGGTCCTGGGCGGCGAGGGCGCGGACCTGATCGAGGGCAGAAACGGCAATGACCGGCTGGAGAGCGGGGCGGGCAACGACACCGTGTCGGGCGGTGAGGGCAACGACCTGATCCTTGCCAGCCCAGGCGCGGACCTGATCATCGGGGGCGGAGGCAACGACAGCGTCAGCTACGCCGGATCGACCGAGGCGCTGGTCCTCGACCTTGGTCAGGCGGGACTGAACGCGGGTGCGGCGGTGGGGGACGTGCTTTCGGAGATCGAGGAGATCACGGCCACCGCCTTTGCCGACCGGATGACGGGGGATGGGCTGGCGAACTGGCTCCATGGCGCGGAAGGGTCGGACTGGCTGTCCGGCGGTCTTGGGACTGACGCGCTTTACGGCGGGGGCGGGGATGACACGCTTATGGGCGGGGCGGGGTCTGACCGGCTGGAAGGCGGCCTCGGGCGGGACCTGGCAAGCTACGGGGATGCGGGGTCCGGGGTCTGGGCGGATCTGGCGTCGGCGGTGTCGAACACGGGCGACGGGCGGGGCGATGTCTATGTCGGGGTCGAGGACCTTGAGGGCTCGGGCTTTGCCGACACGCTTGGCGGGGACGAGGGGGCGAACCTGATCCTGGGGGGCGGGGGCAGCGATCTCATCCGCGGCCGGGGCGGTGTCGACAGCCTGACGGGCGGTGAGGGTGACGACACGCTGATGGGGGGCGCGGGGGCCGACGTCCTGATCGGCGGCGCGGGCCTGGACGTGGCCTCCTACGCCGAGGCGGGCTCGGTGCGGGTCGATCTGACGGCGCCGGGGCAGTCGACGGGCGAGGCGCTGGGCGATCAGCTCGACGGGATCGAGGGGCTGCAGGGCGGGGTCGGGAACGACACGCTTCTGGGCGACGGGGGGGTGAACCTGATCACCGCGGGCATGGGCCAGGACTGGCTGGAGGGCCGGGCGGGGTCGGACACGCTGCAGGGGTGGGAGGGGAACGACACGCTCTTCGGCGGCGAGGGCGCGGACCTGGTGCAGGGCGGGGCGGGCGACGACCGCGTCGAAGGCGGTGTGGGCGACGACACCGCGTTTGGCGGGGACGGCAACGACACGGTCCTGGGCGGCGAGGGCGCGGACCTGATCGAGGGCAGAAACGGCAATGACAGAGTTGGGGGCGGAGCCGATGGAGACACGCTTTTCGGCGGCAATGGCAATGACACGTTGACTGGGGACGGGGGTCAGGACCGGCTGGACGGCGGCGAGGGTGACGACTGGCTTGAAGGCGGCGCAGACGCGGACAGTGCTTTTGGAGGTAACGGCAACGACGTGTTGTTCGGGGAATGGGGCGAGGATAGCCTCGACGGGGGCGAGGGCAACGACCGGCTGGAAGGCGGGATCGACGCGGACGCGCTCTTCGGCGGCAACGGCGATGACACCTTGACGGGGAGTGAGGGCCAGGACGGGCTGGAGGGCGGTGAGGGCAACGATCGGCTTGAAGGGGGGATCGAAGCGGACACGCTTCTGGGTGGCGGCGGCAACGATGTTTTGGTTGGGGACGGGGGTGAGGACAGCCTCGATGGGGGCGAGGGCAACGACCTGCTGGAAGGTGGGACCGATGCAGATGCGCTTTTCGGCGGCAATGGCAATGACACCTTGACCGGGAGCGATGGCCAGGACGGGCTGGAGGGCGGTGAGGGCAACGATCGGCTTGAAGGGGGGATCGACGCGGACACGCTTCTGGGTGGCGGCGGCGACGACACGATGTTGGGAGGCGATGGTAGCGATGGGTTGGACGGTGGTGCTGGCAACGACCGGCTTGAGGGCGGCGCTGGTGATGACACGCTGACGGGTGGGCTGGGTGTCGACACCTTCGTCTTTGCAACCGGTGCGGACGTGATCACGGACTTCCGGGACCTCGAGGACAAGATCGTTCTGGATCGGGCCATTTGGGGCGGAACCCCGCCCGCCGTCAGCGGCATCGTGGCGGCGGCGACCGTTACGGAGACCGGCGTTCACCTGGATTTCGGCGGCGGGAATACGCTGGACATCCAGGGGATTTTCGACGCAAACCTGCTGACGGACGACATTCTTTTCATGTGACGGGGTTCTGGGATCCATGACGACACGGGTGCTGGTTACGGGGGGCGCGGGCTATATCGGCGCGCATGCCTGCAAGGCGCTGGCGCGCGCCGGGTTCCTGCCGGTGGTCTTCGACAACTTTTCGACGGGCTGGGTCGAGGCGGTGAAGTGGGGCCCGTTTGTCCGCGGCGACCTGATGGACCGGGCCAGCATCGACGCGGCGCTGGCTGAGCATCGACCGGCGGCGGTGATGCATTTCGCGGCGCTGTCGCTGGTGGGCGAGTCGATGAAGGAGCCCGCGCGGTATTGGCGGGTCAACACTGGGGGTGCCCTGAACCTGATCGAGGCTTGTGCGGCCGCTGGAGTGAAGAACTTCGTCTTCTCGTCGACCTGCGCGACTTATGGGGATCAGGACGGGGTGCTTCTGGTCGAGGATACGCCGCAGCGACCGATCAACGCTTATGGCGGCTCGAAGCTTGCAATTGAACAAATGCTACGCGATTTCGGGCTTTCGCATGGAATTTCGCATGTGATCTTTCGATATTTCAACGTGGCAGGCGCCGATCCGGACGGAGAGATCGGCGAGCAGCATGTTCCGGAGACGCACCTTATTCCGCTGATGCTGGATGCTGTTGCGGGCAAACGTCCGGCGCTGACGGTCTTTGGGACGGACTATCCCACGCGCGATGGCACCTGCGTGCGGGACTATGTGCATGTGTCCGACCTTGCGGATGCTCATGTCCTGGGGCTGCAAAGGCTTCTGGATGGCAAGGGGAACGGCGTCTTCTGCCTGGGGACCGGGCGCGGGTTTTCGGTGCGTGAGGTAATCGAGGCAAGCCGGGCGGTCACCAATCGTGAGGTTCCGATCGTGATCGGGGGCCGGCGGGCTGGGGATGCGGCGTCGCTTGTGTCGTCGTCGACGCATGCCATTCATGAGCTGGGCTGGGAGCCGAAGCGGTCGACCCTGCGCGAGATGATCGGCGATGCCTGGGCCTGGGCGCAAAGGCAGGGGTTCTCGGAGTGACGACTGGGTTGGCGGGTCTGGATCATAGGTCCCAGTCGAGCGCGGGTTTCTTTTGTACTGTAGCCGTCGGTTCGGTGCGGCCAAGCCAGGCGCCGCGGAGGGGAAGCTTGCGTTCGGCGCCCCAGTCGCCGGTCACTGTGAGCAGGTCACCGTCCAGCATGACGCCCGCCACGGACTGACCGGTCGGCCAGCGGATCGCACCGAGGATGTGGCGCACCTCGACGGTGCCCATCGGATCAAGCGTGATCAGCGCGGGCTGCCCGGCCGCTGAGAGCGGGTCGGGCGTCTCGTGCGATGACAGTCCCAGGACCGGCAGGACGGCGCCCTCTTCGAGGCCAAGGCAGCCTTTGTGGCGCCCGTTCCAGGGGGCATAGTCCCGGCCGCCATTGGAATGCCAGAGCATGGTCATCGGCAAACTGCGCGGGTTGCGCAGGGACAGGAAGAGATCGCCCTCCTCTGGCCGGACTACGGCAGTCCAGCCAAGGCGGGAGGCGGGGTCTTCGATTCCGGACACGAAATCCTCATGCTGTTCGCCCCAGGGGTAGCGGTGGAGGTTCACCGTGCTGCCGTCCGCGGCCGGAAACTCTGCCGCATCCTCGGCGCGCCTCGGGTAGGCAAGGCGGGAGCGGCCCTGTGTTGTTTCGAGAGGCTGCCCGAGGGTCTCCCACCAGCGTTTGCGCGAGAAGGACAGTTTGGCGCCATTCGGGACCGAGATCATTGCGTGGTTCGAGACCGGCAAAGACCCCGTTCCGCCGATGAAGATATGGCGTTGATAGACGAAGGGGTGGTCGTCTTGGACGGAAAGCTCTTTGACGACAGTCGCGCCTTGGACCTCGCCCGCGAGAACAGCGCGGAGGGTGCCGGGGGTGGATGGTGTGACCTGCCAGTCGCCGTTGGCTGTCAGCCCGTGAAGGCCATGGTCGCCGGGGCCCATCGGAGCGGCAAGAAAGTCGCCTGCAAGCCATTGCTGGTGTGGCGGTGCGTCGGCGGGGACCTCGTCGGGGGTCCAGGGCACGCGGTGGAGGAGTGAGATCGTGGCGCCTTCGTCTGTGACGGCAAAGCTCTGCAGCACGCCGCCACGGGGCACGAAGTCAAGGCTGATGCCACGCGCGGAAATCCTGTGGGTCACGGCATTGCTCCTTCGCTTGTGTCGAAGCTAGCCGGTGCCTGTGCTGCGGCGCAAGGCGGCGTGTCAGGCCGGGAGGAGTTCGAGTGCAACGCCCTGGCCGACCCCGACACAAAGCGCAACGAGGGCCGACTTGCCGCCCGTTTCGGCCAGGCGGCGGGCGGCGGTGCCGGTAATACGTGCGCCCGACATGCCCAAGGGGTGGCCCATGGCAATCGCGCCGCCCTTGGCGTTGAGGCGCGGGTCGTCGTCGGGCAGCCCCCAGGCACGGGTGCAGGCCAGGATCTGGGCGGCAAAGGCCTCGTTCAGCTCGATGACGTCATGGTCGGTGGCGTGGCGACCGGTGCGGGCCTGCAGGCGGTTGGCGGCCTCGACCGGGCCAATGCCCATGATGCGGGGTTCGACGCCACCCGAGGCTGCCTTGCCGATGCGTGCGAGAGGGGTGAGGCCGCGACGGCGGACGGCGGCTTCGCTGGCGAGGATCACCGCGGCCGCGCCGTCGTTCACGCCCGAGGCGTTTCCGGCGGTGACGGTGCCGGGTGAGCGGAAGGGGGTGGGGAGGGCGGCGAGCTTTTCAAGGCTGGTCGGGCGGGGGTGTTCGTCGGTGCTCACGACCGCGTCGCCTTTCCGGCTGGGGATCGTGACGGGCAGGATGTCGGCGGCGTGCCAGGCGGGGTCATAGCGGGATTGGCTGAGGGCGGCATAGCGGTCCTGAGCCTCGCGGGTGATGTGGTGATCGGCGGCAAGGTTTTCGGCGGTCTCGGGCATGGCGTCTGTGCCCCAGAGCTGCGCCATCTTCGGGTGGATGAAGCGCCAGCCGATGGTTGTGTCGAAGATTTCCGGCGCGCGGGCGAAGGGGGTTTCGGCCTTGGGCATCACGAATGGCGCGCGGGACATGCTTTCGACGCCGCCTGCGATGATTATCTCGGCGGCCCCGTCGCGGATGGTGCGGGCGGCGGCGATGACGGCGTCGAGGCCTGAGGCGCAGAGGCGGTTTACCGTAAGGGCCGGAACCTTGGCGCCGAGGCGCGACAGGAGGACGGCCATGCGGGCGACGTTGCGGTTGTCCTCACCGGCCTGGTTGGCGCAGCCGAAGATGACCTCGTCGACCGGCAGGTCGTGGAGGTCGAGAAGGCCGTCGATGACCCGGGTGGCGAGGTCGTCAGGGCGGACGTTGGCAAGTGCGCCCGCGTAGCGACCGATCGGGGTGCGGCGGTGGGCGCAGAGGAATACTTCGGTCATGAAGCCTCCAGCAACGGGGCGGGGTCATAGCGGGGTTTCAGCACCTCGGGGGCGACGACGCGGAGGCGTGCGAGTTCGGCAAGGATGGCGGGTTTGCCGTGCAGGGCCAAGGCCTCGAACGGCCCGCGCGGGAAGTTGAGGCCAAGGCGCATGGCGGTGTCGATACCGTCGGACGTGGCGCCGCCTTCGGCGAGAAGGAAGTGGGCCTCGTTGATGAGGGTGGCTTCGATGCGAAGCGCGATGGCTTTGGCGTCGGGCGGGGGGCTTGCCGAGGGTGCCGGGAAAGTGAAGCCGTGGCCGGTCTTGCGGCCGAGGTTGCCGCTGGCGACCTGCGCTTTCAGCCCATCGAAGGGGTGGTAACGGGGGTGGTTCGCCATGGCCGCACACATGCCTTCGGTGGCCGCAAGGTTGATGTCGGCACCGATGAGGTCGATCAGCGCGAAAGGGCCAAGCCGATAGCCTGCGGCGGTCATGGCGGCGTCGATGTCGGTGGCGCTTCGGCCTTCGGTCAGCAGGGCCAGCGCCTCGCCGTAGTAGGGCCGGGCGCAGCGGTTGACGATGAAGCCGGGGCGGTCGGGGCAGAGGATGACGGTCTTGCCGGTGGCCTCGGTCCAGGCTTTGGCTTGGGCGATGGCTTCGGCGTCGGTCGTGGCGTGGGGGGCGAGTTCCACGAGCTTCATCGCCTGGGGCGGGTTGAAGAAGTGAAGCGCCAGGAGGCGGTCAGGACGGGTGAGGCCCCGTGCGACGGCGTGGATCGGCAGGGAGGATGTGTTGGTCGCAAGGATCGCATCGGGTGCGACGATGGCTTCGAGATCGGCGAAAAGCGCGCGCTTGGCGTCCAGCTGTTCGACGATGGCCTCGATGATCAGTTGGGCGGGGGCGAGGGCGGCGAGGTCCTGGGCTATGGTCAGACGGGACAGGGTGGCGTCGCGGTCATCCTTGGCGAGCTTTCCGGCGGTGACGCGCGATTGCAGCGACTCGGTCAGGCGGGTCCTGGCACTGCCGCGGGCGGGGGCGTGGGCGTCGGTGCCGATGACAGGAAAGCCCGCTTGCGCAAAGACTTGCGCGATGCCGAGGCCCATGGTGCCAAGGCCCACGACGCCGATGACGGGCCGAATGCTCATTGCCCGGTGAACCGGGGTTTGCGCTTTTCGCGAAAGGCGCGGATGCCTTCGGTCTTGTCTGCGGTGTCGTGGAGGGCCTCGAAAGCCGCACGCTCCTGGGCGAAGGCGAGGGATGCCTCGGCCCCTGCGATGAGCGCGGCCTTTGCGGCCATAAGGGCGAGAGGCGCGCGATTGGCGAGCGTTTCCGTCAGCGGGCGAGCGATGGTTTCGGCTTCGCCTTCGGAGAGCCAGCCCGCGATGCCCCAGTCATATGCGGTGGCGGCCGGGAGCATTTCGCCCGTCAGGACCAGCCGCGAGGCCCGCGCCGGTCCGACCAGCGATATCAGCCTCTGTGCCCCGCCTGCGCCGGGGATGATGCCGAGGTTGGTTTCGGGCAGGCCGACGCGGGCGGTGGCCCCAAGGACGAGGCAATCGGCCATCAGCGCAAGTTCAAACCCCCCGCCAAGGGCGAAACCGTCCGCGGCCGCAACCAGAGGCTTGGGAAAGGCACGGATCGCTGCCCAATGCGCCTTGCGCGGGTCGGTGGCGGCCTCGGCGGACGATTTGTGCTCCATCTCGGCAATGTCGGCGCCAGCGGCAAAGTTGCCTTCGGCCCCGGTCACGAGGGCTGCGCGGCAGGACGGGTCATGGGCAAGGCCGGTCAGCGCCTCGGCCAGTCGGGCCAGAAGCGCGGTGTTGAGCGCGTTCTTCACCTCGGGCCGGTTCAGCGTCAGCTTCGTCCAGGCCCCGAACGGTTCGACGATCAGCATCTCCATCAGGTCATCCTGCATTGCTGCGGCAAAATTTCAAGCTGGAAACTTCAAGCTTGAAATTGTTTCCGCTGGATGTCAGGCTTTGATCGATCAGGGACTCTTGGAGGGTCAGGTGAAGGTACTTTGCCTTGGGGGCGGTCCGGCGGGCCTGTACTTCGCGATCTCGATGAAGCTGCGCGACCCCTCGCATCAGGTGACGGTGATGGAGCGGAACCGGGCCAATGACACGTTCGGCTGGGGCGTGGTGCTGTCGGACGACGCGCTGGGGCGGATGCAGAAGAACGACCCGGAATCGACGGAAGGCATCCGGTCGAACTTTGCCTACTGGGAC
Source organism: Tabrizicola sp. (assembly GCF_051645465.1). GTDB lineage: Bacteria > Pseudomonadota > Alphaproteobacteria > Rhodobacterales > Rhodobacteraceae > Tabrizicola. Next base: position 27,617 of record NZ_JBOFBI010000117.1, on the reverse strand, counting down.
GATATCGCCGTGGTGCATCGGGGGGAGCGGATCGTGTCGGGCGGGCACGGGTTTGCCGGGATCGGGCGGATGAAGCTGTTGCTTCTGCTTCAGGAAAGGGCGCGGGAGCTTGGGGTGGACCTGCAGTTCCAGACCGAGTTCAAGTCGGCCGAGGACTACCGGCGCGATTACGATCTGGTCGTCGCGACCGACGGGATCAACTCACTGGTCCGCAAGGAGTATGCCGAGGTCTTCAAGCCCGACATCGACCAGCGGCTGGTGAAGTTCATCTGGCTTGGCACGCACCAGAAATTCGACGACGCCTTCACCTTCATCTTCGAGGAGACGGAATGGGGCTGGTTCTGGGCCCACGTCTACCAGTTCGACGCCGAGACCGCGACTTTCATCGTCGATTGCATGCCCGACACCTGGGACCGGGCGGGCTTTGCCGACATGTCGAAGGAAGAGATCGTCGCCACCTGCGAGAGGATATTTGCCAAGCACCTTGGCGGCCATGCCCTCATGTCGAACGCCAGCCATTTGCGCGGCTCGGCGGTGTGGATGCAGTTCCCGCGGGTGCTGTGCGAGCGCTGGTACAACGGCAACGTCGTCCTGATGGGCGATGCGGCGGCGACGGGGCATTATTCCATCGGTTCGGGCTCGCGGCTGGCTTTCGACAGTGCCATTGCGCTGGCCGACTACCTGCATTCCGAGCCGACTATGGAGGGGGCCTTCCAGCGCTATCAGGACGAGCGCCGGGTCGAGGTGCTGCGCCTGCAATCGGCGGCGCGGAACAGTCTGGAGTGGTTCGAGCGGGTTGAGCGCTATCTGGACATGGCGCCGATGCAGTTCGCCTATTCGCTTCTGACCCGGAGTCAGCGGATTTCTCATGAGAATCTGCGGCTTCGCGATCCTGAGTGGCTGCGCAAGGCCGAGGACTGGTTCCAGGCCCAGGCCGGAGGTGAGGCCGGGCGTCTGCCGATGTTCGCGCCGTTCCAATTGCGGGGGATGCGGCTGGAGAACCGGATCGTCGTCTCGCCCATGGCGCAGTACAGGGCGGTGGATGGCTGTCCGACCGACTGGCATTTCGTCCACTACGCCGAGCGGGCCAAGGGCGGGGCGGGGCTGGTCTATGTCGAGATGACTTGCGTTTCGGCAGAAGGCCGGATCACGCCGGGCTGCACGGGGCTTTATGCGCCGGAGCATGAGGCGGCCTGGAAGCGGCTGGTGGACTTCGTCCATGCCGAGACGAAGGCAAAGCTCTGCTGCCAGATCGGGCATTCGGGGCGGAAGGGCAGCACGCAGGTGGGGTGGGACGAGGGGGATGCTCCTTTGCCCGCGGGCAACTGGCCGGTCATGAGCGCTAGCGCGATCCCGTGGAGCAGGAAGAACGCGGTGCCGAAGGAGATGACCCGGGCGGACATGGATATGGTGCGGGACCAGTTTGTGGCCTCGACCAGGATGGTCGAGCGGGCCGGATTTGACATGATCGAACTTCATGCAGCGCATGGTTATCTGATTTCGGCTTTCATCAGCCCATTATCGAACATCAGGACTGATGAGTACGGTGGGAGCCTTGAGAACCGGATGCGCTGGCCATTGGAGGTTTTCCGCGCCATGCGCGCGGCCTGGCCGACGGAAAAGCCGATGTCGGTCCGGATTTCGGCAAACGACTGGGTGGGCGAGACGGGGGTAACCCCCGACGATGCGGTGGCGATTGCAAAGTTGTTTGCGGCTGCTGGTGCGGACATCATCGATGTGAGCGCGGGGCAGACCTCGACTGAAGCGAAACCGATCTATGGCCGGATGTTCCAGACCCCGTTCTCGGACCGCATCCGCAACGAGGCGGGGCTGGCGACCATTGCGGTGGGCAACATCACCGAGGCGGATCAGGTGAACTCGATCCTGCTTGCGGGTCGGGCCGATCTTGTGGCGCTGGCCCGCCCGCATCTGGCCGATCCGTACTGGACGCTGCATGCTGCGGTGAATGCCGGGGACGACCGGGCCTTCTGGCCGGACCCCTATCTTGCAGGGCGGGACCAGGCGCTGCGGCTGCAGGCGCGGGCACAGGAGGTGATCCGGGTATGAGCCTGAGCGGCAAGCGCGTTCTGGTGACGGGGGGCGGGTCCGGTGCGGGGGCCGACCTTGCGCGCGGCTTTGTCAAAGCGGGGGCGGAGGTGGTGATCTCGGGCCGTCGTATCGGTGCCCTGCGCGAGGTTGCAGAACCCCTTGGCGCACGGTGGGTGCAGGCCGATGTCACCGATGAGGCATCGGTGCAGCGGATGTTTCAGGAGGCGGGCCCGTGCGACGTCGTCATCGCCAATGCGGGAGCGGCCGACAGTACGGTGATGGCAAGAACCACGCTTGCCCAGTGGAATGCGATGATCGCGGTCAACCTGACGGGTGTGTTCCTGACCTTCCGGGCGGCACTTGGCCAGTTCCGGGGGGATGGAAGGCTGATCGCCGTAGCCTCGACGGCGGGGCTCAAGGGCTATGCGAAGATCGTGCCCTATGCGGCGGCGAAGCATGGGGTCGTGGGGCTGGTCCGCTCGCTGGCGCTGGAGGTGGCGCGCAAGGGGATTACGGTCAATGCGATCTGTCCGGGGTATCTGGATACACCGATGACCGATCACTCCGTTCAGGTCATCGCCGAAAAGACGGGCCGCAGCCTGGCGGAAGCGCGCGTGGTGCTGGAAGCCCTCAGCCCGCAGGGGCGGCTGTACCAGCCGTCCGAAGTCACGGCGGCGGCGCTTTACCTTGCGTCTGGCGCGGCGCGTGGGGTGAACGGCGCTTGCCTGACGATTTCGGGGGGCGAAGTGTGAGCGAAGGATCGAAGCGGCGGCTGAAGATGTGGGTGCGGCTTCTGGGCGTGACCAGGGCGTCGGAGAACCATCTGCGCGAGTTCCTGCGGCTGCAGCACGACACGACGCTGCCGCGGTTCGACGTGATGGCCGCACTTTACCGCCGCCGCGACGGTGTCACGATGAGCGACCTTTCGCGGATGCTTCTGGTCTCGAACGGCAATGCGACGGCTGTGGTGGACCGGTTGGAAGGCGACGGATTCGTGCGGCGGACGCCAAGCGAAGTCGACCGACGGACGGTTCATGTGGCGCTGACCCCGGAGGGGCTGAAAGCGTTCGAGGTGATGGCCGAGGGCCACGAAACCGAGGTCGCGCGGCTTTTTGCCCGGCTGTCGGAGGAGGACCTGGAGCACATGACCACGATCTTGAAGAGGATGGGTCAATGAGCAAGCTGGCGGGGTTGAAGCCCAGGCATTTCCTTTGGGCGGTGGAGGACGGGGTGGCCGTGATCCGGCTGAACCGTCCGGAGCGCAAGAACCCGCTCACTTTCGAGAGCTATGCCGAGTTGCGCGACACGTTCCGGGCGCTGGCCTATGCAAGCGACGTGGATGTGGTGGTCTTTGCCTCGAACGGCGGCAATTTCTGCTCGGGCGGTGACGTGCATGACATCATCGGCCCGCTGATCGGGCTGCCGATGAAGGAGCTTCTGGCTTTCACGCGGATGACCGGGGATCTGGTGAAGGCGATGATCAGCTGCGGCAAGCCGGTGATCTCGGCAGTTGATGGGGTGGCCGTGGGGGCTGGTGCGATCATCGCAATGGCGTCCGACCTGCGGCTGGCGACCCCTGCCGCGCAATGTGCGTTTCTCTTCACCCGCGTCGGTCTTGCGGGCTGTGACATGGGGGCGTGCGCGATGCTGCCCCGGATCATCGGCCAGGGCCGGGCGGCAGAGCTTATGTACACCGGTCGGGTGATGGGGGCGGAAGAGGGCCTGGCCTGGGGGTTCTGGAACGCGCTTCATCCAGCCGAGGCGCTGGAGGCGGAAGCGATGGCTTTGGCGCGGCGGTTGGCTTCTGGGCCGACGTTTGCGCACGGGATGACCAAGACCCAGCTCAATCAGGAATGGAACATGGGGCTGGAACAGGCGATCGAGGCCGAGGCGCAAGCCCAGGCGATCTGCATGCAGACGAAGGACTTCGAGCGGGCGTATCGGGCTTTTGTCGCGAAGGAAAAACCGGTGTTTCGAGGCGACTGATGGCGGACCGGGGGCCAGCCCCCGGACCCCCGGGATATTTGTGGACAAAGAATGAGCGATACGAGTTTCCTTGATTGGCCGTTCTTCGAGCCCCGCCATCGCGACCTGGCGGCGGCTTTGGAAGCTTGGTGCGCGGTGAACCTGCCGGTCGCGCATGATGATGTGGATGCGGCGTGCAAGGGGTTGGTGGCGGCGCTTGGGGCCGGGGGGTGGCTCATGCACTCGGGTGTCGGGGCGGGGGAGCGGCTGGATGTACGCTCGCTTTGCTTGATCCGCGAGACGCTGGCGCGGCATGACGGGCTCGCTGACTTCGCCTTTGCCATGCAAGGCCTGGGGATGGGGGCGGTGTCGCTGTTCGGGTCCGAGGTGCAGCGCGAGTGGTTGGCGAGGACGCGGGCGGGGGAGGCGATATCGGGGTTCGCGCTGACTGAGCCGGGGTCAGGGTCGGACGTGGCGGCGACGGCGACCGTGGCCGAGCGGGTGGCCGGTGGCTGGCGGGTTAGCGGTGAGAAGACATACATCTCGAACGGGGGGATTGCCGATGTGTACGTGGTCTTCGCGCGGACCGGCGAGGCACCCGGCGCGCGGGGGATGTCGGCGTTTCTGATGCCTGCTGCGACGCCTGGGCTGGAGGTGGTGAGACGGATCGAGGTCATGGCTCCGCATCCACTGGCCCATCTGCGGCTGACCGATCTTTTCCTGCCGGATGAGGCCTTGATCGGCACGTCAGGGGAAGGGTTCAAGATTGCCATGTCGGTCCTGGATGTCTTCCGTCCGACAGTGGGGGCTGCGGCTTTGGGCTTTGCGCGGCGGGCGCTGGATGAGGCTTTGGCCCGGACGCAGAGCCGCCGGATCCAGGGGCAGGCGTTGTCGGACCTGCAGCTGGTCCAGGGGCATCTGGCCGATATGGCGCTGGAGATCGACGCCTCGGCGCTGCTGGTCTACCGGGCGGCCTGGGTGAAGGATCAGGGGGCTGCGCGGGTTAGCCGCGAGGCTGCGATGGCGAAGCTTTACGCGACCGAGGCGGCGCAGCAGGTGATCGACATGGCGGTGCAGTTGCATGGCGGCGATGGGGTGCGGCAGGGCTTTGCGGTCGAGAGCCTTTACCGGGAGATCCGGGCTTTGCGGATTTATGAAGGCGCTAGCGACGTCCAGCGCATCATCATCGCGAGGAGTATTCTGGGGTGATCTCCGAAAGGCTGATTGGGGGCGAGTTAAATGGTTGCAGTCCTGTGGGTGATGGCGCGCTGTCAGGAGGCCAAGGATGAGCCACGAGATCCTTCACCCCCGGCACTGGAAGCCCGCGAAGGGGTATGCCAACGGCGTCGCCGCCGAGGGGCGGATGGTCTTTACCGGCGGGATCATCGGCTGGAACGCCGAGCAAATATTTGAGACCGACGATTTCGTGGGTCAGGTCGAGCAGGTGTTGCGCTCGATCGTCGAGGTGCTGGCCTGTGCGGGGGCCGGGCCGGAGCATCTGGTGCGGTTGACCTGGTATGTGACCGACAAGCGCGAATACCTCGCCCGGCTGAAGGAGCTGGGGGCGGTCTACCAGGCGGTGATCGGGCGGCATTACCCGGCCATGGCCTTGGTGCAGGTGGTGGCGCTGGTCGAGGACCGCGCCAAGGTGGAGATCGAAGCGACGGCGGTGATCGGGACGTAGGGAGAAGGGACATGCTGGGACCGTCAGGGCACACCGACACCTTCACTCGCGACCGGCTTCCGCCAGCCGGGGACTGGCCGGAGATCAGGCTCGCAGGCTTCGACTACCCGGAATGGCTGAATGCGGGGGTGGAGCTGACCGATGCGATGGTCGCCAAGGGTTTCGGCGACCACACAGCGCTGATCGGCAATGGCCGGAGCCGCACTTACAAGGAGCTGACCGACTGGTCGAACCGCATCGCCCATGCGCTGGTCGAGGATTACGGGGTCAGGCCCGGCAACCGGGTGCTGATCAGGTCGGCAAACAACCCGGCGATGGTGGCGTGCTGGCTGGCCGCGACCAAGGCGGGGGCGGTGGTGGTGAACACCATGCCGATGCTGCGGGCGGGGGAGCTTTCCGCGATTGTCGACAAGGCCGAGGTCGCGCTGGCGCTCTGCGACACGCGGCTGATGGAGGAGCTGGTCACCTGTGCGAAGGGGTCGAAGTTCCTGAAAGCGGTGATCGGATTTGACGGCACTGCAAACCACGATGCGGAATTGGACCGGGTGGCCCTGTCGAAATCCGTGCGGTTCCAGGCAGTCAGGACGGGGCGGGACGATGTGGCGCTTCTGGGGTTTACCTCGGGCACAACGGGTGAGCCGAAGGCGACGATGCATTTCCATCGTGATCTTCTGATCATCGCGGATGGTTATGCGCACGAGGTGTTGCGGGTTACGCCCGAGGATGTCTTCGTGGGCTCGCCTCCGCTGGCCTTTACCTTCGGTCTTGGAGGGCTGGCGATCTTTCCGCTGCGCTTTGGTGCCGCGGCGGCTTTGCTGGAGCAGGCCTCGCCCCCGAACCTGATCGAGATCATCCAGAAGCACCGGGCGACGGTTTGCTTCACCGCGCCCACTGCCTATCGCGTGATGCTGAAGGCCATGGCCGAGGGAGCGGACCTATCCAGCTTGCGCGCGGCCGTTTCTGCGGGCGAGACGCTGCCGGCGCCTGTCTATGAGGAGTGGATCGCCAAGACGGGCAAGCCGATGCTCGACGGGATTGGTGCGACCGAGTTGCTGCATATCTTCATCACCAACCGGTTCGACGATCACCGTCCGGGCTGTACCGGGCGGCCCGTCACGGGCTATGAGGCCCGGATCGTGGACGATGAGATGCGCGAGCTGCCACGGGGCGAGGTCGGGCGGCTGGCGGTCAGGGGGCCTACGGGGTGCCGGTATCTGTCGGACGCACGGCAGACGAAATACGTCCGGGACGGTTGGAACCTGACGGGCGACAGCTTCTGGCAGGACGAGGAGGGCCGCTTCCACTTTGCCGCGCGGTCGGACGACATGATCGTGAGCTCGGGCTACAACATCGCGGGGCCAGAGGTCGAAGCGGCGCTCCTGTCGCATCCGGCGGTGCTGGAATGCGCGGTGGTGGGTGCGCCGGACGAGGAACGCGGCCAGATCGTCGAGGCGCATGTGGTGCTTGCAGCGGGACAAGAACCTGGGGACGGCATGGTCAAGACGCTGCAGGACCATGTCAAAGCGACCATCGCGCCGTTCAAGTATCCCCGGCGGGTGAAGTTCGTGGATGCTTTACCGAAGACCCAGACGGGAAAGATCCAGCGGTTCCGCCTGCGGGGGTAACCCCGGTGCGCTGACGCGCCGGGGCATGGCTCAGGTCTGGTTCTGGCCCATCCGGGCGTAGGCCGCAGGGTCAGCGGACTTCAGGCGCGAGGCCATCAGGAAACCGACGATCCCGGCCAGCGGGATCAGACTGGGAAGAATCCAGCTTAGGCGGCCACCCGTGGTCGTGGTCAGGTCGCCGAAGTTCATGAAGATGTAGATGAAGAGCGCCACCATGATCGCGCCCGATACCGTGGGCAGGATCAGGCTTGCCAGCGGGGAGGCGGTGGCGGTGCCGGACCGGAAGAAGGCGATGATCGCGAGCGACGTGATCGCCATCATCGCCAGCACGCCCAAGGTTCCAAGCTGGCTGACCCAGGTGAAGAGGTTCAGCACAGGGTCGAGCCCCAGCCAGGCGAAGACGCCGACAACGACCAGCGCTGTCACCGTCTGCATCACCGAACCGATGTGCGGGCTTTGATGCTGGTCATGGGTCTTTCCGAACGCGGACGGCAAAAGCCCCTCACGGCCCGCGACATAGGAATAGCGGGCGATGTAGTTGTGAAACGCGCTGACCGCCGCGAAGAGGCTGGAGACCAGGAGGATGCCCGCGATCATTGGCACCGGCCCGCCGACATACCGGCCCGCCAGTTCGAAGAAGAACGCGGTCGGATCGGGCAGGGCGGCGATGCCGGACTGAAGCTCGGCCACCCCGGCCCCGGCGATCAGAAGCCAGGTTACGAAGACGAAGAACACCCCGATCATGAGGACCGACAGATAGGTCGCACGTGGAATGGTGCGTTCCGGGTCACGGGCTTCCTCGGAATAGATCGTCGTCGCCTCGAACCCGATGAAGGACCCCAGGCAAAGCAGGATCGCCAGCGTGACCGAGCCCGAGGTGATCGTCGGCCAGTCGAAGAACGGGATCGACAGGCCCGCAGCACCGCCCTGGAACAGGATGGCGAAGGCGACGATCAGGACGATCAGGTATTCCAGCGCCACCAGCACGATCAGCACCTTGGCCGACAGGTCGACCTGCCGGTAGCCGAGGACCGCGACAAGGGCGATGGCGATCAGGCTCCAACCCCACCAGGGGAGCGCAATGCCCATCTCGCCGAAGACGCCCGAGGCGACACCGCCGAGAAGGCCAAGAAGGCCGACCTGCATGGCGTTGTAGGCGACGATGGCGATCATCGATACCGCCCCGCCAGCACCTCCGCCAAGGCCGCGCGCGGCATAGGCATAGAACGCGCCCGCGTTCGAGACATGGCGCGACATCGCGACATAGCCGACCGAGAAGGCCAGCATCACAAGCGTGATGAAGACGAAGGTCGCGGGGATGCCCGCGCCGTTCCCGGCGAGGAAGGCGATGGGCATCGCCCCCGCGACCCCCGTCAGCGGTGCGGCGGCCGAGACCACCATGAACGTGACCGCAATCAGCCCCAGCGAATTGCGCCGGAGCCGGTTCGGCCCGATTTCCTTGAATTCCGACATTGTTCCCTCTCCGTTGGATGGCCCCCCGGTCTTCTTGCCGGAGTGGCAGGTCGTCTGCAGCTCTTACTTATCGCCGCAGATTACTTAACAGTCTAACTATCGGGCGGCAGATGTATAGCCTTTCTGTAGGCCCGCTGGCCGTAAAGCAGCGCTGACGAGTTGTCCGAAAGGCGTACCGCAACCACTCGGCCGACGATGATGTGATGCGTCTCCCATAGAAGGGCAGTCGCGAGGCGGCATTCGAAGGTTGCGGTCGCACCGGAGAGGATCGGCTGACCCCCTTCTCCAGTCTCCCAGGCCACCTGGTCGAACCGCTCGGCGCGGTCAGCGCTGCTGCGGCCCGCGAAAAGGTTGGCGATCTGCTGCTGGTCTTCGGCCAGAAGATTGGCGCAGAAGGCCCGGTTCTGCAGGATGGCCGTCGCGGCGGGCGACTGGCGGTTGATGCAGACCAGCAGCGAGGGTTGCTCGCCATCGGCCGAGACCGAGGTCAGCGACGATACGGTGACGCCTGCCCGCCCGCCTTCGCCATCGGTGGTTGCTACCGCCACGAAGGTTGCCGCACGGCTCATCCCTTCGACGAAGGCTGCACGAATGTCCATTCAATCACCCCAGATCAAAGAAGCGTTGCAATTCCACGTCGGGAACCTTCCTGCGGAACTCGTCGTGCTGAGCTTCCCTGGTGGCAGTGAAGCCGTCAACAAAGCGGAGGCCCAGCCAGTCGCGGGCGAACTCGGACGCGCGAAGGCGGCTGATTGCCTCGGGCATCGACCGCGCAAAATCCCGCGCCGGTTCCTGGGTATAGCCCGAGCCGATGACCTCGGGCTCCGGCTCGATCTGGCCCAGTATCCCTGCGACCCCCGCGGCGACGGTGGCGGCGACAGTCAGGTATGGGTTGGTGTCGGCCCCCGGCAGGCGGTTTTCGACCCGTAGCGAGCCTGCGTCATGACCGACAATCCGGAAGCAGGTCGTGCGGTTTTCATAGCCCCAGGTCAGGCCAGGCGGCGCAAACGTGCCAGGCGCAAAGCGGCGGTAGCTGTTCACGGTGGGCTGGAAGATCAGGGTCATGTCGCCAATGTAGGTCTGAAGTCCGCCAAGGAACCACCTCAAGATCTGGCCGACGCCATTTTTCTGGGATTCGTCCCAGAAGAGCGGCTTGCCCGCCCCGTCTTTCAGGCTGACGTGCAGGTGGATCGACTGGCTGTCGGCCTGTTCGCTCCACCTTGGCATGAAGGTCACCGACTTGCCCTGCCGAAGGGCCAGTGCCCGGATGAAGTTCTTCAGAAGCACCAGCTGATCGGCAGGCTCCAGCCCCTCGCCCGCCGCAATGCAGGCCTCCATGAAGCCAGGGCCGATCTCCTCATGCATCTTGGCAAGGTCGATCCTTAACGGCTCGCAGATTGCTGCGACCGCCTCGTACCACTCGGTCTGGACGGCCTGATACAGCACCAGGTCGTGGCTTGCGTGCTGGGTCGCGGCCTTGAGGTTCCGATAGCCCTTGGCCCTGGCGCTTTCAGGGGTTTCGTCGAAGAGCGTATACTCCAGCTCCATCCCGTATTTCGGAAAGAACCCCGCCTCCGCTGCCCGCGCAAGCGTCCGCGACAGGATCGAACGGGGGCACAGTTCGGCCGATGCGCCAGTGAAGTTCGACAGGACCAGAAGGTCATACCCCGGCTTGGACCAGGGCAGACGACGGGCGCTGGACGGGTCGAGCACCAGCGGATCGTCGTGGAAGTCCCCGGTCTCGTCATTCACGCCCGGCAGGTTGAGAAGGACATCGGTCGGGTCAAGCGACAGCTGCGCCGGGGCCATCCCCATGCCATTCGTCGCTATGCCCCTAAGGCTTGAGGCCGAGACCATCTGGCCCCTGAGCAGGCCATTGGTGTCTGCCATCGCCACGGTCGCGAAGCGGCTGGCGGGATCGGAAAGGAAGTCGTCGATCAGTGTCATCGGGTTACCTGTCGGGGGCTGTCAGCGCAGCCAGTTGGTCAAGATCGGCAGCGGGCGTGGCGGAGTAGGCCTTGAGGAATACCTTAAGGCCATTGTGGATATAGCGGGCAAGGGTCGCCCGGTCCGGGGTCGCATCGGGCATGTACAGGGCTTGCGTCCGGGGAGCGGAGAGGATCAGGCCCCAAAGGTCTTGTGCAGCCAGTTCCGCGTCGTCGAATGCCAGCCGCCCTTCGGCGCGCTGCGCCTCCAGATAGCGCATGATCCCGCGTAGAAGGTGGTCCGGGCCGCTCGCCTGATACGCCCGGCCGATCTCGGGGAAGCGCTGCACCTCGCCGATGATCAGGCGGGCGAGCGACAGCATCTCGGGCCGCATCACCGTATCGGCATAGGCCCAGGCGAAGCTGAGAAGGTCGGCGACCATGCCTTTGCCGCCGGGGTGTTCGAAGACGTCCAGCATCAGGTCGCGCTTGCGCAGCATCATGGCCTGGAAAAGCTGCTCCTTCGACGGGAAGTAGGAATAAAGCGTGGGCTTCGTGACCCCCGCTTCGGCCGCCACCGCATCCATCGTCGTGCCGGAATAGCCTGCGGCGGCGAAGACGGTCAGGGCCGCGTCAAGGATTGCGCGCTCGCGGTTCAGCCGGTTCTGCTGGCGCCGGGGCAGGGCTTTCATGGTAGCCGCGACAGGAAGCCGAGGAGGTGGCGCGAGTACGCTTCGGGCTTCTCGACATTGCAGACATGGCCCGCGCCCCGGATCACTTCGAACCGCACGTCCGGGCGGGGGGCGGCGTCCCACATGCGGCCCGCCACGCCCCGAATCTCGGCGGGCGGGGCGAGGCGGTCATGCTCGCCGGTCATCATGAGGACGGGCATGGTGAGCTTGGCGAAGTCGAAGCGCTCCAGCGGGTTGGTGAAGCAGGCCAGCGCATCGCGGTAGGTGGTAGCAGGGATGGCGGCCATGCTGTCGAAAAGCTTTTTCAGTATGTCCGCGCTTGCCTCCGGCCCGGCCAGCACCTTCACGACGGCGGGCGCGAAATCGGCCGGAACCTGGCCTGCGTTCAGGGGCACCTCTCGGCTGACGCGGAAAGCCTCCCGCTTATCGGGCACCGCCTCGGACATGCCGGTGCAGCCGCCGGAGAGGACGAGACCCGCCAGCATTCCCGGATGCCGCATGGCGAAAGAGGTGGCGACCCAGCTGCCGTAAGAGAGGCCGACCAGCACCAGCCGCTTAGCCCTCAGTTTCTCGGCAACCCGCAGGATGTCGGCGCAATAGTCGTCCACCGTCGATTGCCGGAGGCCAAGCGTGCTGTCGCCATAGCCCCGCAAGTCCAGCGCCGCCGACCGCATCAGGTTCCCTGCGGCCCCGAGTTGAGGCAGCCAGTTCCCCCGCCCCCCGCCGATCCCGTGGAGAAAGAGGCAAAGCCGATCATCGCCTCGGTCGGGTGTCACCGTAAGCGCAAGACAGGGCAGGTCGTCGAAGATCAGTGTTTCAACCGGCACCGGAGGGGGAAGGGCCGGATGCGCGCCCTCCGGTCCCTCGCTGACCTCGGCCAAAGCGGCAATACCCGCCTCGAAGACTGCCTTCGTCCCCTGGCAGATCGGACCGAGCCGAGCAGCGGGAGCCCGCACAGTGGCCGTCCAGCTTACGACGCTGCCGCCAGCCTCGGACGGCGAAACCGTGATCCGCGCGTCGTAGGCCTCGCAGTCCGCAATCCCTTCCAAATGCGTGTAACCCAGTACCCGGTCGCTGTCGGAAAAGTAGGTCAGCTGTTCGCGGTAGACCGCATCCTCACCTTCGACCGTGAAGGCCCGCACCAGAGCCCCCTGCGGTCCCCGTTCCTCACGGATGCCGATCACCCAAGGATGCCAGGCCCCACAGAAGTCGCGCACCACTGACCAGACCGCATCGGGTGCGGCGGGCACACGGCCCTGGACCTGCACCACCTCTCGCCCCATCAGCGCAAGCCTTTCAGGGCACCACTATCCCCGCGCCAGAGCGAGGTCCGCGCCCCGCCTTCGTCGCCTGGGGCGTGGTCAAGCTCGTCCATGTCGTACAAGGCGAGGACGCCGATGTAGTCCTCCATGATTTCCGAGGTATAGGGCAGCATCAGCGCCCCGCAGCGGCTGTCGCGGTACATCCGTTCCAATGGCAAGGACCGCAGCATCGACTGCCCGCCGCAGGTGCGGATGGCCAAGGCGGTGATCTCCTGCACGCCTTCCATCACGTTGTACTGGGCGGCGTACATCCGCATGACTTCGGCCTTCGAGGGCATCCCCCTGGCCTCGGAAAACACCTGCCACCAGAGCGCCCGCATGTTGGCAAGACGGGCGTACATCTTCGAGACGGCCACCCGCTTCGTCGCATACATCCGCCGGTCGATGGGTGGTTGGCCGGGCACGCGGCCCTGCAGATAGGCCAAGGTGAAATCATAGGCCCCCTGCGCCACGCCCATGTAGGTGGGCGAGAGGGTGGCCATCATATGTGGCCAGTTCGGCAGGGTCTTTCCGAAGATGCCGCGGGGCATCAGAAGATCGTCCTCGGTCACGAAGACATCTTTCAGGATCAGATCGCGGCTGTTGGTCCCGCGCATCCCCAGCGGGTCCCAGTCGCCGTTGACCGTCAGGCCGGGCGCATCCTTGGGAACGACGAACAGCATCGTGTCCTCATGCCGGGGCTCGATCCCTTCGAAGACCTCCGTGCAGACGATGGTGTAATAGTCGCAATACCCCGCCAGCGAGGCGAATTTCTTGAAGCCGTTGATCCTCCAGCCGCCGTCCACCTTACGGCACTGCGTCTGGTTGGGTTTCGAGGTCCAGTTCTGTCCGCCCTCTGATATGGGTTGCGAATAGATCGCGCGTTCCTTCATGGCCCGGCGGAACTGCCGTTCGCGCAGGGGGGCGAAGGCGGCCCGTTCTTCAGCCGTCAGGTTCGGCATCTCGTACATGAACCGCGACCATGCCATCGAGCCGTTGTGCATGTTGAAGGTCAGCGCGGTCGCCCCGCAGTACTTGCCGATCTCGGCGCCCACCATCGCATATTCGCCAAGGTCGAACCCCCAGCCGCCAAACTCCGTCGGGATCGAGAGGCCGAGGAAACCCGTATCGGCCAGATCGCGGTAGTTCTCGACCGGGAAGGAGGCGTCGTCATCCACGGCCTTGGCGCGGGCGGCGAAGGCGGGGCCCATCTCGTTGATCTTCCGCATCGCCTCCTGCACTTCGGGGCGGATGCGGGACATGTCGTAGTAATCGGCGGGCTGGCTCATCGGCATCAGGGCGACGGGGCTTTGGTCGGTCATTTGGCAAGCTCCCCCTGCAGGACACCGTCCTTGACGACGATGCGCCCGTCGAGGGCGATGGTGCAGTTCCGCATCGGCAGGTCGAAATGCCCAAGCGTGTAGCGACCCGCATACTGGTTCGCGCCGGTCGACCACAGGAACGATCCCGCCACCGCCCGGAACTCCACCCCCTGCATGTCGCGCTTGTCGTACATCGCGGCCGAGACCCATTTGGCGCGCGGGTTGACCCCCCATCCGACATGCGAGATGCCAAAGGCGTTCCGGTCCTCCCAGGCCTCGAGGTATTCGCGGAAATGCAGGGCATCGGTCCCGTAACCCTCGATCCGGGTGACGAAGTCATTCTCGATCCGGCAGTCGATGCGGCTGGTAAGGCAGGTCTTGAACGTCAGGTTCATGTCGCCCACGTCCATCACGATCCGCCCGTTGACACAGCCCTTGCCCGGAAAGGCCAGACACAGCCCCCCCGGCCAATGCGCCACCGCCCCCGGATGGGTCGCGAAACCGGGCGTACCCCCACATGGCGCATCCGTCAGGTCAACCACCAGATCGGTTCCTACTGGCGAGGTCACCTGCATCTCGCGCGCCTCGCGCAGCATCTGGATGCCGATCCGCACCCTCTCGGCGTCGTCCGCCTTGGGCTCGGTCCGCTCCAGGATTTCCGGGTGTTCGTTGGTGATCACCAGAAGCCGGGTGTTTCCCGCCGCCTCGATCTCCGGCCATTCCGGGGCATGGATCAGGCCCTCAACCGTGCAGTCGACCACGACCTCCACCAGCTTCAGCGCCTCGATCACCGCGCTGTTTTGCTGAATGGCCCAGGACGTCCCAGTCGATTTCACCGGTACCGGGGCCACCTGAGGCGGAGTCGGCATCTGGATGTGAAAGCTCGACGCCCCAAGGTCATGGGCCGCCAGTTCGCTCAAGTGGACCAGCACCGGTCGCGACTGGGTTTCCGAAAGGATGGCAATCCGCGTACCCTGGCCGATCCCATTCAGGGCGAAGACCCGGCGGAAGGCGGCAAGCCACTTCCCCTCGATGCGTTCCTGCAGCATCCGCCCCCCTGACCCCGACGACGATTCGCGCCCTCGCGAATTTCTTTACTGGTCAGTATGGTTTTCTGGCATTACTCTATCTGTCAACGATTTCTCGCTGCGGCGGGACGACTTACCGTGGGCGCGCAACTGGCCGCCACACCGCCAAGCTCATCCAGGATAGGGCAATCCGGCCGGTCATCGCCCGCACAGGCGTGGACCAGATGCTGCAGCGTGGCCTTCATCTCCTCCATCTCGCGGATGCGTGCCTCCAGTGCGTGAACTTGCGCCTCGGCCAGATGTTTCACGTCTGCGCTGGCCCGTTCCCGGTCGCGCCACAGCGCCAGAAGGTCGGCAACCTTCTCCATCGGAAACCCCATATCCCGTGCCCGGCGGACGAAGCGCAGGACCTGCACCTCCTTCGGCCCATAGGTCCGGTAGCCCGACCCGGTGCGCCCGGCTGGAGGGATCAACCCGGTCTCCTCATAGTAGCGGATCATCTTGGCCGAGACGCCCGAGGCGCTGGCGGCTTCGCCGATGTTCATCATGTGCGGGCTCCATAGCGTTTCAGCCGCAAGGCATTGGTCAGGACGAAGACCGACGACATCGCCATCGCGCCCGCCGCCAGGACGGGAGAGAGCATGATGCCGAAGGCCGGGTAAAGCACCCCGGCCGCGACCGGGATCAGGGCGGCGTTGTAGGCGAAGGCCCAGAAGAGGTTCTGCCTTATGTTCCGCATGGTCGCGCGCGACAGGCCGATCGCCTCGGCCAGCGCGGGCAGGCGGCCCGAGACCAGCACCACATCCGCCGCCTCGATCGCGATATCGGTGCCGGTGCCCATGGCCACCCCCACATCCGCCTCGGCCAAAGCCGGGGCATCGTTGATCCCGTCGCCCGCGAACGCAAGGCTGCCGTGGGCTTTCAGTCTGCCGATCGCCTCGACCTTGCCTTCCGGGGTGACCTCGGCGACGACCTCGTCGATCCCGAGGTCCCGAGCGATGGCCCGCGCCGTGCGGGCATCGTCGCCCGAGATCATCGCGAGCCTCAGCCCCAAGGCCTTCAGCGCCGCAATCGCCGCCGGGGTCGTGGGTTTGACCGCATCCGCCACCGCCAGCAGCGCCACCGCCACGCCATCCCGCGCGGCATAGATCGGGCTTTCGCCCCGGTCGGCCAATGCCTCGGCCTCCCCCGCGAAGGCCGCCACATCCACCCCGCGTTTCGCCATCTCGCGGGCCGAGCCGAGCGCAACTTCCGCTCCGCCAACCCGCGCCGTCACGCCATGCCCGGGCTTGGCTAGAAACCCCTCCATCGGTGGCAAGACCATCCCCTCCGCCGCCGCGACAATGGCGCGGGCGACCGGGTGTTCCGACTGTGCCTCGACCGCGGCGAGTAGCGGCAGAAGCGCCTCACGCGTCTCACCCCTGGCCGGGTGGAAGGCGGTTAGCCTGGGCCGCCCTTCGGTCAGCGTCCCGGTCTTGTCGAAGGCCACCACGCTGACCCCCTGCAGGGCCTGCAACGCCTCACCCTTGCGGAAGAGGACGCCCAGTTCCGCCCCCCTCCCGGTGCCGACCAGGATCGAGACCGGCGTAGCCAGCCCCATCGCGCAGGGGCAGGCGATGATCAGGACCGCCACGCCATTGACCAGCGCCATCGGCAGGGCAGGGGAGGGGCCAAGGGCCAGCCAGACCAGAAAGGTCAGCACCGCGACCGCCATCACCACCGGCACGAACCAAAGCGTCACCTTGTCGACCAGCGCCTGGATCGGCAGCTTCCCGCCCTGCGCCGCCTCGACCATGCGGATGATGCGCGACAGCATCGTGTCGGCCCCGACCGCCACCGCCTCCATCACCAAGGCCCCGGTCTGGTTCACCGTGCCGCCGATCACCGTGTCGCCGGGGTTCTTCTCCACCGGCAGGGGCTCGCCCGTCACCATGGATTCGTCGATCCAGCTGGCCCCTTCGGTCACGCGGCCATCGACCGGCACCCGTTCCCCCGGTCGCAGCTCCAGAAGGTCGCCCGGCCGCACCTCGGCCACCGGCACGTCACCCCGGCCGCGCAGATGCGCCACGGCCGGCTGCAGCCCGACAAGCTTCTCGATCGCGGCCGAGGACCGCCCCTTCGCCCGCGCTTCCAGAAGCCGACCCAAAAGGATCAGCGTCACGATCACCGCCGCCGCCTCGAAATAGACCGCGACCGAGCCTTGCGGCAGCAGCCCCGGCAGGAAGGTCGCCAGCGTCGAATAGGCCCAGGCCGCCCCCGACCCCAAGGCCACCAGCGAAGACATGTCGGGCGCGCCCTTCATCAGCGCCGGAATGCCACGCACGAAGAACCGCCGCCCCGGACCTGCCAGCACCACCGTCGTCAGCGCAAACTGGATCAGCCAGCTTGTCCCCTGTCCGATGTTGGCCATCACCCAGTGGTGAAACGCCGGGATCAGGTGCGCGCCCATTTCCAGCACGAAGACCGGCAGGGTCAGCACCGCCGCAAGTACCAGATCGCGTGTCAGCCCCTCGGCCTCTTTCTCGCGCCGCAAGGCCGGGGTTTCCGTCATCTGGTCCGCGACCCGCGCCTGATAGCCCGCGCCCTTGATGGCGGCGATCAGCGCAGCGGGGTCGGCCAGCCCTTCGACCCGCGCGCTTTCGGTGGCCAGGTTCACGTTGGCGAGCGTCACACCCGGCACCGCCTTCAGCGCGCGTTCAACTCGCGCAACGCAAGAGGCGCAGGTCATCCCGTCGATGGAAATCTCCTGCGCGGTCGCGGCCACGCCGTAGCCAGCGCCGGTCACCGCGCCGACCAAAGCCTCGGGCGGGGCGATCCCGCGGATTTCGACCCGCTCGGTCGCAAGGTTAACCGCGACCGAGGCGACGCCCGGCACGGCCTTCAAAGCCCGCTCGACCCGGCCCACGCAGGACGCGCAGGTCATGCCGGTGACGGGCAGCGTGACGGTGGTTTCAGCAGGGTGCGCGGTCATGGTCCGTCCTTTCCGTGGCCCGAGACCTTCCTCATATGGACCTTCCCATGATTGGAAGGTCAAGGCCTTGAGCGTCGGTTTCGTGCTTCCCAACCGGAAATCCTTGTCGCTCCCGATCATCCCAGCCGCGCGAGCGGAAATTCGATTGACAATCCAGTCAGTCGAATGCGACCGTTGAAGCACCCGGAAGCAACCCGCAGAGCCCTCCATGCCGCCTGTTCCCCATCGTGACCTCACGAAATCCAACGCCCAGTTCCAGCGCGCGGTGAAGAAGCTGCCGCTCGGGGTCGCCTCCACCTTCCGCTACTGGGGCGACGACCGGACGATCTATGTCCACCATGGCAAGGGCGGGCGGACCTGGGACATCGACGGCAATCCTTACGTCGACTACCGCCTGGGCTACGGCCCCGCGATCCTCGGTTACGCCGACGACCGGGTGGATGCCGCCGCCCGCAAGGGGATGGAGGTCGGCGGGGTCTTCGCGCTCTCGACCGAACGTGAGCTTATCGTCGCCGAGCGCATCTCGAAGATGGTGCCCGCAGCCGAACTCGTCCGCTTCTCGAACTCGGGCACCGAGGCGGTGATGGCAGCGCTGCGGTTGGCCCGCGCCTACACGGGGCGGGAACAATACCTCTTGGTCGAGGGCGGCTATCACGGCCTTTTCGATGCCGCCATGTGGATGGCGAACATGGACGACTGGGACCTCGGGTCCAACACCGACCCCGAGCTTGTACCCTACGGCAAGGGCATCCCGCCCACGGTCAAGCAACTGGCCCACATCACCCCGATGAACGACTTCCAGCGGCTGGAGGACATGTTCAAACGCCACGGCGACAAGCTGGCAGCCATGCTGATCGAGCCAATCCAGGGCAACTGCTGCTCGATCATGGCGCAGCCCGAATATGTCCGGCTGGCGCGAGAGCTTTGTACCAAACACGGCGTCATGCTGATCATCGACGAGGTGAAATCTGGCTTCCGCGTCGGCAAGTCGGGCATTCAAGGCATCATGGGGGTCACCCCCGACATCACCACGTTCGCCAAGGCGATGGCCAACGGCTACCCGATCTCGGTCGTGGCGGGGCGCGAAGAGGTGATGCGCACCTTCCGCTACGGCGGGGCCAGCCACGGCGGCACTTACACCGCCCATTCCGTGTCGTTGGCGGCGGCTGAGGAAACCCTCCGCATCCTCGATGAAACCCCGGCACTGCACACCTTGGCCAACTACGGTGAACGGCTGATGGACGGGATTTCCCGCATCCTGAACGCCCGCAAAATCGTGCATTCCTACACCGGCCACCCGTCAATGTTCGGCCTCTTCTTCGCCGAAACCCCGCCCGACAACTACCGGGCCTGGAAGACCTCGGACTACACCTTCTACGACCAGATGGCCTATTTCCTGCATGACCTCGGCATCATCTGCGAACCCGACAGCCGCGAGCCCTGGTTCATGTGCGAGGCGCATGGCCTGGACGAAACCTGCCTCACCGACACGCTGAAGGCGGTCGAAGCAGCCGTAGACCTGACGCTGGAGCATTTCGAGAACGAAGCCGCCGAATGACCCACGACGCGGTGATCATCGGGGCCGGGCACAACGGGCTCGTCACCGCGTGCTACCTGGCCCGCGCGGGCCTGAAGGTGCTGGTCGTGGAAAAGAACGACTGGATCGGCGGGGCAGCCGTCAGCCGCGAGCTTTTCCCCGGTTTCACCTATTCCAACTGCTCCTACGTCAGCAGCCTCTTCCGCCCCGAGATCATGCGCGACCTCGAACTCCCGAAGCACGGCCTGCAAATCCTGCCCTACGAAGGCGGCGCGCTCTTCACCGAAGGCGGCGGCTATCTCGGCATGTTCCGCGACCACGAGGCGAACCGCCGCGAATTCGCCCGGCATTCCAGGCGCGACGCCGAGGCCTACGACCGCTATTCCCGCGACATCCTGCGGAACTGCCGCCTGATCCGCCCCATGCTGATGCGCCGCCCGCCCGATCTGGCGAGTTTCCGGCCCCGCGATCTGATGGAACTGGCCTGGCTCGGCAAGCAAATCACCGGCCAGTCCGAGGCGCAAATCTACGACATGCTACGCTTCTGGACGATGTCGATCGCCGACTTCCTGGACGAGTACTTCGAGAACCCCGCCATCAAGGCCTACCAGGCCGTAGGCTCCATCATCGGCACCGCCCTTGGCCCGATGTCGCCCGGCACCGCCTACGTCCTCCTCCACCACGCAATGGGGGATGTCGACGGCAACGTCGGTTCCTGGGGCTATTCGCGCGGCGGGATGGGCGGGATCACGAAGGCACTGACCGCTTCGCTGCGGGCCGCCGGAGGAGAGGTGCGCACCGGGTCGGGCGTCCAGCAGGTGCTGGTGAAGAATGGCCGCGCCGTGGGGGTGGTGCTTGAGAACGGCGACGAAATCCGGGCAAACCGCGTGGTGTCCAACATGGACGTCCGCCGCACGTTCCTGAAACATGTCGAGGAAAAGGAACTCCCCGGCGACTTCCTGAAACGAGTCCGTAATTTCAAAACCCGTGGCTCCTCCGGCAAGCTGAACATCGCGCTCGATGGCCTGCCGAAGTTCACCGCCCTCCCGGAAGGCGCGCCGAACATCAAAGGCGACATGCATTTCACCGACACGATCGAGAAGATGGAGACCGCCTACGACGACTGGAAGTCGGGCCACTACAGCCGCGACCCGTTCCAGGACATGATGATCCCGACCCTGATCGATCCGACGATGACCCCTCCGGGCAAGCATTTCATGTCCTGCTTCGTCCAGTATGCGCCCCCGAAGATCGAGGGCCGCGACTGGACCGACGCCGACCGCGACAGTTTCCGCGACGCCTGCCTGAACCAGATCGAAGCTTACGCTCCCGGCTTCAAATCCCTGATCCTGCATGTCGAGGTCCGCACCCCCCGAGAGCTTGAGGCCGAGGTCGGCCTGACCGAAGGCAACATCTTCCAGGGCGGGCTGACCTTCGACCAGATGTTCTTCAACCGCCCCGTTCCGGGCTATGCGAACTACCGTTCACCTATCCGCGATCTCTGGATCTGCGGCTCCTCCACCCACCCCGGCGGCGGGGTGATGGGCGCGCCGGGCCGTAATGCCGCGGCCGAAATCCTGCGCGACATGAAGATGCCGCTGAAAGACCTGAGCGACGCTTATGCCATCGTTTGACACCATCGTCATCGGTGCCGGGCCGAACGGTCTTGCGGCCGCGCACCGGCTGGCTTCCAAAGGTGCCACGGTTCTGGTGCTGGAAGCTGCGGCGGAACCCGGCGGCGGGGCAGGGCTCGCGCATCTCTCCTACAACCTGGACCCTCGGGTCGATAAGGCGATGAACCTCGCGGGCCACGGGCTGCAATGGCTGGAGCCGAACCTCGCCACCACCGCCCTTTCACCGGACGGAAAGCACCTTCGCCTTGAAGGACCGGTCGTTGCGAAGCTGACCGGAGATATCTCGGCCGAAGACCGCGCGGCATGGGACACTCTCCGCGCCCGGCTCCTGCGCTTTGCGGCCGTCCTGTCTCCCCTGAGCCATATGACCCCGCCCCGGATTGCAAAGGGCGTCGGCAACCCGATGCTGAAGCTCGCCATGATCGGCCTCAAGGCCCGGATGATGGGCGCCAGGGACTTCCGCGAGCTGGGCCGCATCCTACTGACCAACGTCCACGACCTTCTGAACGACGAACTTACCAACCCGCTCTTGAAAGGCGCCCTCGCCTTCGATGCCACGCTTGGCGGCTGGCTCGGGCCGCGCTCGCCGAACTCGGTCCTGCCCTGGCTTGTCCGGCTTTCAGGCCAGACGGCGGGGGTGCAGGGCGCGTTGGGTCTCCCGAAAGGGGGTATGGAGGCGCTGGGGGCCGCCATGGGCCGGGCCGTGCAGGCGCAAGGCGTGACCCTGCGCTGCGCCGCCCGAGTCGAGCGGATCATCGTCGAGGGCGAGCGTGTCGTCGGCATGATGCTGATGGGTGGCGAAGAGCTTCGTGCCGCCCGCGTCGTCTCAGCCATCGCGCCCAAAACCACGCTTCTCACGTTGATCGGCCCCCGCCACCTCGACGCGGGCCTCACCACCCGAGCCCGCCATCAGAAGTCGCGGGGCGGGGCGGCGAAGCTCCACCTCACCCTGCGCGGCCTTCCGGAGTTCATGGGCGCGAACCCCAAGGACCGCCTCATCATCGCAGGCTCCGAACTCGACGTTGAACGCGCCTTCAACCCGGTGAAATACGGCCGCGTCCCGGAACGACCCGCGATGGAGATCATCATCCCCACCGCCCGCGAACCCGGAGCCGACGGTCTCCATGCCCTAAGCGCAATCGCCCAGTTCGCCCCCCACGCCCCCGCCGACCGCGACGCTGCACGCGCCCAGATGCTCGCCGCCTGCCTCGCCCAACTCGAAACTCACGCGCCGGGGATCGGGGCGCTTGTGGACAAAGCCGAACTCCTCATGCCCTACGACATCGAAGACCGTTACGGCCTGCCCGGCGGCCAGTGGCACGCAGGGGAACTCAGCGTCGAGCAGATGCTCTTCCTCCGCCCGCTTCCCGGCATCGCCCAGTACAAAGGCCCGATCCCCGGCCTCTGGCTCGCCTCGGCGGGATGCCACCCTGGCGGCGGGGTCTCCGGTTCCGCCGGCTGGAACGCCGCCCTCGCGATGGAGGCCGCCCCATGACCGCACTCCGCCACTACGAAACCCCACTCCTGAAAACCCCCTTCCACCCCCGCACCGAGGCGCTGAACAAGCTCTGGTCCTGGGGCAACTGGGGCGGCTACACCACGGTTCTCACCTACGAAGACCTGGCGATGGAGCATTCGGCGATCCGCAACACGGCGACGGTCTACGACCTCTGCCCGATGATCAAATACCGGATCGAGGGACCGGAGGCCGCCGCCTACCTCAACCGCCTGACGATCCGCAACGCCGTGAAACTGTCGGTCGGAGCCGTCCACTACACCGCCTGGGTCAACGACGCAGGCCACCTGCTGGACGACGGCACGCTCTTCCGCCTGACCGACACGCGATACCGCCTCTGCTGCCAGGAACGCCACTTGCCCTGGCTTCAGGACAGCGCGCACGGCTTCGACGTCACCATCACCGAGGAAACCGAAGCGGTCGCCGCCCTCTCCCTGCAAGGCCCGACCTCCGCCGAAATCCTTCGCCTCGCGGGCTTTGACATCGACGGCCTGAAACCCTTCCGAATGGCCGACTTCCCGCTCGGGCACGGCCACCTGATGATCTCGCGCACCGGCTTCACCGGCGACCTTGGATACGAACTCTGGACCACCCCCGATCTCGCCCTCAAGCTGTGGGATACGCTCTTCGACGCGGGCAAACTCCACGGCCTCCGCCCCATCGGTTCCGAAGCCCTGAACATCGCGCGGCTGGAGGCCGGGTTCATCATCACCGGCTACGACTTCACCCCCGCCGACATCTGCATCCGCGAAGACCGCCTGCGCTCACCCCTCGAAATGGGCCTCGGCTGGCTGATCGACTGGGACAAGGGTCACTTCACCGGCAAGGCCGCCCTGCAACGCCAGCGCGAAAAAGGCACCGAATGGTCCTTTGTGGGCCTTGAGATCGACGGCAACATCCCGGCGGAAGGCGCGATCCTTTACCACAACCAGAAGCGCGAGGCCGGGGTCATTACCGGGGCCGTCTGGTCGCCCGTCCTGAAGAAGAACATCGCTCTGGCCCAGATCCTGACCAAATACGCCAATGGCGCGAACATCTGGACGGAAATCTATGCGCTCCGCGAGCTCCACTATGCCAAACTGATGATGCGCGCCCGGGTGGTCGAGCGGCCCTTCTTCAACCCCACCCGCCGCCGCGCCACACCACCGGGGAGGTTCTGATGGGAACCCAAGATCGTCACCCACTTTCGCCGCGCCTCGACCATTGCCCCGAAGGCCTGCCCCGCGTGGCCTATCTCGACCAAGGCTGGTACGACCGCGAGATGGCGACGATCTTCGCCCGCCAATGGGTGATGGTTGGCCGGGCCGACGACTTCCCCGCGGGCAAGATGCGGCGGCTCACAGTGGGCGCGGCCCCGGTGATCGTAGTGCGCGACACCGACGGCAAGCTTGCCGCCTGGCACAACACCTGCCCCCATCGCGGCTCCGAGCTTTGCCGGGCCGACGAGGAACCGGTCGGCAAGCTGATCCGCTGCCCCTACCACGCCTTCGCCTACTCGGCCTCGAACGGTCACCTCGTCTCGACCGCCCACGCCGTGCCGACCGAAGACTTCGATCGCGAAGCACACGGTCTGAAGCCCGTCTCGACCCGCCTATGGAACGGGTTCCTCTTTCTCAATCTCTCTGCCAATCCGGGCGAAATCTGGTCTGATGTCGGGCTAAACACGCTGAGCAACTGGCCGATGGAAACTCTTTTCATCGACCACCATTGGCAGACCGACATCGCCTGCAACTGGAAGGCCTTCTGGGAGAACTACTCCGAGTGCCTCCACTGCCCAGGCATTCACCCCGAGCTTTGCGACATGGTCCCGGTCTATGGCACTGGCATCATGGGCCAGTCCGAGGCGTTGGGCTGGACCCCCGACGACCCCTCCAAACCAAACCTGAAGCCAGGCGCGCAAAGCTGGACCCCGGACGGCACCCCTTGCGGGCCGACCTTCCCAGGTCTCACCGATGCCGAACGGCAAGCGGGTTACAGTTTCGTCACCCTCTGGCCCTCGGCCTATGTCGTGGCGCATGTCGACTATGTCCGCTCGGTGCGGATCGTGCCGATGGGGCCGGAACTGACCCGCCTCATCGCCGAATGGCACTTCCCGGCTGAAACGCTGGCCCAGCCCGGCTTTGACGCGGCCCGCGTCGCATCTTTCGCCAAGACGGTGATCGAACAGGACGGTGCCGCCTCCGAGATGAACCATCGCGGGATGCGCTCGCCTGCTTTCACCGCCGCCCGCCTGATGCCCGAGGAATACGAAATCCACCGCTTCCACCAATGGGTTCTGGCCGAAATGGAGGGTACCCCATGACCAAGCTCCCCTTCGAGACGCTGACCATCCCGAACGACTGGGACCGTAGCGGCTTGCCTGCCTGGACCTACCATTCGAAAGCCCTGTTCGAACTGGAACGCGAAAAGCTGTTCCTGACGCACTGGCAGGTCGCCGGCCACGAATGCGACATTCCGAACCCGGGCGACTGGCTGGCCTTCGATCTTCTGGGCGAACGCGCCGTCGTCATGCGGGCGCAGGATCACCAAATCCGCGCTTTCCACAACCTCTGCCGTCATCGTGGCGCACGCGTAGTGGATGGCGACAAGGGCCATTGCAAAGGCGCGATCGTCTGCCCGTTTCACGGCTGGGTCTACAACCTCGACGGCACGCTAAGGGGGGCCGCACAGCCCAAATCCTTCGGCGAGATGAACCGCGAGAACTTCGCGTTGAAGCCGATCGAGATGCAGGTCTTTCACGGCTTGATCTTCATCCGCTTCTCCCCCGGCCCGCAGCCGGATGTGGCCACACTACTGGCTCCTTTCGCAGCGGATTTCGTAAGCTACCGCCTGACGGACCTGGTGCCGGTGACAGGGCCGAACTGGTCCACCGACCTGCCGGTCAACTGGAAGTCGGTGCGCGATGTGGACAACGAAGGCTACCACGTCGCCCTCGCCCACCCGGGCCTGCAGGACCTTTACGGCCGCACCTATCGCGACTTCCATCTTGAAGGCGGGCTCTCGATGTCAATCGGCTGGTTTGGCGATGTGCCGGGGCGGCTTTGGTCGGTCCGGAACTACGTCAAGACCTCACCCGGGTCGCCCGAACTCCCCGCCCATCTGCATAACGCCTGGACCTATTACGGGTTCTTCCCGAACACAGTCCTCGCCATGACCCCCGAAGGGATGCAGTTCTACCATGACATCCCCCTTACCGAAGGCATGACCCGCCTGAGCGGCCGCTCCTACCGCCGACCGAACGAGACCCGCCGGCAGCGGCTCGCCCGTTATCTTGCGTACCGGATCGACCGCGATACCTCGGCCGAGGACAGGCAGCTCTCGATCTGGTCCAATGAGTCGATGAAAAGTTCGGCTTTCGAGGGGTTCCACCTGTCCGACCTCGAATACGGCGTTCGCCGCCATCATGACGAGCTGCGGCAGGTTCTGCCTGTTGTCACTTTGAGCAATTCTCCACCAGAAGATCAAATCGCGGCGCGAAACGAAGAAATGTCTTGTCAGGTCAAGGCTTGGGAATAAGCTGACTGAATAATCAATCACCAATAAACCACGGGGAGAGAATGCCATGATACTGAACCGCCGCCAGGCGCTTATCGGCGCGACTGCCACTCTCGCAACACCTTGGGTCCGACCGTCCTGGGCGCAAGGGGGCGTGGTCAACGTCTACAACTGGGCGGACTATATCGGTGAGACGACACTGGCCGATTTCACCGCCGAGACCGGGATCGAGGTCGTCTATGACCTCTACGCCAGCGCCGAGGAGATGCAGGCCAAGCTTCTGGCGGGCTCGACCGGCTATGATGTGGTCCTGCATTCCGGTCAGGGCCTGCCCCGCTCGATCGAGGCGGGCGTCTTGCAGAAGATCGACAAGTCAAAGCTGACCGGCTGGGGCAATCTTGACGAAGAAATCCTGAAGGTCTTTGCGCTCTACGATCCCAACTACGACTACAACGTCCCGTATATGTGGGGCTCCGTCGGGGTGACCTACAACATCGACATGGTCAAGGAGCGCATTCCAAACGCCGACTTTGAATCGCTCGACCTGATCCTGAAACCCGAAAATGCCGCACTCCTTGCCGATTGCGGCATTTCTCTTTTGGATAGCCCGAACGACATTGGCTACATGATCCTCAGCTATCTTGGCGTCGACCCCAACAAGGCGGGCCCGGCCGAATGGGCGATGATGGTCGAAGCGGTAAAGCCGGTCCGCGAATACATCGCGACCTTCGACAATTCCAACTACCTGACCGCGATCCCGAATGGCGAGCTTTGCGCGATCAACAACTGGTCGGGCGACTATGGTGTCGCCAAAGCGCGGGCCGCCGAGGCCGGGATCGAGATGAACCTTGGCTATTTCGTGCCGAAGACCGGCTCGCCCGCCTGGTTCGATGTATGGGCCGTCCCGTCGGATGCGCCGAACCTCGACAACGCGCATCTCTTCCTCGACTACTTGCTGCGCCCCGAAGTGATTGCCGCCTGCACGAACTTCACCGGCTATGGCAATGTGAACAAGGCGTCGAAGCCCTTCGTCGATCCCGCAATCCTTGCCGACCCGGCGGTTTACCCGGACGCGGCCGCCATTTCGCGGCTCTACACACCCCTGCCACAGACGATCGAGCAGGAAACCGACATGAACCGCGCCTGGACCGAGATCAAGACGGGCGGCTGAACCATGACTTCGGCAGAGGCCGAGCCGTTCTTGCGGATCGAAGGGGTCTCGAAATCCTTCGGCCACTTTGAAGCGGTGAAGGATGTCACCCTGACCGTCGGGAAGGGAGAGATCTTCTCGCTTCTCGGCGGTTCCGGCTGCGGCAAGACCACGCTTCTGCGCATGCTTGCAGGGTTCGAGGAACCGACCGCCGGCCGCATCTTCCTTGACGGGCGCGACATGGCCGGGG
>NZ_JBOFBI010000116.1:0-7863 GCF_051645465.1 Tabrizicola sp. | reverse complement strand
GAACCACCGCCGCAAGCGACACGACGCCATACCAGCCCACCATGATCGTATCGGTCACATGCAGCGCCATCTGCGCGAGGTGCGACCCGATGAGCGGCAACCCCAGCACGAGCGTTTCCCTCGCGTGGGTCGAGCGGGTCATCGGAGGGGATACGAGGGTGGTCATACGACGGGCTTAAGCCGCCTTTCCACCGTTCACAAGCCGCGAAGGGCGACGGAATGTGTCAGAGCGCCCGGATCAACAGCCCGATGGCCGCCACCGCAATGACCGCACCCACCGCCAGCTCGAAAAAGGGCAGCGCCCGGGCGACCCTCTGGCCCCCCAGCCCCTGCAGCGCCCCTTCGCGCGCCCAGACCGCCAGCACTGCCGCCGTAACCGTCACAAGGCCGGTGCCAAGGCCCATGACAAAGGCGCCGATCACCCCGGCGACGGCTATCCCGAGCTGCCAGGTCAGGACCAGAACGAAAAGCGCGCCGGAGCATGGCCGGATCGCGATGCCCCCGATCAGTGCCGCCGCGTCGCGCCAGCCGGTGACCTTCTCGACCTCTTCCAGCGTCGGGCCATGCGCGTGGTTGCAGTGCGGGCCATGGTCATGGTGCTCGTGATGGTGGTGGTGGTCATGGCCGTGGTCATGATGATCATGGTGGACCTCCGCCCGCTGCAGCCCCCGCGCGCCCCGCCAGACGAGCCAAAGCCCAAGCCCCGCAATCATCGCATGGCCAATGGGCGTCATCCACTGCTCGGCTGCCCCCTCGACCGAGGTGCGCGTCAGCCCCAGCACCGCCAGCAAAGCATAGACCAGTACCACCGCCACCGCCGCCTGTGCAAGGCTCGCCGCAAGCGCCAGCACCGACAGCCGAAAGGCGGGCACCCGCCGCGCCACGCCATATCCGCCGATCACCAGCTTGCCATGCCCCGGCCCCGCCGCGTGCAGCACCCCATAACCCAGACACACCGTCCAGAACGCCGCCAGCGCCCCGGGCTCGCCCGCACGCAGGCTGCGGATCGCCCCCGCCATCCGGTCCTGTGCCGCCTTCTGTGCCGCCGCCACCCAGGCCGCGACACCCTCCAGCGCCCCGGTCAGCCAAAGGACCCCGACCAGCAGCAGCAGCAAAAGCCCGCCGTAGGTCAGGGTGCTACGCATGTGACGCGGACCTCTTCGGCATAGTTGCGACCGATCGCGGGAAACTGCATCTCCAGATCCACATCCGGAGTGAACTCGGCCAGTGCGTCTTTCAACTCTTGGTCCGCCGCATCAAGATCGGGAACGAACGTCTCGGCCAGACAGCCCATCCCCCCGGTCAGTACCGGGTTAAAGGCGATGCTGTAGGCGGTGTAATAGCCGGGGTCATAGACCTGCACGATCAGGGGCTCGGCGCCCACCGGAACCGGGGCGTCGAAGGTCCGCAGATGGGTCGTGGTGATCTTGCCATCCGCATAGCTCGCCCCCCAGTCCTTCGGCCGGGACAGCGCCAGCTCCGTCTCGCCCTGCAAGGCATAGGTATCGCCCGGAAAACCCCGATCCCAGTTCATGTCGAAGCCCGACAACCGCGCCTCTTCCTCCGGCGTCAGTTTCCCGTCCCAATCCGGATCAAGGCCCATGTCCCCGACGACATAAAGCGAGTAGAGGTCGTCATAGGTCCAGCCGATGCGAACGCCCGTCGCCTCGTTCCGGTCGTTCAGGATCACCTCGATCCTGGTGTCGATCCAGACATGCGGATGCGCAAGCGCCGGTCCCGCCGCCAAAGCCCACAGACTGAATGCCATCCAACGCATAGCGCGCAACCTAAGCGCGCTCCCGTCCCGCGCCAAGGGGGTGCGGCCCAGCGCTGGCAAATGCCCGCCTCAGCCCCGCTGCATCGCCGGATGGGTGGCCGCATCGTAGATGCCGGCGTCCTCGGCAAGGACCTGCGCCGCACGACCCACGATCAGGGGATCGGGCGTCCCTATCACCGCGTGGTCCTTGTTCGGATAGTCGACCGTCGACAGGAAATGCTTCATGCAGTTCAGCCGCGCCCGCTTCTTGTCGTTCGACTTCACGATCACCCAGGGCGCATCCGCCGTGTCGGTGTAGAAGAACATCGCCTCCTTCGCCTCGGTATAGTCGTCCCAGCGGTCAAGCGACGCCTTGTCGATGGGGGAAAGCTTCCACATCTTCAACGGGTCGGTTTCCCGCGCCACGAACCGCGCCCGCTGCTCTTCCCGGGTCACGCTGAACCAGTATTTGTAAAGCCTTATGCCCGACCGGACGAGCATCCGCTCCAGCTCCGGCGCCTGGCGCATGAATTCGAGGTATTCACTGGGAGTGCAGAACCCCATCACCCGCTCCACCCCCGCGCGGTTGTACCAGGAGCGGTCGTAGAACACCATTTCCCCCGCCGTCGGCAGATGCGCGATGTAGCGCTGGAAGAACCACTGGCCCTTTTCCACATCCGCGGGCTTGGTCAGCGCGCAGACCCTGGCATAGCGGGGGTTCAGATGCTCCATGAACCGCTTGATCGTGCCGCCCTTGCCGGCCGCATCGCGCCCCTCCATCAGGATGACGAACTTCTGCCCGGACTCCTGCGCCCAGATCTGCACCTTCAGAAGCTCGGCCTGCAGCTTTGCCTTCTCGGTCTCATAGGCGACCCGGCCCATGAGCCGGGCGTAGGGGTAGCGGCCAGATTCAAAGGCCTGGTGCAGCGGGCTTTCCGTCACCGCCGGGAACTGCTTGGGCCCGGACCGAACGTCCGCCTCGGCCGTGGCTTTCATGATCGCCTGGATGTCGTCCATGCGCCAACCTCCTTGCCCTGATCCGGCCGACCCCAGCACAATCCGAAGCTTTCCGCTTTGATCCCGATCAAAAAAAAACCAGCCCTCCCGCCCCTTTTGCTTCCCCCGTACTCCGCCTAGTCTCGGACCCATCAGCGAAGGGAGCCCCCCATGATCACCCTCTACGGCGTCTACCGCAGCCGCGCCTCGCGCCCGCTCTGGCTTCTGGGCGAGCTTGGCACCCCCTTCACCCACGTCCCGGTGATCCAGTCCTACCGGCTGCCAGACCCGCATGCGAAGGACGCGCCGCTGAACACCGCTTCGCCCGAGTACCTGAAGGTGAACCCCCTCGGCCAGGTCCCGGCCCTGGTCGATGGCGACCTTGTCCTGACCGAATCCCTCGCGATCACCCTGCACATCGCCCGCCAGCACGGCGGCCCGCTCGGGCCCCAGACCGATGCCGAGGCCGCGCTTATGCTCAACTGGGCGCTGATCACCGCCACGGGGATCGAGGGGCCGGCGGTAGAGATCACCTACATCTACCGCGACAAGGGCGACGCGACCGCCGAAGGCCAGGCCATGATCGCGATCTACGCCGAGAAACTGCGCCGCCCGCTGGCCCGGCTTGAGGCCCACCTCGCCGCCCACCCCTGGCTCGTCGGCGACCGCTTCACCGTGGCCGACATCAACACCGCCGAATGCGTCCGCTATGTCCAACCGCACCCGACACTGCTGACCGAGTTTCCGGCGGTGAAAGAGTGGCTGGAGCGCTGCCAGGCCCGTCCGGCGTTCAAGAAGATGTGGGCCGCAAGGTTGTCGGAACCTGCGTAAGTTGCGGACTTGCAATTCTCATGCTTCGAGACGGAAAGAGAGAAATAGCCAAGTTATCTCCCTGCCCAACTTGTGGGGCTGGCGTCGGCAGCCCGTGCTTGAATGTCAAGGGCGAACATCGGCGTTCTGTACACAGGGCGCGCTTCGCGAGTGACCCATGCGAGACCTATATCCAGCGCTGTTTTGATAACTGTCACGTGCCAGATGAAGCTGGTTACGTGGTGTACGCAATACTCGATCCGGTCGCGCAGAAGTTCTTTTATGTGGGCCAGACGGGCAATCTGCGCAAGCGCATCCGCAGTCATCTACGGCGCAGCTTCAAGTTTTGCCGCCATCCTCCCGTAAGGCGTTGGCTTTATGACGTGATTCACTCAGATCAAACGCCCACCTTCGCTGTTTTCGAGAGCTGCATCGACGAGCCGTCTTCGCTATTGGCCGAAACCAAGTGGATCGACAACCTGTCTCGAGAAGGTCATCCGCTTCTGAACAACTGGAATATCCACAAGGAAATCATCAGAAACAACGGCATCAGCCGACGCTGAAGAGCCGCTTTAGCCCAAGCTCAACACCCCGCAGCCGACCAAGCCAGACCGCGGGGTGTCTTTCCCTTCGCGGTCATCGGCGTCCCCGCCTGTACCGCCCAGCGATCCTCGCACCGAGCGGTAAAGGCTAGATTAACGTGAACGGCTTTCTCTTCTCCAAATATCCCACGGGTAGTCCATTGGTTTCGCCATTGGTTCGAGAAACCAATGGACTGCGGGGGTGTGAAACCCCCGGTGCGACGCCTGTTCAGGGCACATACTTCCGCCAGTCATGCTCTTCCCTGAACCCCAGCACCTCCCGGATCTTGCGGTTCGAGAGCAGCCCCTCCCGCTCCCCCACCGGCCGCGACAAAGGCACTTTCGGGAAGAACCGCGCCAGCAGCTCCGCATTCGGCTGCGGCACTGCATTCGTATCGTTCACCGCGTTGAAGACCTGGAAGCCCAGCCCATCCTTCCGCAGACACAGATCCACGATCTGCCCCAGGTCCCGCGCATCGATGTAGCTGAAGGTGATCCGCCGCCTTAACCCCGGGTCCTCCCGCAGCGGAGGAAACACCGTCGCATATTCATGCGGTTCCACCACATTCCCGATCCGCAAAGCATAGACATCCGCCCCAAACCGCCGCTGAAAGCTCCGCGCCGTGACCTCGTTCACCTTCTTCGACATGCCGTAGCTGTCCATCGGGTCGATGTCGTAGTCCTCCTCCAAAGGCAGCACCTTAGGGTCCACCACCCCGTCCGAGAAGCACACCCCATAGGTCGTCTCGGACGACGCAATGATCACCTTCCGCACCCCCATCTTCAGCGCCGCCTCGATCACGTTGTAGGTGCCGAGCACATTCACCCGATACGTCTCGGTATCCGGCATCATCAGATGCCTCGGCACCGCCGCAAAATGCACCACCGCATCCCACACCTGCGCCCCCGCGCCCGTTTCCATCTCGTCATACCCCGCGTGGGTCCGCATCGCCGAATAGACCTGCCCCGCATCGGTGATATCCCCCAGCAGGTCATGCACCCCCGCCAGCCCCAACGGCACCAGGTCGAAGTTCAGCACCCGGTGCCCCTTCTCCACCAGATACGGCACCACATGCCGCCCCGCCTTCCCCGACCCGCCCGTGAAGAGTACCCGCATCGCAAAATCCTCCCGATTTCCCCAAGCCTACCCCGCCGCAAAGGCCCACAGAAGACCCCACATCTTGCGCCCCCACCCCTTCCGATGATCTAATACCTGCGCACCCCACACCCGTGAGCCCCCCGTGAACAACGAGCCCCCCAAGAACGACCTCCTCTCCGGCGCGCAGACCTATGACGCCTCCTCGATCGAGGTTCTCGAAGGCCTGGAACCCGTCCGCAAGCGCCCCGGGATGTATATCGGCGGCACCGATGAACGGGCGCTGCACCACATGGTCGCCGAAATCCTCGACAACGCGATGGACGAAGCCGTCGCGGGCCACGCCAACCGCATCGAGGTCGAACTGCACGATGACAACTCCGTCACCATCCGCGACAACGGCCGCGGCATCCCCGTCGACCCCCACCCTAAGTTCCCCGGCAAAAGCGCCCTTGAGGTCATCCTTTGCACCCTCCACGCCGGGGGCAAGTTCTCGAACAAAGCCTACTCGACAAGCGGCGGCCTCAACGGCGTCGGCTCCTCGGTCGTCAACGCCCTCTCCGACCTCATGACCGTCCAGGTCGCCCGCAACCGCGAGCTTTACGAGCAATCCTTCTCCCGTGGCATCCCCCAGGGCCCGATCCGGATGCTCGGCCCCACCCCCAACCGCCGCGGCACCACCGTCACCTTCCACCCCGACCCGGAAATCTTCGGCCACCAGACCCTGAAACCCGCCCGCCTCTACAAACTCGCCCGCTCCAAGGCCTACCTCTTCTCCGGCGTCGAGATCCGCTGGAAATCCGCCCTCCCCGACGGCGACACCCCGCAAGAAGCCACCTTCCACTTCCCCGGCGGCCTCGCCGACTACCTCTCCGACACCCTCACCAAAGTCACCACCTACGCCGAACGCCCCTTCGCCGGCCGCGTCAGCTTCGAGGAGAAATACCAGATCCCCGGCTCCGTCGAATGGGCGATCAACTGGACCCCCGCGCAGGACGGCTTCCTCCACTCCTACTGCAACACCGTCCCCACCCCCGAAGGCGGCACGCATGAGGCCGGGTTCTGGGCCGCCATCCTCAAAGGCATCCGCGCCTATGGCGAGCGGGTGAAGAACCGCAAGGCCGAGCTTATCACCCGCGACGACATGGCTACAGGCGGCTGCGCCCTCATCTCGATCTTCATCCGCGAACCGCAGTTCGTCGGCCAGACCAAGGACCGCCTCGCCACCGAGGAAGCCGCCAAATGGGTCGAAAACGCCGTCCGCGACCATTTCGACACCTGGCTCGCCGCCGACCCGAAGTCCGCAGGCAGCATCCTCGACTTCCTGGTCCTCCGCGCCGAAGAACGCCTGCGGCGGCGTGAGGAAAAGGAAACCCAGCGCAAGACCGCCACCAAGAAGCTCCGCCTCCCCGGCAAACTCACCGACTGCTCCTCCAAGACCCGCGAGGGGACCGAGCTTTTCATCGTCGAAGGCGACTCTGCCGGCGGCTCCGCCAAAGGGGCAAGGAACCGCGAGACCCAGGCCCTCCTGCCGCTGAAAGGCAAGATCCTGAACGTCCTCGGCGCCGCCTCTGCCAAGCTCAACGAAAACGCCGAAATCCGCGACCTTTGCGAGGCCTTAGGCACCGGCATGGGTACCCGCTTCCGCCTCGACGACCTGCGCTATGAAAAGATCATCATCATGACCGACGCCGACGTCGACGGCGCCCATATCGCAAGCCTTCTGATGACCTTCTTCTTCACCCAGATGCGCCCCCTGATCGACAAGGGCCACCTCTACCTCGCCTGCCCGCCTTTGTATCGCCTGACCCAAGGCGCGGTCCGCCGCTATGTCGCGAATGATGAGGAGAAAGCCTACTGGCTCAATCGCGGCCTCGGCGGCAACCGCAGCGGCAAAATCGACGTCCAGCGCTTCAAGGGCCTGGGCGAGATGGACGCCAAGGACCTGAAAGACACCACGATGAACCCCGCCACCCGCAAACTGATCCGAGTGTCGATTGATGAGGACGAACCGGGGGACACCAGCGACCTCGTGGAGCGCCTGATGGGCAAGAAGCCGGAACTGCGGTTCCAGTATATTCAGGAGAACGCCCGGTTTGTGGAGGAGCTGGATGTTTGAGCCCACTGCGCCATTGACTTATACGCCATTGGCGCATATATGCTGACCACGGTCGTGGAAACGCCAGAGTTCTCGCGCAAGGCCAAGGCGCTGCTGACCGAGGCGGAACGAATGAGGATAGTTGACACCCTGTCAGCACAACCAGAGGCAGGTGTGTCGCTTGGTGGCGGTCTGCGCAAGGTGCGCTTCGCGCGGGAAGGCGGCGGGAAAAGTGGCGGCTTGCGCACGATCCATTTCTACGCACCCGGCCAAGGCTTGCCTGTGTTCCTAATGGACGTCTTTGCCAAGAATGTAAGGGACAACGTGACGACAGGCGAACAGGTGGCGATGACCGAAGCCGCAGCCCGGATCGCCGGAACCTATGGAGACAAGAAATGACGAAAGCCTTCGATTCGATCATGCGCGGCCTGCAAGAAGTCGAGGCCTATCTGCAAGGCGCCCGTGAGGGCTATGTGGTGCACCACATCGAAGTCCCCACCCCCGACGTCAAGGCCATCCGCGCCTC
>NZ_JBOFBI010000115.1:0-35493 GCF_051645465.1 Tabrizicola sp. | reverse complement strand
TCAAAATTTCTATGCGCAATCGATAGAGCATGCTGAATTCGGCCCTTCGAGGGGTCTTTCATGGGAGGACGGCAATGAAAAGAAGAGCATTCGGCGCGTTGATGGCGGGCGTGGCTTTTGCCGCCACTTTGGCAACCGGAGCGCTGGCGCAGGACAAGCCCACGATGGGCGTCGTCGTGAAGATCGGCGGCATTCCGTGGTTCAACGCGATGGAGACCGGGATCAAGGAAAAGGGGGCCGAACTGGGGATCGATGCCGAGATGATCGGCCCGACGAGCGCCGACCCCGCACTTCAGGTTCGTGCGATCGAGGACCTGATCGCCAAGGGCGTCGACGTCATCGGCGTGGTACCAAACGACGAGGCGGCGCTGGAGCCGGTTCTGGAGAAAGCCCGCGCGGCGGGGATCAAGGTCGTCAGCCACGAGGGCCCGGGCATCAACAATGTCGACTGGAACTTCGAGATG
The DNA here is from genome assembly GCF_051645465.1 of Tabrizicola sp. Classification (GTDB taxonomy): domain Bacteria; phylum Pseudomonadota; class Alphaproteobacteria; order Rhodobacterales; family Rhodobacteraceae; genus Tabrizicola. Next base: position 35,029 of record NZ_JBOFBI010000115.1, on the reverse strand, counting down.
GCCTCGGCCCAAGGCTTTGGTGAAACCCACGCCGAGCTTCTGGCGCAGAAGATGGGTGGCAAGGGTGAGTATGCGGTCTATGTGGGATCGCTGACCGTGCCGCTGCACAACGCCTGGGCCGATTTCGCGATTGCCTATCTGGGCGAGAAGTACCCCGAGATGAAGCTGATCGGCGAGCGCTATGGCGTGGCTGAAAACGTCGACGACAGCCGCAAGACCGCGCTGGACCTGATGGCCGCGAACCCCAACCTGACGGGTTTCCTGGCCTTTGGCAGCCAGGGTCCGATCGGTGCGGGGCGGGCCATCGAAGAGCGTCGTGCGGTGGGCACTGTCCACGTCATCGGGCCGTTCTCGCCTGGGCAGGGGCGTGATCTGGTGAAGTCGGGCGCGATTTCGGGTGGGTTCATGTGGAACCCGGCGGAAGCGGGCCGCGTCTTCGTGACGATGGGCAAGATGCTGCTCGATGGCACGGAAGTCGCTGAAGGCACCGAGATTCCGGGTCTGGGCAAGGTGTCGCCCGATGCAGCTGGCAAGGACATCATCACCGACAACCTGATCGCGATCAACGCGGACACAGTAGACGGCCTGGCAGACCTCGGTCTTTGATCGAAGCCGCCGTCGGTCCGGGGCCGCCGCTCCCGCGGCCCCGGACTCTGGTTGAATTGCCGGTTGCTGTCCTGCGGACAGACATCCTGGCTGACGCTACGCGCGTGAACTAAACCAATGTGGAATGACGATGCCCGCCGAGCCCCATGTTGACGACGCCCTGCGCTTTTCCAACATCAACAAGGTCTTCGGCGGAGTGAAGGCGCTGAAGGCGGTCGAATTCGCGGTCGGCGCGGGCGAGGTGCACTGTCTGGCCGGCGAAAACGGCAGCGGGAAATCGACGCTGATCAAGATCATAACCGGGGTCTATCAACCCGAACCGGGGGCCGAGATGGAGATCTTCGGCCAAAGCTGTTCCCACATCACCCCGACCCAGGCGCGCAAGGCCGGGATCGCGGTGATCTGGCAGGACCTGGCGCTTTTCGCCGAAATGACGGTGGCCGAGAACATTGCGTTCGAGACGCTTCTGGGCAACCGCCCGCGTGGTGTCTCGTATGCCCGTCTGCGTGCGGTGGCGGAGGCGGCGCTGGCGCGGCTGGATGTCGAGATCGACCTTGACGCGCGGCTGGGCGATCTGCCCATCGCGCAGCGGCAGATCGTGGCGATTGCCCGCGCGCTGGTATCGGACGCGCGGCTGATCTTCATGGATGAACCGACGGCTTCGCTCACCCAATCCGAGACGGATGCGCTTCTGTCGGTGGTCCGGACCCTGTCGGCGCGGGGGGTGGCTGTGGTGTTCGTGAGCCACCGTCTGGCCGAGGTGCTGGAGATCGCCTCCCGCGTCACGGTTCTGCGCGACGGGCGGCTGGTGGGTGTGTTCCCCACCGAAGGCATGACACAAAGCCGGTTGACTGAGCTGATGACCGGCGCCTCGTTCACGCAGGAAGTGATGGCCCGTGACACTGGCGGCAGACCGGAGGTGCTGACGGTCGACGGCCTTTCGCGCCCCGGGGAGTATTCGGACGTTTCGCTGGCGATCCGTGCTGGCGAGGTGCTGGGCCTGACCGGCTTGATCGGCGCGGGGCGGACTGAGCTTTGCCACACGCTCTTTGGCATGACGCGGGCGGACCGGGGGGAAATCCGCCTGAACGGTCGCGCCTTGCGGATGCGGTCGAACCGGGACGCGGTGGCGGCGGGCATCGCATATGTCTCGGAGGACCGGCTGGTGCTGGGCCTGATCCAGCCGCAGTCGATTGCCGACAACACGGTTCTTGCGGTTCTGAGGAAGATCACCGGGGCGGGGGGACTGCTTTCTTCGCAGAAGAAAGATGCCACCGTCGAGCACTGGATCGCCGAGCTGGCGGTGAAGATCGGGAAGCCTGGCGATGCGGTCTCGACACTGTCGGGTGGCAACCAGCAGCGGGTCGTGCTGGCCAAGTGGCTTGCGACCGAGCCGAAGGTGCTGATCCTCGATTGTCCCACCGTGGGCGTGGACGTGGGCGCGCGGGCGGGCATCTTTCGGATCGTCCGGGCGCTGGCGGACAAGGGCCTTGCGATCCTTCTGGTCAGCGATGAGGTGCCCGAGGTCTACATGAACGCCGACCGTGTGCTGCACATGGCGGCAGGCCGGATCGTGGCGGACTGGGATCCGCGGCAGACCAGGCTTCAGGACATGGAGGCCGCGGTCTATGCGTAGCTTCCTGCGGGCCTATCCGACCGAGGCGAAACTGCTGGCAGTGCTGATCGTGATCTGCGCCGCGCTTTCGGTGGCCTCGCCCGATTTCCTGACGCTGGTCAATTTCACCAGCCTTCTCAACAACAACGCGGTCAACGTCATCTGGGCCGTGGGCCTGTTGGTGGTGCTGATCGCCGGCGGGATCGACATCTCTTTCGCGGTGGCGGCAAGCGTGGTGCAGTACCTCTGCGTCTACGCCTTTGCGGCCATCGGTGGGGGCAACTGGGCCATCGGGTTCTTGTTCGCGGGCGGCATCGGACTGGCGCTTGGCCTGATCAACGCCTTTCTGATCCACCAGTTCCGGATCATTTCCATCGTCGTCACCATTTCCACCTTCAACGCCTTCTTCGGCCTCCTCATGTTCTTCTCGGCCGGCCGGTTCCTCTACAACCTGCCATCCTGGTGGTCGAGCCGCGTGATCCTGTGGGAATACCAGACCGCCAATGGCACCTGGGCCGAGCTGATCCTGCCTGTGGCGGTGATGGCGGCGGCGATGCTGGCGACGTGGGTCCTGATCCGCCGCACCACGACGGGCCGCCAGCTTTATGCTTTCGGCGACAATCCGGAGGGCGCGCGGCGGGCGGGCATTCCGATCGGGCTTATGCAGGCCATCGCCTTTGGCTGGTGCGGCATGATGGCCGGGATCGGCGGTCTGATGCAGACCCATATCACCAAGGAAGTCGTCCCCAACGCGCTGGTCGGGCGCGAGCTGGAGGTGCTGGCCGCCGTCGTCCTTGGTGGCGCGCGGTTGGGGGGCGGGCGTGGCTCGGTGCTCGGGTGCTTTCTGGGCGTGCTCCTGGTGGCCGTCACCCAGAACGGGCTGAACCTTCTGGGGGTCTCGCCCTATGCCTTCAAGATGGTGGTTGGCATCATTATCCTGCTGGCGATCTCTACCTCGAACCTCGATCCCTCCAAGTGGTTCCAAGAGCGCAAGGGAGAGCGGTCATGACGGCCGTCTACCACCGGGCTGTTGCCGCCTTCGGGCCGGAAGTTCCGGGGCTTCTGGGCTTCCTTGCACTTGTCATCGTGGTTTTCGGCCTGACCGCGCCGAATTTCCTGACAGGGGCAAACTTCGGCTCCATCGCCTTCCAGCTGCCGGAGCTGGGCCTTCTGACGCTGGCGATGCTGATGCCCATCATCTCGGGCGGGTTCAACCTTGCCATCATCTACACGGCCAACATGGCCGGGCTGACGCTGGCCTTTATCCTCAACCAGTACGGCGGGGTCGATGCGGGTGTCGGGCCCTTCGTCCTGGGCACCGTCCTTGCCCTGCTTGTCGGAGCCTTGTCGGGCGCGGCGATGGGGGCGGTCATCGCCTATGTCGGCGCCCATCCCATCCTCGTCAGCCTTGCGATGATGATATTCCTGCGGGGGCTGGGAGAGTTCCTGACGAGGGGCGGCGACATCTCGGGGTTTCCACAATGGATGGCGGTGCTTGGCCACGGCAAGGTGCTGGGTATTCCGGTGCCGCTGATCCTGTTCCTTGTCTGCGCCGTCCTGTGGCACGTCCTTCTGAACCGCACCCGCCACGGCCTGTCCGTCCGGATGATCGGATCGAACATCCGGGCCGCCGCCTATTCCGGCATTCATACCAAGCGGACGCTGGTGCTGATCTACACGCTTTCGGGCGTGATGTGCGCCATTGCCGGCATCCTGATGCTCAGCCGCTTCAACTCGGTCCGCGTCGGCCATGGCGAGGCGCTGCTTCTGGTCACCGTGCTGGCCTGTTTTCTGGGCGGGGTGGACCCGTTCGGCGGCTTCGGTCGCGTCCTGCCGGTGGTTATCGCGCTGATCGTCCTGCAGGTCCTGTCGTCGGGGCTGAACCTTCTGGGGGCGAACCAGCACCTTTCTACGGCCGTCTGGGGCCTCTTCCTGATGGGCGTGATGATCCTGCGCTGGGGCGCGGGCCAATGGAAAACACGAAAGCGGAGGGACTGAAAATGGAAGGTTTCGGCGTTCACACCAGCATGTGGACCATGCATTGGGACCGGGCCGGGGCGGAGAATACCATTCCCGCCGCAGCCGCCTACAAGATGGATTTCATCGAGATAGCGCTTCTGAACACCGCTATCGTCGATGCCCCGCACACGCGCTCGCTTCTGGAAAAGCACGGGATGCGGGCTGTCGCGTCCCTTGGCCTGCCGCAGCAGAACTGGGCCTCGGTCAACCCGGACGGGGCCATCGAACAGCTGACCCGCAGCATGGACAAGGCCGCCGAGATGGGGTGCGAGGCCCTGTCCGGCGTGACCTACGGCGGCATCGGCGAACGCACCGGCCTGCCGCCGACAATGGCCGAGTACGACAACATCGCCCGCGCCCTGGGCGCGGCGGCCAGGCACGCGAAGAAGCTTGGGATCGCCTTCGGGATCGAGCCGGTGAACCGGTATGAGAACCACCTGATCAACACCGGCTGGCAGGCCAAATGGATGATCGAGAAGGTGGGTGCTGACAACATCTTCATCCACCTTGATACCTATCACATGAACATCGAGGAGAAGGGTGCGGGCAACGGCATTCTCGATGCTCGCGATCACCTGCGCTACATCCATCTGTCGGAAAGCGACCGCGGCACGCCAGGGGAGGGGACCTGCGATTGGGATGAGGTCTACGCCACTCTGGCCGCCATTGGCTTCAAGGGTGGCCTTGCGATGGAAAGCTTCATCAACATGCCGCCCGAGGTCGGCTACGGCCTTGCCGTCTGGCGCCCGGTGGCCGAGAATTTCCAGGCGGTCATGGACAAGGGACTTCCGTTCCTGCGCAACAAGGCCAAGCAGTACCGGTTGATCTGAGGGAGCCATCAGCGCCGGGACCATGCGCCGAAGGTGACACGGCGGAAGACCGCGTCGTCAGGCGATTGGCGGCGGCGAAGGCCGCAGGCTCGGGGAATGGGGCGGGAAACCGCAATGCTGCCCTGAAGCGGTCGAAAAATCCCCCAGAATCTGCTTTAGGATGTTTGGATTAGGCCGATTTCGCGGCGGGGCAGAAAAATTCGCCCCAATACAGCTTTGCCGACGGTGGCTGACCTAGGCCCCGACGGAATGGTGACATTAACGTGCAGGGTGCCGAACGCGTCGCGACGCACCCCTTTCGATCTGTGCCGAAGGCGAGACAGACGCGCACCATTTGGCGGGAAGGTTTTTCGGGTGGTCAAAATGACAGCGATAGCAAAAGCGAATTTGCGGAAGACCATGCTGCTGGCGGTGCTGCTCGGCAGCGCAGGCGCTGTTCAGGCGCAGGTCGAGTATGATGGCAGCAAGGCCCGGGTCAATCTGGCCAACAAGCTGCAGTCCCTGAGCGAGACGGTGAACGCCGCCAGTTGCAGGTTGCAGGCGGGGATCGATCCGGAGGCAGCGGCATCGCTTACCCAGGCGAGCCGGGACTTCGCGACGATCCTCGCGGCCTTCGAGGCGGGCAATCCGACGATGGGTATTCCGACTGCGGAAACGGCCTCTAGACCCCTGAAGGCGCTGGCGGCGGTGACCGACATCTGGACCCCGTTGCAGGCCGACGTCGAGGCGCTGATCGCCGATCCGGGCGCCACCTCGGCATTCGAAGCGATCCGGGCAGCGCGGGTCGGGCTTCTGGATGCGTCGGGCATCCTCGCCTCCGAGATGTCGGGCGAGTATTCCAACCCGCAGGAACTGCTGCAGAGCGATGCGATCACGCTGGGGATCGTGGGACGGCAGCGGATGCTGATCGAGGGGATCGTGGCGGACCTTTGTCTTGTCGCGACGGGCAATGCGGATGCCGCGGTTATCGAAGGCCTCGGCCGCAACGTTGCGATGTTCGACCAGTCGTTGATGGCCATGCGCAAGGGCATGCCGGCCGCTGGTGTAAGCCCGCCGCCAAGCGATGCAGTTGTCGGCGCCTTGGCCGAGCTTTCGACGAAATGGGCTGCCGTGAAGGCCGAGGCCGACACCGTGGTCGCCGCGCAGGAGATCAGTCCCGAGAAGCTTCTGGCGGTGGCCGAGGCCGGAACGGCGATCTTTCACGATCTGGAAAACACCATAACGCTTTACATGCTGGCGACTCCTGGGGTCGAAGGCGTCTACCGGCTGCCGCTGCAGACCTATGCCGACACCGAACTGGTGAAATGGGTGCAGAACCCCGATCTGATCGCGGCCATCAACGAGCAGAACAGGCGCAACGCCAATCTGACGCAGGAAGATATCGACGCGCTGGATAAGGAATGGCGCGCCGAGGCAAAAGGCGAGGTCACGGGCGACCTGATCTCTACCACGCTGGCTTTGCCGATGTCGGAGTGGCTGCTTGAGCAGCAGAACGGAACAGCGGGCTTCGTGACCGAGGTTTTCGTGATGGACAACAAGGGGTTGAACGTCGCGCAAAGTGCGGTCACGTCTGACTACTGGCAGGCTGACGAGGACAAGTGGCAGCTGACCTATGCCAACGGCGGCCAGTCGCTTCACATCAGCGAAGTCGAGTACGACGACAGCGCCAAGACCTATCAGAGTCAGATCTCGCTGCCGATCTTTGATCCTGCGACCGGGGAACTGATCGGGGCGGTCACCTTCGGGATCAACGTCCAGAGCCTGCTTTAGGCGGCTTTTCAGGTGGTGGTGACGATCGCCTCCGGAACGATGCCGGAGGCGGTTGCGGCGGGGTCCTTGGCGTCGGGGTGAAACGGGCGGAAATCCATCGAACGGGGCCGGATGGCCTGGCGCGACCGAGGTGCCGTTCTGGTGGGGAAATCGCGACAAACCGCAATGCTGCCCCGAAAATGCCCAACAACGCCCCAGAACCCACGAAAGGTGTTGGACAGGATTGACGGCATGCAAACGAAGGCTCTTGCGTTGCCGCGGGTTTGCTCCGATGTCGTTCGCGTCGGACGCCCTATCCGGGTCGGACCTGGGCGGGGTGCCGCGCCCGAGTGTGTGAAGTAGTTGGTGGTCGGGGTAGGTGAATAGTGAAGAATATGACGTCTAACGCGGCTGTTGCGCTGATGGCGCTGTTGGCCGGAGCGCCCGCTGTTCAGGCAGAGACCGAATATGCCGGCAGCAAGGCAAGGGTCAATCTCGCAAACAAGCTTCAGGCGCTGACCGAGGCCGTCACGGCCGCCAGTTGCCGGTTGCACGCTGAGGCCGATCCCGCAGCCGCCGAGTCTCTGACCCAGGCGAGCAGGGACTTCGTGGCGATCCTCTCGGCTTTCGAGGCCGGCAATCCGATGATGGGCGTTCCCGGGGCGGAAACCGCCGAGAAGCCCCTGAAAGCTTTGGCTGCGGTCACGGAAATCTGGACGCCGCTTGAGACCCAGTTCAAGGCGCTGACCGCCAATCCGGATGCTGCAACCGCGTTTCAGGCGATCCTCGCGGCGCGGGGCGAACTGTTGGCCGCGTCCAACCTCTTCGCCTCCGAGATTTCGAACGAATACGCCAATGCGCGGGAACTTCGGCATGGCGACGCGATCACGCTGGGTATCGCCGGACGGCAGCGGATGCTGATCGAAGGGATCGTGGCCGACCTGTGCCTGGTCGCGACGGGCAAGGCCGATGTCCCGGTGATTGAAAGCCTGGGCCGCAATGTGGCGATGTTCGACCAGTCGCTTGTCGCGATGCGCGACGGCATGCCGGAAGCGGGGGTGAACCCGCCGCCCAGTGAAGCGGTTGTCGGCGCGCTGTCCGACATCGCGACGCAATGGGCAGCGGTGAAGATCGAGGCTGAGGAGGCAGGCGCGGCGGGAGAGATCACGCCTGACCGGCTTGTCGCGGTGACCGAGGCCGGAGACGCCATCCTGCGCGATCTGGGCAATACGATGACGCTTTACATGCTGGCAACACCGGGGGCCAAGGATGTCTACCGGTTGCCACTGCGGACCTATGCCAATACCGAACTGGCGAAGTGGGCGCAAACCCCCGAGCTTATTGCCGCGATCAACGCGCAGAACGCGCTCTACTCCGACCTTACGCTGGAAGACATCGAGGCGCTGGACAAGCAATGGCGCGACGAAGCCAGCGGCGAGATCGCTGGCCAAATGATCACGTCAAGGATGGCTTTGCCGATGTCGGTGTGGCTGCTTGCGCAGCAGAACGGAACGGCAGGTTTCGTCACCGAAGTTTTCGTGATGGACAACAAGGGTTTGAACGTCGCGCAAAGTGCGGTCACGTCGGATTACTGGCAGGGCGACGAGGACAAGTGGCAGTTGACCTACGCCAATGGCGGCAAGTCGATCAACATGAGCGCGGTCGAATACGACGAAAGCTCTCGGACCTATCAGAGCCAGGTTTCGCTGCCGGTCTTTGACCCTGCGACCGGGGAGCTGATTGGGGCGATGACCTTCGGGATCAACGTCCAGAGCCTGCTGTAGACCTTTTCAGGTGGTTGTGACGATCACGTCCGGAACGATGCCGGAGGCGGCGATGTAAGGGGCCGTCTCCCGACCGGCGAAGAGGCCATGGGCGGTGATCAGGACCGTGCCCATCCCCGCGGCGCGTCCGCCCAGCACATCTGTATGCAGGGTGTCGCCGACCATGGCGAGACGGTTCGGTGCAAGGCCGGTGCGTGCGGCTGCCTCCAGATGCGCATCCGGGAAGGGCTTGCCGCACCAGTGGAGCGTGGCCCCGGTTCGGTCGGCGATATCATGCGCCCAGAAGCCGGGTTCGGTGGAGAGCCCGCCCTCACGCGGGGCGACGAGGTCGGGGTTGGCGACGAGGAGGGGGCGGGGGTTTGCTTCCATCGCGCGGAGGAGCTTGGCGTGGATTTGCGGCGTCCAGCGGGCGGTGGAGAGACAGAGGAAGGCCTCGATGCCGGACCAGTCTGCGGTGTCGTTTAGGTCGGTGATACGTGCGGGAAGGTCAGCGAAGCTATCGCCTTCCGCCGCGATCGCCCCCCAGTGTGCGCCGTCGGCGATGCGCGACAGGGCGGCGGCGGCGATGTCGCGGGAGGAGACGACCTCGTCTTGGGTGAAGTCAAAGCCGAGGCGGTGGTATTTTCTGAGGGCCTCGCTGCGGGGGTAGGAGGCGGCGTTGGTCAGGACGCAGAGCTTTTTGCCCATCGCGCGGAGCTCTGCCATGCGGGCGACAGCGCCGGGGATCGGGGTGTCGCCGATGTTCAGGACACCGAACGCGTCGAGGATGAAACCGTCCCAGCGGTCGGCGACGTGGGCGAGGGTCTCGGCGTGGTGGGAGGTTGCGGGGAAGCTTGCGGCGGGCAGGCGGGGGCGGACTTCTTCGTAGCGGGCGAAGGCTTGGTCGGTGGTGAGGCCCATTTCTGCAAGATCAGACACTGGTGAAGCCGCCTTCCACCATCAGAAGCGCGCCGTTCACCATGCCGGAGGCTGGCGAGGCGAGGTAGAGGGCGGCGTCGGCAATCTCCACCGGTTCGGCAAAGCGGCGGGCGGGGGTGGCGTTGCGGAAGGGGTCGCCCTTTTCGGGCTTGCCCCAGACCTTCTTGCCCATCGGGGTCATCACCACGGTCGGGCAGATCGCGTTGACCTGCACGTTGTGCCGCGCCCATTCGGCGCAGAGGGATTTGGTCAGGGCGTTGAGGCCGCCCTTTGAGCTTGCGTAGGCGGCGTGGTCGTCCAGCGCGATGACGCCGGTTTGGGAGGATATGTTGATAATCTTGCCCCAGCGCTGCGCGATCATCGCGGGGGCGAGGGTGCGGGCGGTCAGGAACGGGGCGCGCAGGTTGACGGCCATCATTTCGTCCCACGCCTCGGTGGTGAAGTCGAGCGCGGGGGCGACGTTGGCCATCCCGGCGGAGTTCACGAGGATGTCGATGGTGCCCCATTCCTTCAGCGCTTGTTTGCAGGCCGTGACGGGTTCGGTGGGGCTGGCCATTTCGGCGGTCAGGGTCAGGCAGCGGCGGCCGTGGGCGCGGACTGTGGCGGCAGTTGCGGCGAGGTCTGCGGTGTCGCGGCCAAGGGCGACGATGTCGGCCCCGGCCTCGGCGAAGACGGCGGCGATTTCGGCGCCGATGCCTTTGGAGGCGCCGGTGATTAGGGCCTTGCGGCCGGTGAGGGAGAAGCGGTCCTGCCAGGTCATGGTCATTCCAGATTGGTGTGACGGGCGCGCATTGCCTCGGGCTTGACGCCGAGGTGGTCGCGGAGGGCGAGGATCAGAAGCTCGAAGGCCAGATACTGCGCGCCCTCGAAGAGCGAGCCCATGGGGAGGACGGAGGTGGCCCCGGTCTGGTCGTTGGCCATGGTCTGGGCGGGGATGAAGAAGATGCGGTCGGCGGCTTTTGGGGCTGAGCCGTCCGGTTGCGCGGTGACGCAGGCGATGCGGGCTCCGGCTTGCCGCGCCACGCCGATGAGGCCGTTGACGGTGGAAAAGCCTCCCGGTCCGGCGCTGACAATCAGAAGGTCACCGGGGCCGAGCGGCGGGCAGGACATGTCGCCCACGACATGCGCATCGAGGCCCATGTGGTAGAGGCGCATCGCGAGCGCGCGCATCATCAGGCCTTCGCGGCCGACGCCGTAGCAGGCGATGCGCTTGGCTGCGGCGATTTCGGTGACCATGCCGTCCATCGCGGCGGGGTCGATGGCAGCCACGGCTGCGCGGATTTCGTCTGCGGCGCGGGCGGCTAAGGTTGCGAGCGTCATGTTTCCACCTGTTGCGGGATGCCCGCCTCGGCAGCCTGCAAGAGAAGGCCGGTTTCGTCCAGGAGGTCGAGAAGGGTGTAGCGGCTGCGGAGGAAGCGGGCCTTCAGGATCGTCTGGTGGAGGTAGTCGCGGGAGACGCCGATGTGGGCGGCCTCAGAGGGCGCGCCTGCGGTGTTCAGCGCGCGCGCCATGGTGGTGGCGGGCATCAGGCGCGCGCGGAGGCGGAGGGCGAGGTCGGGCCAGACTTGGTTGAGAAGCTGCAGGCGGGCGCGGAGGGCCGAGCCTTCGACGTGCTTCGCCTCGGTTTCCGCGATTGCACGGTCGGCGATTTCGCCGGGGCCGAAGCGGGCGCGGATTTCAATTGCTTTCATCGCCATGGTCAGAGTGGGTTTGTCGGGGTCGAACCGGCGCGGGGTGGCGAGGAGCCAGTCGTAAAGGCGCAGGGTGGTGACGCAGCCGACGGCGACGCAGGCACCGTGGCTGACGCGTTCGCCGCCGAGGGTGAGGTCATCCATCTCCCACAGATGGGCGATCTGATGGTCGGCGCCGGAGGCGGGGCGGGAGGAGCCGTGCGCCTCCATCGCGAGGCCGACGAGGGTGAGGCCCTGGAACAGGCCCTCGATGGCGGCGGGGTCGGCTGCGGCGATCTTTTCGGGGTGGGCGAGCCAGCCTTGGAGGCCGTTCTGGACCATCGGCCAGGCGATGTCGTCGATGGGTTCAATCCCGAGCGCGTCAGCGATCATCCAGTCGCCACCGGCTGGCACTTTCCCTGCAAGGTCGCCGTAGCCCCAGCCGGTCATTTCTCGCGGGGCGGCGCAGATGATGTCGAGGTCGGCGATGAGGGCCTTGGCCGGGCGGCAGGGGATGGTTTTCTTGAAGCCCCTCTCGGACAGCGGAGCCCCGGCGGAGGTGTAGCCGTCCATCGAAGCGGCGGTGGCGACGCAGAGGTAGTCGCGCCCCAGGGCGAAGGCCGCGTGTTTCACCAGGTCGTTGATGACGCCGGAGCCGACGGCGACGGGGATCGCGTCATCCTCCTCAAGCACGTCGCGGAGGGCGGTCGCCAGTTCGACCGTGGGTTTCGGGCGGGGCCGGGCTGGAAGGATATGCGTTCGGGTGACGATGCCTGCGGCGGCAAGCGCCTTCTCGGTGGCCTCGCCCGCGGCGGTCCAGGTGTTCTCGTCGGCGATGATGCAGGCGTCGCCGGGGCCGAACCGGCGCCGGTAGATCGCGCCGGTCTGGGCAAGGACACCGCGACCGATGGCGACTTCAGCCACGGATGTCGAACGGGCGACGGCGCTGGCGATCGGATCGGTCATGGGTTCAGGGCCCTGCCGTCGGCGGCGAAATGGTGGCGGCGGGCGGGGGGCAGGTCGAGGCCGACCTCGGCGCCGTGATCCAGCGCGGTGTCGCCTTCGGCACGGACCACCAGCTGATGGCCGGTGCCGGTGCGGACGTAGAGATAGGCGTCGCCGCCAAGAGTCTCGCGCAGGAGGACGGTCACCGCCATATGCCCCTGACCGGCGGGGCGCAGGGCGATGTGCTCGGGCCGGATGCCGAGGTGGACCGTGTTTTCCGGGGCAGGGCCAAGGGGTTCGGCGCCATGCATCGCCTGACCATCCGCCAGCGTCACATCGAGGAAGTTCATCGCCGGTGCGCCGATGAAGCCCGCGACGAACAGGTTGGCCGGGCGATTGTAAAGCTCCATCGGCGGGCCGACCTGCTCGATCCGGCCCGCATTCAGGACCACGATCTTGTCGGCCATGGTCATCGCCTCGACCTGGTCATGGGTGACATAGATCATCGTGGCGCCCAGCGTCCGGTGCAGGGCCTCAAGCTCGACCCGCATCTGGACGCGCAGCTTGGCGTCAAGGTTCGAGAGCGGCTCGTCGAAGAGGAAGACCTTGGGTTCCTTCACGATCGCCCGCCCGATCGCGACGCGCTGGCGCTGGCCGCCGGAGAGCTGCGAGGGCTTGCGGTCGAGATAGGGCTCAAGCTGCAGGATGCGGGCGGCCTCGGCGATCCGGCGGTTGCGGTCGGCGTAGGGGAAGTTGTTGACTTTCATCCCGAAGTCCATGTTTTCGCGCACTGTCATGTGGGGATAAAGCGCGTAGGACTGGAACACCATGGCGACGTCGCGCTCGCTTGGTGCGGCGCGGGTGACGTCGCGGTCGCCGATGTGGATCGAGCCTTCGGATATCTCCTCCAGCCCCGCGATCGACCGCAGAAGGGTGGACTTGCCGCAGCCGGAGGGACCGACGAAGACGGCAAATTCGCCATCTTCGATGGTCAGCGACACGGCGTGCAGCGCCTGCGTCGCGCCATAGAACTTATTCACTCCGGTCAGCCTGACTTCAGCCATGCGCCGCCTTCTCCTTTGCGCCCGAATCCGGTGCGAACAGTGATGTGTTCCCGTTTTTCAGGTTGACTCGACCGGCTTTCGATACATTTATATGGTCAGCGTTACAAATGGAAGTCAACACCACAACGCTGAAACCAGAGGGAGGAAAAAATGAAACTCAAGTCGCATTCCAGCGCGCTTGCGCTGGCCGCCGCATCGTTGGCGGGACTGTCCGGCGCGGCGCAGGCGTGGTCGCTGGAAGAGGCTGCAAAGCCCTATGCCGGGACCGAGCTTGAAGTCCTGTTCCTTGACCGCCCCGGCTACAATGCCGCGATCCAGATGCTGCCCGATTTCGAGGCGGCAACCGGCATCAAGGTGAACATCACCACGGTGCCCTACGAGAACGCCTTGGGCGAACAGGTGCGTGACTTCGTGGCGCAGGGCGATCTCGATATCGCACTGATCGACCTCGTGTGGATCGGCAACTTCGCTGAAAACGGTTGGCTTGTGCCGTCAGAAACCTTCATCAACAACCCCGAGCTGGCTGACCCCGAGCTTGACATGGCCGACTTCTTCCCGCTTGTCCTCGATGCCTTCGGCAGCTGGAACGGCGTGAACTACGGGCTGCCGTTCGACAACTATTCGGGGCTGTTGTTCTACAACAGGTGCATGCTGGAGGCCGCTGGTTTCGACAAGCCGCCCGCGACCTGGCAGGAGGTGATGGACACCTACGGTCCGGCGCTGACCAAGGACGGCAAATACGCCTACGCGCTGCAGTCAAAGCGGAACGAGACCCAGTCGGCCGACAGTTTCGCCCGCTTCCTCTGGCCCTTCGGTGGCAGCTTCCTGAACGCCGAGTTCAAGTCGAACCTCATGTCGGCCGAGTCGCAGGCTGGTCTGAAGTTCCGTCAGGATCTGATGAAGTTCATGCCCGAAGGTATCGTCGCTTATGACCATGCCGAGACGGTGAACGCCTTTGCTCAGGGCGATGTGGCGATGATCACCGAATGGTCGGCGTTCTATTCGACGGTGGTCAGCCCTGAAACCTCGAAAGTGGCGGACTGTGTTGAAATTGCTCCGGAACCTACCGGACCGGCAGGGCGCAAACCGGCGCTTGGCGGCTTCTCGCTGGCGGTTGCGGCGCAGGCTGATGAGGCTGAGCAGGCGGCGGGCTGGCTTTTCATTCAGTGGGCGACGTCAAAGGCCAATGCTGGGAAATATCTCGAGCTTGGCGGCGTTCCCGCAAGGCAGTCGGCCTATGCCGATCCGGCGCTGGCGGCGACCTACAAGTTCATCCCGGCGCTGGTTGAATCGTGGCAGGAAGGCGTGCCCGAGTTCCGCCCGCGCTTTGCCGAATGGCCGGCGATCACCGAGATCGTGCAGGAATGGGGTACCAAGATGATGCTGGGTGAAGTCAGCATCGAAGAGGGCTCCAAGATGATCGGCGAGAAGATGGAGGCGGTTCTGGCCGAGGCTGGGTACTACGACGGCTCGAAGCCGCTGGCGCAGTAAGGCCTTCTGCCTGAGACTGTGCAGAAGGGCACCGACAGGCCCCCGCCCCTGATGGTGGGGGCCTGGTCGCCCAGACCAAAGCGAGGTTCCCGATGTCGATCCGCGTGCCCCGGCGCACGATTGCCGCCTTCCTCGGCCCCGCCGTTGCAGCACTGGCCATCGTCGGGATTGCTCCCCTTCTCTATGCGGTCTGGAAGAGTTTGCACTACTTCAATCTGACCAAGCTTGCGCAACAGAAGTTCGTTGGCCTCGAGAACTATGGCGCGGTTCTGACCGACCCGGTGTTCTGGCAGGCGATGGGGCGGACGGCCCTTCTTTTTGCGATTGCGGTGCCGGTGCAGATCGCTTTGGGGCTGATCATCGCGCTGGTGCTGCACCGCCCTGGCCTGACCTTCTGGAAGACGCTGACGCGGCTGTCGCTGGTGCTGCCCATGGCCACGACCTATGCCGTCGTGGGGCTTCTGGCGCAGGTGATGCTTAATCAGAAATACGGTGTTATCAACCAGATGCTGGGCTGGGTTGGCGTCGATCCGATCAATTTTATCGGGGATCCGACAAATGCATTCATCGCGGTCGTCCTCTGGGACATCTGGCAATGGACGCCCTTTGTCGCGCTTGTCCTGCTGGCCGGGCTGTCGACGGTGCCGCCTGAGATCGAGGAGGCAGCGAAGCTGGAGACGAAGTCGAACTGGACGGTGCTGCGCCATGTGCAACTCCCGTTCCTGATACCGTCTCTCGTCGCGGTGTTGATCCTGCGGACGGCCGATACGCTGAAGCTTTTCGACATGCCTTTCACCATGACGCGCGGGGGGCCGGGCTCGGCCACCGAATTCATCGCGGTGCTGATCGAACGGGTAGGGAACCGACAGTTCGACATCGGCATGGCGGCGGCGCAGTCGATCATCATGCTGGCGCTGACCATCGTGCTGGCGCGGCTTTACATCCGCCTGTTCTACCGAGAGGTCCGCTGACATGGCCGCCCCCCTCCAACGCCGCAACCTCTGGGGCGAAGCGATTGTCCTTCTGCTGATCGGCCTTTTCTGCGTCTTTCCGTTCTACTGGATGGTCACCACCAGCCTGAAGACACAGGTCGTGGCACTTGAATCCCCGCCCGTCTGGTGGTTCACCCCCACGCTTGCGAACTACTGGGAGGTGCTGTTCGTCGACAAGGTCGGCCCGGCGCTGATCAACTCGATCATCGTTGCTGTCTGTACCACCGCGCTGGCAGTGGGTCTTGGCACCCCGGCAGCCTATGCGCTGGCGCGGTTCGAGTTTCGGGGCAAGCAGGACCTGTGGTTCTGGTTCATCACCAACCGCTTCGTCAGTCCCGTCGTCCTCGCCTTCCCCGTCTTCCTCATCAGCCGCGAGCTGGGCCTGCGCGACACCCACCTCGCGTTGATCCTGATGTATCTGACCTTCACCCTGCCGATCGTGATCTGGATCTGCACCGACCAGTTCCGGTCGATCCCGCGCGAGCTGGACGAGGCCGCGATGCTTGAAGGTGCCAGCCAGTTCCGCATCTTCCGCTCGATCTGCCTGCCGCTGGCGATGCCGGGTGTCGCCGTCAGCTCGATCCTCTCGTTCATCTTCTCGTGGAACGAGCTTCTTTTCGCCTACATCCTTGCGCCGAAGGCCGCGAAGACTGCGCCCGCGATGGCCGTGACCTTCATGGAAGGCTACGACGTGCCTTACGGAAAGATCATGGCGACCTCGACACTTATCGTCGTTCCGGTCTTGATCTTTGCTCTGCTTGCGTCGAAGCACCTGGTCCGGGGCCTTACCATGGGGGCCGTGAAGTAGGCTCAAGATGGCACGCGCTCCGAAGCTTCCGCAGATCGACACTGAAGAACGGTTTCTGGCGCAGGTTGCCTGGGCTTATCACGTCGAAGGGCTGACCCAGGAACGGGTCGCCGAGAAGCTGGGCGCGACGCGTTTGCGGGTGAACAAGGCCCTGGCCGAAGCGCGGGCTCGGGGGCTGGTGCGGATCACCTTCAACACGGCGTTTGCGGCTTGCGCAGAGCTTGAAGCGGCGCTCCGCGCCCGGTTCGGGGTGCGACAGGCCTATGTCGCCCCCGCGCCAATGGAGGCGCGCGATGTCCAGATGGTGGTCGGGGCGGCACTGGGCAACCTTTTGTCCGAAGTGCTGGCCGACCCGAAGGTGCGGCTTTTCGGGATGTCGTGGGGGGGCACGCTGAACATCGCGACCCGCTTCGTCGCCGCGATGGAGCGGCCGGACCTGGAGGTGATCAGCGTCATGGGGGGGCTGACCCGCGGCTCGGACCTGAACAGCTTCGAGATCACCACGCGCCTCGCCGACCTGATCGGCGCGCAGCACAGCTATTTCACCGCGCCGCTTTACGCCGGAAGCCGCGAAAGCCGCGACACGATCATGCAGCTGGACGTCTTCCGCGAGGTGCTGGAGAAGCTCCGCAGCGTAGATGCGCTGGCGATGGCGGCGGGCGATATCTCGCGCAACTCGCTTTTGATGCGGGACGGCCTGCCGGGCGACGTCACGATCGAGGCCCTGCGCGATATGGGTGCGGTAGGCGATGTCCTTGGCGTGGTCATCGACGCGGAAGGCAGGCCGATCGCGCACCCGATCAACGAGCGGGTCATCGGTATCGGGCTGGAAGACCTGGCGCCGATCCCGAACGTCATCCTGGCGGCGGGCGGGCCACACAAGGTGGCTGTCGTCCGCGGGATCCTGAAGCGCGGCGTGGTGAATACACTGGTGACGGACGAGGCGACTGCCCGCGCGCTTCTGGACAGCGACTGATGGCCCTGCACATCGGCATCGACCTTGGAACCTCGGGCATCAAGGCGGTGCTGCTGGAGGACCTTGCGCGCGTTGTCGCGGTGGCAGCCGAGCCCGTCGCGATCAGCCGCCCCCATGTGGGGTGGAGCGAGCAGGACCCGGACCTCTGGGTCGCGACCGTCTTCACCTGCCTTGATCGGCTGGCGGCGGAAGCGCCGCAGGAGATGGCTGCAGTCCGGGGCATTGGCTTGTCAGGTCAGATGCTGGCGGCATTGATCCTTGATGCCGATATGCGGCCCTTGCGGCCTGCGATGCTGTGGAACGATCAGCGCGCGCTGGCCGAATGTGCCGAGCTTCTCGCTTCCGTCCCCGATATCGGCCGCCGCACGAACGGGACGCCCGATCCGGGCATCACGGCGCCGAAGCTCATGTGGCTGCGGAAGCATGAACCGGCCCTGATGGACCGGGCGCGGATGCTGATGCTGACCAAGGACTACGTTCGCCTCGCTTTGACCGGCGAGGTGGCGACAGAGCCGTCGGACGCGGGTGGTACACAACTTCTGGACGTGGCGGCGGGTCGCTGGGACCCCGCTCTCTGCGCCGCTGTTGGATGGAACGCTGCCAGTCTGCCGCCGGTCCTCGACAGCTGGGCCGAAGCCGGGCGGCTGAAGCCCGAACTGCTGTCTCGTTGGGGCATCACTGGGCCGGTGGCCGTCGCGGCCGGGGCAGGGGACAACATGGGTTCCACCCTGGGCGCGGGTGGGGCGCGGCCCGGCGATGCTGTGCTTACAATCGGCACCTCTGGCGTTGCCTGCATCGTTGACGCGGCGTTTCACCCCGGCCCGCAGCGCGCCATCCTGACCTCGGCCCATGTCGTGCCGCGGATGTTCCTGTCGATGGGTGTGGTGATGTCGGCTACCGCGTCGCTCGATTGGGTCGGCCAGATGACGGGCCGCAAAGTGCCCGACTTGGATGCCGAGGCTGCGGCCTTCGTCGCCAAGCAGGGCCCAGCCGTCGCTCCCATCTTCCTGCCGTGCCTGACGGGCATCCGGACGCCGCTGAACCGCCCGGACATGACGGGCCGTATCGAGGGCCTGCATCCGGGGGTGACCCCCGCAATGCTGGCCTATGCGACGATGGAAGGTGTGGCCTTCCAGTTCGCCGACTGCATCGCGGCACAGCGTGAGGTCGGGGTGCGCCCGGAACGCTTTACTGTCGTCGGCGGCGGCACGCGCAGCACGCTCTGGCTGCGCCTGATTGCGACTGCGCTTGGCGAGCCCGTCGGTCTGATCCAAGGCGCGGATATGGCCGGTCCGCGGGGCGCCGCGCGTTTGGCGGCCGTCGCCGCGGGTGCGCCGATCTCGGTCCTGTCCGAGCCCATGTCACAGACGAGCGTCGTCGCTCCCGATGCCCGGCTGGCTGAAGTGATCGCCCCGCGTCGCGAGGCCGCACGCGAGATGCTGAACGGATAGGCCGTGGTGCGTTGCCGACGTCCAGCCGCGTCTTCAACGAACCTCTTCAAACCGAGACGGCAGCCCGCAGGTCGGCCTTGTCAAAGCTGCTCGTCTTGCCGGACGCCGAAACGGTGCCGCGCCGGAAGACGAAGACCTCATCCGCCAGGCCGTAGGCGAATTCGAAGTACTGCTCGACAAGAATGATCGCCATGTCTCCCCTGGACCGAAGGTAGCCTAGGACGTGCCCGATCTGCTGGATGACGCTTGGCTGGATGCCTTCCGTCGGCTCGTCAAGAAGCAGCACCTTCGGCTTCATGATCAGGGCGCGGGCGATCGAAAGCTGCTGCTGTTGGCCGCCTGAAAGGTCGCCGCCGCGGCGGTGAAGGAAGTCCTTCAGGATCGGGAAGAGGGTGAAAATTTCGTCCGGTATCTCGTGCTCGGACTTCGGCAGGACAGCGAAGGCTGTCTCGAGGTTTTCGCGCACGGTCAGAAGGGGAAAGATCATCCGGCCCTGGGGCACGATCGAAAGACCGCGTCGGGCCATATCCTGTGGGCGCGAAACCGGCAGCGTTTGCCCGTCGAGCGTGACCGTCCCGCCCGAACGGGGGTGGGTCCCGGCAAGCGCCTTCAGAAATGAGGTCTTGCCGACGCCGTTTGGGCCAAGGATGCAGGTGACCTCGCCGATCCTGGCCGTAAAGTCGATGCCGTGCAGGATCTGGCTGCCGCCGTAGTGCAAGGTAAGCCCTTGAGTTGTAAGCATCATCCACGCCCCAGATAGACGCTGATCACTTGCGGATCGCGTGTGACGTGATCAATTGAACCTTCCGCCAGGACCGCGCCCTCGTGCAGCACGGTGACCCGGCAGTTCAGGCGACGGACGAAATCCATGTCGTGTTCGACCACCACCACCGCCCGCGTTTTCGCCAGATTGACGAGGAGTGTCGTCGTGTGTTCCCGCTCGGCCGGGGTCATTCCGGCGGCGGGTTCGTCGACGAGCAGAAGCCGCGGTTCCTGCGCCAGAAGCATCGCGATTTCCAGCCATTGCTTCTGGCCGTGGCTGAGCTCGCCGGATTTCTGTTGAAGGCGGTCACCGAGGCCGACCTCATCCGCCAATGCCTGGACGCGGGCCATGTCGGGGGATTTCGGTCGCCAGGCGAGCACGCTGAATGGGTTGCGCGGGGCTTTGAGGGCGAGGATCAGGTTGTCGGCGACGGACTGATCCTCGAAGACGGTGGGGCGCTGGAACTTGCGGCCGACGCCCTCGCGGGCGATCTTCGCTTCGTTCAGTTTCAAGAGCGATATGGCGCGGTCGCCGAAGGTGACGCTGCCGCTGTCGGGACGGGTCTTGCCGGTGACGATGTCCATGAAGGTGGTCTTGCCCGCGCCGTTCGGACCGATGATGGCGCGAAGCTCTTGCGCGCCGATCGAGAACGACAGGTTGTTGATGGCGCGGAAGCCGTCAAAGGTGACGGAGATGCCGGAAACCTCGAGAAGGGCGGTCATTCTCGGGCCTCCTGTTCCTGCAGGCTGCCATCATCGGGGCCAAGGGGGGCGCCCTTGCGGTCGGGCGTGCCGATGTGCTGGAAGCGGTCGAAGAGGCCGCCGATGCCTTTGGGGGCGAAGAGGGTGACTGCGACGAAAGCGAGGCCGAGGAGGACGAGCCACCAGTCCACCCAGTTGATCGTGGCAAAGCCGAGGTTGATTGAGGGGACACGCCCGGAGGTGAACCAGCTGGAGACGAGCGAGACGAAGGCAGCACCAATGACTGCGCCGTAAAGCCTGCCGCGTCCGCCGATGGCGACCCAGACGGCGAGGTAGATCGATGCGATTGGGGCGAGTTCGGCGGGGTTGATGATGCCCGCCTGCGGATAGTAGAGCGCGCCTGCGATGGCAGCGATGATCGCCGTCAGGGTGAAGAGGAAAAGCTTGTAACCCTCGACCGAGTAGCCAAGGAAGCGCACCCTTGCCTCGTCATCGCGGATGGCGCGGATGACCGAGCCGAACTTGCCGGAGACGATCCAGCTTAGGGTGAGGTAGGTCACGCCTAGCGCGAAGGCAGAGGCCCAGAAGAACCACATCGACACGAGGTCCTGCAAGGTCTCGCCGAGGCCCGGCAGGTTCTGCAGGCCGGAGAGGCCGTTGTTGCCCCGAAGCCCGCTGTCGTTCTGGAAGAGGTAGAGCGCGAGCGCCAGGGTCATCGCCTGGGTAAGGATGGAGAGGTACACGCCGGTCACGCGGGAGCGGAAGGCGAGCCAGCCGAAGACCAGGGCGAGGAGGCCGGGGACTGCCAGCGCCAGCGCCAGTTGCAGGGGCAGGCTGTGGGCGAAGGTCCAGATCGCGGGGAGGTCGGAGGCGCCGACGACGCCGAAAATCTGGGTGGCGATGCCCTGGTATATCTCCTCGGGCGTGGCGGGGAGGCCGCCGTTGGCCAGGGATGCGACGACGATTTCCTCGGTCCGGGCATACATCAGCCACATGCCGATCATGTAGCCGCCAAGGGCGAAGAAGGCCATGTGGCCGAGCGACAGGATGCCGGCGTAGCCCCAGATCAGGTCCATCGCGAGGGCGACGAGGCAGAGGCAGAGCGTCTTGCCCAAGGTCTTGACGAACGAGGTGGAGACGAAGCCGAGGCCGTAAGCCTCTGACGCCACGGTGACGAAGACGGTGAATAGCGCCAGCACGCAAATGAAGATCAGGACCGACGGGTTGCGAAGGAAGAAGCTGCGGTTCATCGATCAATCCCCCGCCGCTCGGCCACGCAAGGCGATGATGCCGCGTGGCCGGAACTGGATGAAGAGGATGATGAAGAGGATCATGTAGGTCTGGGCGGCCAGGGTGTTGGACGGGTTCAGGAACTCGATCACCTTCTGCAATGACCCGATCATCGTGGCCCCGGCGAGCGTGCCCCAGATGTTGCCGACGCCACCCACGACCACGGTCATGAACGACTGGACGATGTAGTCGGTGCCGAGTTCCGAGGTGACCTTGGCGAAAAGGCCTATGGCCACCCCAGCAATGCCCGCGATGCCGGAGCCAAGGCCGAAGGTCAGCATGTTGATGCGGTCGGGGTTGATGCCCATCGAGGCGGCCATGGTGGGGTTTTGCGTGACGGCGCGGACCTCAAGGCCAAGACGGGTGCGTTTCATCAGGTAGAGGAAGAACATGAGGAACAGGAGCGCGAGGACGAAGATCGCGATGCGGATGTAGCTGATCGAGACGACGTCGTTGAAGACGAGTGCTCCGTCCAGCCAGCCAGGGGCGGTGAGGGGGCGGGCCTGGGTGCCAAACACGTTCTTGAGGATTTGCTGGAGGGCGATGGAGATGCCGAAGGTGGCGAGCAGCGTCTCCAGCGGGCGTTTGTAGAGGTGACGGATCACCAGTCGCTCCATCGCAACCCCTGCGGCGAAGGTCACGGCGAAGGCGAGGGGGAGGGCGATCAGGATCGACAACGTGTAGTTCGGCACGAAAAGCTGCACGACAAAGCCGGTATAGGCACCGATGGTGATGAACTCGCCATGTGCCATGTTGATCACGCCCATGACGCCGAAGGTGATGGCGAGGCCGATGGCGGCGAGGAAGTAGATCGCGGCAAGCGACAGCGCATCAAGGCCGAGGTCGGCGGCCTGCATCATGCCGACCTTGCGGTCGATACCGTTCAAAGTAGCCATTGCGGCGGTCGTCACGGCGGCGTCCGGTTCGGCAAAGACTTCGTAAAACCCGTGCGCGGCCAGCGCCGCGGCGACCTCGGCGTCGGTGGCGGCGACCGGGACGGTGCCTGCCGCCTCAAGCGCGGTGTAGGCGCGGTCACGGGCGGCTTGGGTGTCAAGCTCGGCGACAGGAATGCCGCCGACTTTGCCATCGACGATGTTTGCCACGAGGGCCGCGCGCTGCGCCTCAAGCGTCAGGCGCGCGGGCGCAAGTTCGGCGACGACAAGAAGGTCGTAGGCTTCGGCCTCGGGCAAGTTGCGACCGGGCGTAAGGGTGCGGGCGACATTCTGGCCATCGGGTTCCCCGGCCACAGCGATGCGTTTGGTGGCCACCAGCGGGTTCAGCGCGGCGCGGACGTCCAGCGAGGTGTCGGAGCCAAGGCTTTCGATGGCGGCGACACGGGCTGCAGAGTCCGGGTCGAAGCGCAGGGTCAGAAAGCGTTCCAGCCGTTCTTTCCGGGCCTTCAAGGCGGGGTCGGTCTCATCTGCGATGGATGCGCGAAGCGGCTCCAGCGTTTCGGCCGTGGGGTCGCGGGCGATGGACGTCAGCGCCTCGGCCCGGCGGGCGGGGTTGGGGTCGGACAGGGTGAACTGCACCAGTGCCGCGCCAATCAGGCCGCGAACCCCGGCGTTGGGTTTGAGCTCGGTGATCTCGCCTTTGGCAGCCGTTCCGGCAGCGGTGCCGTCAAGCGTGGTCAGTGCAAAGCCGTCGCCCTCGGGCATCGCGAGGAACATCACGTCGTCAGCCTTGCGGATGACCAACCGCTTTTCGGCCCAAGCCGACAGAATGTCGTCGGCCATCGGGTCGCCGCTGGCCGCAAGGGCGGTGATCACCGGTCCGATCGTCTGGCGGGAGGGCTTTTCGATCTGATCGCGGTTCTCGGCGACGATCTCAGCCGCCTCACCTTCGGCCAGGGCCAGCGAGGGTGCAAACCAGAGAATGGCCGCGACGAAAAGGGCGGTCAGGCGCATGGACGTTCCGGTCATGGGTAAAGCTGCGGGAGGAGGTGGCCCCCTCCCGCACCGCAAGGATCAGTAATTCGACTTAAGCTGGACGCAGGTCGAGGTTTCCTTGTTGTACATCCCGCATTTCAGCTCGGCCCAGTCGGCCTCCAGCACCGCCGATTCCGGCAGGTAGTCGGTCCAGGCATCACCGGGCACCGGGTCGGTCTGACTGATGATGTCGAACTGACCATCGGCGCGGATTTCGCCGATCAGCACGGGCTTCGTCAGGTGGTGGTTCGGCAGCATCTTGGCCATCCCGCCGGTCAGGTTCGGGAATTCCTGCCCGATCATTGCAGCGGATACGGCATCAACCTCGGTTGTCCCCGCCGCAGTCACCGCATTCACCCACATGTTGAAGCCGATGTAATGAGCCTCCATCGGGTCGTTGGTGACACGCTTGTCGTCCTTGATGAAGGCCTTCCAGGCTTCGATGAAGGCCGCGTTCTCGGGTGTATCGGCGGACATGAAGTAGTTCCAGGCAGCCAGGTGGCCCGCCAGGTTGGTGGTGTCGAGGCCCGAAAGCTCCTCTTCGCCGACCGAGAAGGCGACAACGGGCAGCGTGTCGGCGGTAACACCGGCCGCCGCGAGCTCCTTGTAGAAGCCGATATTCGCATCGCCATTGATCGTCGAGATGACGCCGACTTTCTTGCCGTCTGCCCCAAGCGCCACCACATCGCTGACGATCTTGGACCAGTCAGAATGGCCGAAGGGCGTGTAGTTGACGAAGATGTCCTCTTTCGGAATGCCCTTGGAGATCAGGTAGGCCTCAAGAATGTTGTTCGTCGTGCGCGGATAGACATAGTCGGTCCCAAGAAGCGCGAATTTGGTGACGCCCAGCTCTTCCAGATAGTAATCCACGGCCGGGATCGCCTGCTGGTTCGGCGCAGCACCGGTGTAGAACACGTTCTTCGACGATTCCTCGCCTTCGTACTGCACCGGGTAGAACAAGAGCCCGTTCAGCTCTTCGATCACCGGCAGCACCGATTTGCGGCTGACAGAGGTCCAGCAGCCGAACATGACGTCGACCTTAGAAACAGTGAGGAGTTCGCGTGCCTTTTCAGCGAACAATGGCCAGTCGGAAGCCGGATCGACCACCACCGCCTCAAGCTGCTTGCCAAGAAGCCCGCCCTTGGCGTTCTGCGCCTCGATCAGCATCAGCATGGTGTCCTTCAGCGTGGTCTCCGAAATCGCCATCGTGCCCGACAGCGAATGCAGGACACCGACCTTGATGGTCTCGGCCTGGGCCATTGCAATGCGGGGAATGGCAAGTGAGGCGATCCCGGATGCCAAGAGTGCGCGTCTGGTCAGTTTCATAGTGTTCCCTCTGTTGGCTCCCCGCAGTGCCCTGTTCTTTGGAGAGACGTTTCTAATTGCAGTGCAGCACGTGTCTTATTCCGAGGTTCGCAGGTAATCCCCCAATTCGACCGCCTGTGCGGACCTCGGTCTGCCTGGACCATTCCAGGCAAGATCAAGGAGCGCAGAGTCTGCGGACCGATCAATCCGATCGGAGCCGTCGGCTTTCGCTTCAATGAGACTGGGCCGAGATGCACAAATCTTTTGCGCTCAGAGGATGCCGCGGCGCAGAAAATGGGCGCAAGGAAAAGTGATGACAGGATGACGCAGCCTGGAGGGATTCGACTTGCGCAGCAAAGCCGCAGCCAGGTTCTGCAGCTTTGTCGTACGCCCCGGTTGGCTGGTCAGCGTCCGATCTGGCCCGATTTCCCGGTTTGGATGCCGATGAGGCCTGCCAGAGCTACAACTCTGACTGCCGTGCGGAAAGTCTTGGTCGTGGATGGCTCCTGTGGTTTGATGAGCAGGCGGTCTGAGCGCCGCACCGCAGAGCTAGGAGCCAGATCGACCAGTGGGAAATCGGCCCGGCCGATACGAGAAATCGGGCGTCCTTGTGGGATGTCGCATTGGCAAGCCGGACGAGTCGATCTTCGCAGCCAAGGTTGACTGATGCCCGACACCTCAGACGTGAACAGGATTGACCTCAATCTTCTCAAGACATTCGTGGCGCTTATCGAAGAGCGCAGCACGGTCGGGGCGGCAAGGCGGCTCTTTCTTGCTCAGCCTACGATCTCGGGCGCGCTCATGCGGCTTCGGGAGACGTTCAACGACGAGCTTCTTGTGCGAAACGGCCGGGCCCTGGAGCCGACCGCCAGGGCGCTGGAGCTTCTGGAAGCGGTGAAACCTCATCTCGACGGGCTGGCCGCAGCGCTTTCCTCAGCGGCGCCCTTCGATCCGGCCACTGATGCGCGCGTGTTCCGCTTCGGTTGCACGGACGCGGTCGGCCTGTCAGCGCTTCCGGGATTGACCGCCACGCTCAGGCAGTCAGCGCCGAACTGCGACCTCGTCGTGCGCCTCGGCGACTTTCGCACCTTGCCTGGAATGCTTTCAACGGGCGAAATCTCGACAGCCGTCGCCTACATGCGCGAAAGACCGCCCGCGAATGCGAAGATGAAAGCGCTGAGGCATTCGCCATGGGTGACAGTGCGGGACGCGTCGACCGCACCGATAGAGGGGCTCGACGACTTCTGCGCCCGCCCCCACGTGCTTGTGTCGCCGTCAGGGGACCTTACGGGTTTCGTGGATGACGCACTCGCCAAGCTCGGTCGTTCGCGCCGCATCGCCGTCGGGATCGCCAACTTCGGGTTGCTGCTGGGTGTTCTGCCGGGCTCGGACATGATCTCGGTCGTGCCGGATTTCGTGGCAAACTCGCTGGCGGCATTGGGCGGTCTTGCCATCGATCCCGTGCCGGTTGCGATCCCGCTTGTCACCAACACACTGGTGTGGCGGGCGGTCGCTGACCGCGACCCGGCGGAACGCTGGTTCCGCGAGGTAGTGCAACAGGCCTTTGCTGCCGCGGCGGGCTGATCCTGCCTTTTGGCGATAGCTGGTATTGGAAATCACGATTTCCCGATGGAATTCGGAAGCCCTAGCTTTGCGATACGCAATCATTGGAGCTTCTACCATGGCACGCATCGCTATCATTCTGACGTCGCACACGAAACTTGGCGACACCGGACGCGCGACGGGATTTCACTTCGAGGAGCTGGCGACACCTTACTTCGCGTTGCTCGACGCCGGTCACGATGTGACCATTGCTTCCATCAAGGGAGGGCCAGCCGCCCATGATCCGGGCAGCTTCCGGGGGGACGCCGCAGAGCGCCCGGCCAGCGTCAACCGCTTTGCGGCCGATCCCGGCGCAATGGCAAAACTTGCCGCCACGGTGGCTTTGGAGGATCTGAAAGCCGAGGATTTCGATGCGGTCTTCCTGCCCGGCGGCCACGGCACGATGTGGGATTTCCCCGGCAACCCTGTGCTCGCACGACTGCTTGGCACTTTGCACGCGAAGGGAGGTGTGGTTGCGGCTGTGTGCCACGGGCCGGCTGGTCTTGTCGATGTGCGGCGCCCTGATGGCACGCCGCTGGTAAAGGGTCTGCGGGTAAACAGCTTCACCAATGCCGAGGAAGACGCGATCAGCCTCTCAACCACGATGCCATTCATGCTGGAGTCCCGACTCCGCGATCTCGGCGGTCGGTTTGAAGCCGGCGAGAAATGGACAAGCAAGGCCGTCAGCGACGACCGCGTTGTCACTGGCCAAAACCCGATGTCAGCAAAGGCCGTGGCCGACTTGATGCTGGCCGCTCTTGCCACCGCACCTTTGGTCAGCGCGGACTGATCTTGTTGCGGCGTCAGTAGCTGCGCGCTTCGAGTTGGCGCGCCGGGGGGCATGTTGATGGGCGGTCCGTTCTGGCGGGCCGCCGTGCTTTGCCGGGCAATTGCAAGCCGTCAAAACCGATGCTCGATCTGCGCGCCTAAAGCCATGCGATCTTTGCCGCCGATCTGATCAGCCTCGAACATGATGTCGAAGCGCGTGCGGCGGTCTCGGCTCGTCCCCTGCAGCCCCAGCCTCAGACCGCCACCACAGTCCAGACGATCATCCGTCCAGTCACAGACGACGCTTGGGGCAATGATGTACAGCGCGGCGTCGGATTGGGCATAAAGAGGAATGCGCAGCTCCGGTGTAATGCGGAGCGTCGCGAAATCCACCGCTTCGACGGTGGCAGTGAAGGCTTCTGTCGTATCCGCAGCCGTAGCGTCAAGATGAAGGCTGCGAATCCTCGTCGCGCCATAGGCCAGCGCAATTTCGGGTCGCAACTCATATCCGTCGCGGGCAATCACGCCGGACAGGGCCAATCCCATAAGAAGCGACTGCGCTGCATACGTGCCATCAACCTGGATATCGCCGTTCCGCAGTGCCAGCATGTTGCGCGACGCGGCAACCGACAGGAAGCCGTCAAGATAGAGCTCGGGGCGAAGCTCGGCCACGAAGTAGCTGCCCAGCGAAAGGCTGACCTTGTCCGACCGCCCGGTCAGGCGCTTCCTGATATCAGCCTGCGAAAAGCTGCCGCCAACGAAGAAGCCGAGCATCACGCGTTCGGAAACGAGGCGTTCCCAGGCGATACGCCCGGTGATATCCACCGTGGTGACACCGGCCCCGCTGTCGACGAATGCGTAGTTGCCCTCAATGATCCGTCGCCGGGTGCCGTCAAAGCTGCCGGCCTGGCCATAGAACGTGCCTGTCGCAAAGCTTCCACCCCTTCCAACCTGCACCTGACCCTGCAGGCCAAAAGGGATGTCGTTGCGTGAGGCGATCCGGCTGCACCCGGCGAGCGCCGCCGTGGCTGCCAGATCATCGTCGTCCCTGCAGCTCTCGCGCATCCGCTGGGCGGCAATGAAGCGGTCCCGCGCGGCGATTGTCATGCCCCGCAACGACGTCAGGGATGACCGCAGGTGGTTGCGCTCTATCTCCTCGACGATCTCCACGATGTCCTCGTCGTGGCCGTCAAAAACCTCGGCCACCGTGTCGTCGGCATCCAGAATCATCACCGTTAGCGTGACAGTGCTTCTGTTTCCTGCCGTGTCAGTTGCTGTGAGGACAATCACATAAGTGCTGTTGCCGTCGGCATCCGACGGGACATCAAAATCCGGAGTGATCACGAAGCGCACTGCGCCGGTTGCCGGATCGACGGCCAGCGCCGACTGGTCCGGGCCGCCCGTTATTGACCAGGTCACAGGCTCATCGGCGGCAAAATCAGTAACGGCAGTCTGCCCCTCGGGAAGAGCCATGGTGAAAGCCGTCGCGCCTTCTGCACCCGATGGCCCGTTGACGGCGGGCGGCGTCGTGTCGGGTACGATGACCTTGGTCACGGTTACCGTCAGCACATGCTGACTGGAGTTCCCGGCTGCATCGATGGCAACGACTGCGACCACATAGACATTGTCGCCATCGGCGTCGCCGGGTGCTGCATGGTTTGGTGGTGCAGTGAAGGCCAGCTCCCCTGTTTCCGCAATGGAAAAGGCGCCCGCATCCAAGCCGCTGATCGACCAGACGACAGCCTCGTTCGACGAAAAACTTGCGACGTGCATCTGTCCCTCGGGCAGATTCACCGTTCCGGCGACGAGCCCGGAAATCGTTGGCGGCGTTGTGTCGACTGGTGCTGCCACGGTCACGGCCAGTGTCTGGCTGCTACGGTTGCCCGCAGGATCGGTGGCGGCAATCGTGACAAGATAGACATTGTCGCCGTCGGCATCGGTCGGGGCGGAGAACGATGGACTGGTGGTGAAGGACAGCGCACCGGTCCCGGCATCGATGGTGAAGGCGCCGGCGTCATCTCCACCATCGACGCTCCAGGTGGCCGCTTCATTTGCTATGAAGGTGGTGACGGCGGTCTCGCCATCGGTGACCGCTGCGCTTTGCGCCTGACCTGTCCCTGATGGACCGGTGATGATGGGCGGGGTCGCATCGGCCACGATGACTTCGGTCACCGTTACGGTCAGGGCCTGCTGGCTAAGGTTGCCCGCCGCGTCGGTAGCCGTAATCGTCAACCCGTAGACATTGTCGCCGTCCGCGTCAGCGGGTGCATCAAGATCCGGTGCCGTCAGAAAGGTGACCGCGCCAGCGGCGTCCACCGCAAAGGCCGCGCCATCCGGGCCGCCAAGGCTCCACGTTACCATTTCGTCCACGGTGTAGCTGACGACGGTTGCCTGGCCTTCTGCTACGCTCGCCGCGGCGGGACCAGAAATCACGGGCGGGGTCGTATCGCCTGGAGCAACTGCGATCACTGTGACGGTAAAGGCCAACTGGCCGAGGTGGCCCGCCGTGTCGGTGGCCGTAATCGTCAGCTCATAGACATTGTCGCCGTTCGCGTCCGCGGGTGCATTACGGTCCGGTGCGGTCAGAAAGCTGACCGCGCCCGACGCACTCACCGTAAAGGCCGTGCTATCGATGCCAGCAAGCGTCCATACGACCGCTTCATTCGCTGTGAACGCGGCGACAGCTGTCTGACCTTCCGGGACGGATGCCGCGGCCGCCCCCGTGATCAGGGGCGGGGTGTCATCCAGATCCACCACGGTCACAGTCACCGTCTGCTGCGCTGTATAGCCGCTGCTGTCGGTGGCCTGGACGGTCACGACGTAGGTGTTGTTCGCGTCCGCATCCGTCGGCATCTCGAAGTCCGGCGCGGTCAGGAACGTGAGCACCCCTGTCGTTGTGTCAATCGCGAAGGCGCCAGCGTCCGCACCACCGAAAAGCGCCCAGCCGACAGCCTTGTTCGCGGTCATTGTCGTTACCGCTGTCTGGCCTTCGTCAACGGTCTTGGCGGATGTCGTTGCCCCCGCGACGCCTGAGGGCCCCGTTACTTGCGGCCCTGTCGCCCGCACGACGGTCAGGTAGTCGTTAAGAAGAGCCACCAACCCGCTGGTTGCCGCATTCCCGCTGGCGTTCGACCCATCGGCATAGCTGACCGTCGATCCAATCTTGCGCAGACCGTAGTTGCTGCTGCTGTTCAGCGTGTAGGTCTGATTGCTGCCATAGACGATGGTGTAGGAAGGTCCGGGTGCCGGGATGAACCCGAAGTAGTGCGGGGTGGCCCCCTGGGAGATGCGCCAGTTGATGGCACCGGGAATGTCGATCGTCTGGCCGCTGTTCAGCACGAGGCGCAGCGTGCCCGACAGATCGTTGCCTTGAGTGCCGCCGAACGCCCCCGTAGTCGAGTTCTGAATGAAGTAGGTGCTCGCCACGCCTAGTGTCGCGAAATTCCTGATGGCATTTGCCTGCCCGGTGTTTGATCCGACGGTTCCGACAAAGCCTTGCGGAAATGGCAGCGACAAAGCCTCCGCGTACAAAGATTGAGCTGCCAAGGTCATGAACAGAGCAACAGCGGCGAGAAGTCCGCGAAGTCGTATAATGGACACGGTGACGGCAACCTTCTAACCGGATGGGCTGTACTGGCGCGGACACTTGCCAACCAGTCACGGACATCCGAGCAGGCATAACTCAGGAGGGTTGACGAAGTCTTACCCGCCGCAATCGACGTGACGGGTCCTGACCCCGCGTGCAGCAGACGAAATCCGGTTTGCTGATCAGGACGCCAGTCTAGACGCCCTTGATGGTCAAGAAGACAGTGTATTCAAGGAAGGGTGGCGGAGAGGGTGGGATTCGAACCCACGGTAGGCGCAAACCTACAACGGTTTTCGAGACCGCCACGATCGACCACTCCGTCACCTCTCCGCGCTTCAGGGGTCGTCTATGTCGGGGGGAGATAGCCGGGCCAAACGCGATAAGCAAGGGGCATTCCGCCGAAAGGCCGCTTCCCCAGCTAACGCAATCACAGCCAGTTGCATCAGGCCCGCTTGGCAAGGGCAGGGGAAGGGGCTACCTCTTTTCCTGCCCTGTCCGGGCCAGTTCGGGAATGATCCGCCATGCTTCTGCCGCGCCTCGCTTTCGCAGCCCTTCTTGCCTTTACGCCTCCGGCTATGGCCGAGACCGCGGTCGAGCAGCCCGCAGCCGTCGTCTCGATCGCGAAACTGGGGGAAGTCCTGCAGCTGGACGAACTCTTCGAGGTCCTCCGCGACGAAGGCCTGGACTACGGCAAGACGATGGAGACTGACATGTTCCCGTCCGGCGGCGGCGCGGGATGGGAGGCGACGGTCTCGGCGATCTATGACGTGCGTCTGCTTCGCGCCCGCTTCAACGCGGCGCTTCGGGCCGAGCTCGCCTCGGATCCCGCGACGATGCAATCGATCATGGATTTCCTCGCCTCCGATCTTGGCCAGCGCGTCGTCGGACTTGAGATCGAGGCCCGCCGCGCGTTTCTTGACACCGCCACCGAAGAGGCCGCCCGTGTGGCAGCCGATGACCGCGCGGCCAATCGCGACCCGAAAGTCGCGCTGGTCCGTCGCTTTGTCGAGGCAGGCGATCTGCTGGAGATGAACGTCGCGGGGGCCTTGTCGGGCAATCTGGCCTACATGAAGGGCATGGCCGAGACAGGTGCCTATGGCAGGGCCATGCCCGAAGACCAGATCATGTCCGATGTCTGGGCGCAGGAAGCGCAGATCCGCGAGGACACCTCGTCCTGGCTTTATGCCTTCCTTGGTCTGGCCTATGACCCGCTGACCGAGGCCGAGCTGCAGGCCTATATCGACTTCATGGAAAGCCCGGCCGGACAGCGGCTGAACGCGGCGCTTTTCGTGGCCTACGACAAGGTTTTCCGCAAGGTCTCGTATGACCTTGGCCGGGCGGCGGGCATCGCGATGCAGGGCCGCGATATCTGACGCGAGCCGCTTGACACTTCGCCGCCTTCGCCGCATAAGCGCGCATCCCGGCGAGGGGCGACTCTCGCCGGGCCATTCATTCATGACGCCCGCAAGGGCGCGCTGTCCGAGGCGGAGGCAACTCCCGGAACGCCCAGAAATGGGGGCCACAGGGCGCGGAGCAAGAGAAGGAAAGACCCATGTTTGCGGTCCTCAAGACCGGCGGCAAGCAATACAAGGTGCAGGCGGGTGACGTCCTGCGCGTGGAAAAGCTTGATGCCGTAGCTGGTGAAAAGATCCAGTTCAACGATATCCTGATGGTCGGCACCACGATCGGTGTGCCGATGGTCAAGGGCGCGGCTGTCCAGGCCGAGGTCATCGACCAGATCAAGGGCGAGAAGACCATCCACTATGTCAAGCGCCGCCGGAAGCACTCGTCGCAGCGCACCAAGGGCCACCGCCAGCACCTGACGCTGGTTCGCGTGACCGAAGTGCTGGAAAAGGGCGCCGAGAAGTCGGGCGTGAAGGCTGCCACCGGCACCGTCGCCGCCCGCCGCGCCGCGCATGAGGCCCCGGGCACCAAGCCTGCGGCCCCCGTCGCTGCCGAGAAACCGAAGCGCGCCGCCAAGGCCGCTGTCGCAGCTCAGGAGTAACACACCATGGCACACAAAAAAGCAGGCGGTTCCTCCCGCAACGGTCGTGACAGCGCCGGTCGTCGCCTGGGCGTCAAGCTCTTCGGCGGCCAGCACGCCATTCCCGGCAACATCATCTGCCGCCAGCGTGGGACCACCTGGTTCCCGGGCGAGGGCGTGGGCATGGGCACTGACCATACCATCTTCGCCAAGGTCGAGGGCCGCGTGACCTTCAAGAAAGGTCTCAAGGGCCGCACCTTCATTTCGGTACTGCCCGCCCAGGAGGCAGCCGAGTAAGCCGAAACTTTACAATCTGATTGTAGAGGGGGATCGGCCGAAAGGCCGGTCCCCTTTCTCGTTTCCGGACCCGCTCCGGGAGGAATGTGGCGATATGCCACGTTATCACCGCGCGAGGGTCAAGAAATCGGGCGATTGCGCGGGTAACCGACAATCCCCACATGTGCTTCGAAGGAGGGAAGCCATGATCCTGGAAAAGATTGCCGCCCCGGTCGAGATTGCGACCGACCGGTTCACGATGCGCCCCGTACGCAAGTCCGACGCCGGGCTTTTCGCGCTTTACGCCGGCGACAAACGCGTGGCCGAGGCGACGCAAGGTATTCCGCATCCGCTTCCTCCCGGCGCGGCCGAGGCTTTCTGCGCCCGCGCCATGGCCTCGGGCGGGGACGAGGACATCTGGGTCATGGACGGCACGCGCGAGGGGTTGCCCGAGGTTCTGGGCGTGATCTCGCTGAAGAAGATGGACCGCAACCAGTCCGAGGTCGCCTTCTGGGTGGCGCCTGCCTTCTGGAACCACGGCATTGCGTCCGAGGCCGTGCAGGCCCTTGTCGCCGCGAACCCCCAGAAGAACTGCACCATGTTCGCCGAGGCGTTCCAGGACAATCCGGGCTCGGCCCGCGTGCTGACCAATGCAGGGTTCCAGTATCTGGGTGACGCCGAAAGCTTCTCGGTCGCGCGGGGGGCCACGGCGCCGACCTGGACGTACATCCGCAAGCTGGACTGACGGCGATGGATCATGCCCGTCGCGCAGTCCTGCGGACGGCGCGGCTCGTGCTGCGCCCGGTGGCTGCCTCTGATGAGTCAGCCGTCGTTTCCGCGATCGATGATCTTGCGATCTCCGGTTGGCTTTCCAAAGTCCCGCATCCTTACACGCCTGCGGATTTCCAGCACTTCCTGACCGAGATTGCGCTGCCCGGCGAGGTCTTCACCATCGAAGACGACACGGGCTTTGCTGGAGTTATGGGTCTGGAGGAGTGCATCCTCGGCTACTGGGTTGCGCCTCGCGCTCAAGGGCGGGGATACGCGACCGAAGCGGCTCGCTGTGTTCTGGCTGCACATTTCGGCGGCAGCGACGATGAAGTCGTGTCCGGCTACTTCGAGGGCAATTCCCGCTCGGCCCGTGTTCTGGAGAAGCTCGGTTTCGTCAAGACCGGCCGGAGCTCGCGGTACTGCGCGGCGATGGGGGTCGACCGATCGCATGTCGAACTGCTTCTGACACGCGAGAGGTTTCGGGCCGTTTTGGTTTGACCAGCAAGCTTCTAGTCCGACCGGCCGCTCCTCGTTCGCCTTCGGCTTCTCCTCGCTGTGTGCCGAGGAGTGACGAAGTCATCGACGAGGCTTCACCCCAAGGGCGCGAGCAGGGCCTTGAGCGCCGCCAGCGGGTCGTCGGCCCCCCAGACTTCTTCACCCACGGCAAAGAAATCGGTCACCGGGCCGAAGCGTTCGACCAGTTTGGCCGTCAGCGCGCCTTCGGCGATGATGGGCACCTCGATCACCTCGGACCACCATTCGAACAGCTCGAACGGTGCGCGGCTGCCGTCGCCTAGCGTGGTTTCTCCGACTGGCCCGAAGGACACATAGTCCGCCCCGGCCTCGCCCGCCGTCATCCCGTCGTGCCTGCTGGCCGCACAGAAGGCCCCGACGATCGGATCCGCACCAAGGTCCTTGCGGGCCTTGCGGACGTTCCGCGACCCGTCGGTCAGGTGAACCCCGTCGAGACCCAGCCGTTCGGCCAGGATCAGATGGTTGTCGATCACCACGGCCACGTCGCGGGCGTGAGCCACCTCACGTGCAGCGTCGGCGGCGCGCATCAGGATGTCTTCGTCCTTCGTCCCGAGCGAAAGCCGCAGGCAGGCGATCTCGACCCCGTCGAGCACCCTTCCGATC
>NZ_JBOFBI010000114.1:0-12165 GCF_051645465.1 Tabrizicola sp. | reverse complement strand
AAGCGCATTTGCTCTTTTCCAAATACTCCCGCGCGGCGCGCCCTTCTTCCGAGCCGGTTGCGCGTTCTTCACGCGCAGAGGCGAGACAAAAGGTCTTCGCGCGTCAGCGCTCAATTTGACTGGCGCGGCATTGGTGGTCGCGCTAGGGGGCGCGGATGGATCTGGTCGACACGGTGATTGAAGACACGCGGTGGG
This sequence comes from Tabrizicola sp., assembly GCF_051645465.1. Taxonomy (GTDB): domain Bacteria; phylum Pseudomonadota; class Alphaproteobacteria; order Rhodobacterales; family Rhodobacteraceae; genus Tabrizicola. The sequence goes on along the minus strand of NZ_JBOFBI010000114.1, from coordinate 11,970 downwards.
AGGCTTTCGGGCTGGCGCCCCTGGCCGAACGTGGAGGCCGCGCGGTGCTGTCGGGTCTGGGCCTGCCCGTCGCGGGGTTCCAGATCAGCCTCATGGGCTGCGACGATGCGCGGATCGCCGTCCTGAACGCCGATTTCCGGGGCAAGCCCCAACCGACCAACGTGCTGAGCTGGCCATCGGAGGAGCGGGCGGCGGAAGTTGCGGGCGATGACCCCGAGCGACCGGAGCCTGGCGCGCCCGATGACCCCGAATCCCTGGGCGACATTGCCATCGCCTGGGAGACATGCGCGCGTGAGGCAGAGGAGCAGGGAAAGCCCATGGCTGACCATGTGACGCATCTGATCGTGCATGGTGTGTTACATCTTCTGGGTTACGATCACGTTGCAGAGGAAGATGCCGCCGTGATGGAGGGGCTTGAGGTGCGGATACTTGCCAGCCTTGGGCTTTCTGACCCATATTGAACCACGCACCCGCAGGACGGGTGTTTTCTGGACAAAGGACCGATGGGAAGTAGCACCGACGGGTCACCCGCCGCGCAGGGCGCGCTGGATGGGATGACTGATGAGCCCGCCCCCGACCAAAGCCAGCGCGGCTTTTTCGGCAGGCTTCTATCCGCGTTCAGCCCGGCATCCGAAGAGGCGGCAGACCCGGCCCCGGCAGGCACGTCATCTGCGCCACAGGGCCTCCATGCGCTTCGCCGGATGCGGGTGGATGACGTGGCGATCCCCAAGGCCGAGATCGTGGCGGTTCCCCTGGGCATCGGCAAGGATGAACTGGTGGAGGTCTTCCGCGAACATGGCTTCAGCCGGGTGCCGGTCTACAAGGGTACTCTGGATCATCCGCAGGGGCTGGTGCTACTGAAGGACCTGGCGCTGCAGCACGGGTTCGGGGCGACGGGGCGGTTCAGTCTGAAACGGCTTTTGCGGCCCATCCTTTACGCACCGCCCTCGATGCCCACGGGCGTCCTTTTGCAGAAGATGCAGCGCGAGCGGGCGCATATGGCGCTGGTCATTGACGAATATGGCGGGGTCGACGGCCTGGTCACGATCGAGGACCTGATCGAGACGGTGATCGGCGAGATCGAGGACGAGCACGACGAAGACGAAGGCGCGCTCTGGAAGGAAGAGAAGCCGGGGGTGATCCTGGCGCAGTCGACTGCCCCTCTGGAAGAGATCGAGGCGGCGCTTGGCATGGCGCTGCGCACGGGCGAAGAGGATGAAGAGATCGACACGCTCGGCGGCCTCGTCTTCCTGCGTGCGGGGCGCGTGCCCGCGCGGGGCGAAGTGGTCGAGCATGAAAGCGGCATCCAGTTCGAGATCGTCGATGCCGATCCGCGCCGGATCAAGCGGCTTCGGGTGCGGGTGCCCGCTCAGGCCCAGGTGCCCGCGTGATGCATGGCTGATGGCTGGTTGGCGGGCAGGCGCCGGGGGGTGCTCGCCTTCGGGCTGGGTGCCGCTGCGGCGCTTGGCCAGGCGCCTTTGGGCTTCTGGTGGCTGACGCTTGCCGCGCTGGCCGGGCTGATCTGGCTGCTGGAGCAGGTCCCGGACCGGCGAGGCGCGTTCTGGACCGGGCTTCTGGCCGGGGCGGGGTACTTCGGGCTGGCGCTGTCGTGGATAGTCGAGCCCTTCCTGGTCGACATCGCCCGGCATGGCTGGATGGCGCCGTTTGCCGTCGTCCTTCTGGCTTTCGGCTTGGGGCTGTTCTGGGCTGGCGCTGCCGTTATGGCGCGCCTCTTTTCGGTCCGGGCGCTGGGGTTCGTGGCGGCTTTCGTGGCGCTGGAATGGCTGCGTGGAGTGATCCTGAGCGGTTTCCCCTGGGCGATGGTCGGTCACGTCTGGATCGGCACGCCTTTCGATCAACTGGCAGCCCTTGTCGGGCCTTCGGGCCTTGGTCTGCTTCTGCTTCTTGCCGCAGCCCTTCCAGTCGTTTGGCGCTGGCGGGGGGCGGTTGCATCGCTTTTGCTTCTCGCGGCGGTCGTCGGGTTCGGCCTCTGGCGGCTGGGCCAGCCGCTGCCCGAGGGGCGCGACGTTATGGTTCGTCTCGTCCAACCCAATGCCGAACAGGCGCTGAAGTGGGACGAAGCCCTGGCTGACAAACATCTCAACCGCCTTCTCGACCTGACCAGGCAAGGCACCGTAGCCGATCTGACGATCTGGCCGGAAACGGCCGTGCCCTACATGCTGGAATACGCGCCTTCGGTTGCCGAAATGATCACCTCGGCCTCGGGCGGCCGGCCGGTGGCCGTCGGCATTCAGCGTGAGGGCGAAGGGCTGTTCTTTAACAGCCTGCGGGTGCTGGAAGGTGAGGGCAGCGAGTTCGCGCGCTACGACAAGCACCATCTGGTGCCCTTTGGCGAATACATCCCGATGGGCGATCTGGCGTATCGCTGGTTCGGGATCACGGCCTTTGCCGCACAGGCGGGCAGCACCTATTCTGCGGGGCGGGGCCCCGTGATCCTGGACCTTGGCACTTTCGGCAAGGTCCTGCCGCTGATCTGTTATGAGGCGGTCTTCCCGCGACTGGTCAACGCAGCCCCAGAACGCGCCGACTGGATGCTGCAGATCACCAATGACGCCTGGTTCGGGGTCTGGACCGGACCTTTCCAGCATCTTGACCAGGCGCGGCTACGGGCGGTGGAACAGGGGCTGCCGCTGATCCGGGTGGCAAACACCGGGGTCACCGCGGTGATCGACGCACGTGGACGGGTCGTGAAGGAACTGCCGTTCGGCACGATGGCGGTGCTGGATACCGGCATCCCCGGCGCACTGCCCCCCACGCCTTATGCCCGGTTCGGTGATGGCCCTCTGGCTGTGTTGCTTGTGGGCCTCGCCCTTCTGGCCTTCTGGTCCCGGCGCAAAGCTCCCATTGACGGCCCGCCCCCTCCCGTCTAGGGAGTCGCATCTTAAGCCCCCCACAACGGCTTCCTGGCGTGGCGGGGATTCACCCAACGGAGCACGTCCCCATGAGCCGCAAAGATTACGTCTTCACTTCAGAGTCCGTCTCTGAGGGCCACCCCGACAAGGTCTGTGACCGCATCTCGGATGCCGTCCTCGATGCCTTCCTGAAGGAAGAACCAAACGCCCGTGTCGCCTGCGAGACCTTCGCCACCACCAACCGCGTGGTTGTGGGCGGGGAGGTTGGCCTTTCGTCGAAAGAGGCCACTGCCGCGATGATGAAGCGCATCGACGGCATCGTCCGCGATTGCGTCAAGGACATCGGCTACGAGCAGAAGAAGTTCCACTGGGACAAGATCAAGGTCCACAACTACATCCACGAGCAATCCGCGCATATCGCGCAGGGCGTCGACAAAGATGGCGCCGGTGACCAGGGGATCATGTTCGGCTATGCCACGCTTGAGACGCCCGAGTTCATGCCCGCGCCGATCCAGTACGCCCACGCGATCCTGCGCCGTCTGGCTGAGGTGCGGAAATCCGGAGCCGAGCCAACGCTTGGCCCCGACGCGAAAAGCCAGCTGACCCTGCGCTATGCAAACGGCAGGCCGGTCGAGGTGACGTCGATCGTGCTGTCGACCCAGCACACGTCGAAGCGGCAGACCTCCAAGGTGATCCGCAAGATCGTCGAACCCTACATCCGCGAGGTTCTGCCGGAGGGCTGGATCACCCGCAAGACCGAATGGCATGTGAACCCGACCGGGACCTTCGTGATCGGGGGCCCGGACGGGGACGCAGGCCTTACGGGGCGCAAGATCATCGTCGACACCTATGGCGGTGCGGCCCCTCACGGCGGCGGTGCCTTCTCGGGCAAGGACCCGACCAAGGTGGACCGCTCGGCAGCTTATGCGGCGCGCTACCTGGCGAAGAACGTGGTCGCCGCCGGGCTGGCCGAGCGCTGCACGCTGCAGGTCAGCTACGCGATCGGGGTGGCCAAACCGCTGTCTATCTACGTCGACACTCACGGCACCGGTCAGGTTGATGCGGCCCGGATCGAGAAGGCGGTGGCCGAGGTGATGGATCTCACCCCTCGCGGGATCCGCACGCATCTCAGCCTCAACAAGCCCGTCTACCAGCGGACGGCGGCCTACGGCCATTTCGGCCGCGCGCCGGACGCTGATGGCGGGTTCTCGTGGGAGCGAGTCGATCTGGTCGAGGCCTTGAAGAAGGCGGTGTGACCTGATCCGATTAGGAGAGGAATGCTGATGAATGGTTCGATACTGTCCTATTCCCTGAAGTTCGCCGCGAATACGGTGGTCGTCTTTGCCGTGATCGTCGGCGCGCTTTACCTGATCGACCGGTTCGCCCCCGGTCTTCTGCAGGGTGGCCTTGTCGCCGGTGCCGTGGTCGGCGCGTTGATCGGGCTGGTGCTGGTGCCTGTGGTGTCGGTTGCGAAGGCCTTCTATCTGGCCGAAAAGCGCCATGTCGGCGGGATGGAGGGCATCGTGATGTCGATCATCTTCGCCGTTCTGACTCTGGTGATCGTGGCCGCTGGCGCTGCGGTGGCGAACCGGCTGATGACGGGCAATCCGCTTGGCGTGGCGAACTTGACTGATCTGACGGCGGACCCCGGGGCGCTTGCCGCTCTGGGTGGCGGTGCTTTCGTGGCGCTTGTCGTCGTCTACCGGCTGTTCCTCTGGGCTGGTATCCGGGGCGAGATGGTGCGCGCCGCCAAGGGTTGATCCCCAGCGGTGCAAAAGCGGTGAAACACGAATGGCGGATGATCCGGACCCCCGGTCGGAGCGGCGGAACTTCTATGGCCGCATCCGGGGCAAGACCTTGCGGGCGAGCCAGAAAGACTATCTGGCCGAGGACCTTGGCCCACTGAGCCTTCGGGGCGTCAGCCGTGAGGATAACCCGGCGCGCACGCCGCTTGACCTGGGCTTTGCCGGTGGGCGGCCCCTCTGGCTGGAGGTCGGTTTCGGCGGCGGCGAGCATCTGGTGCATATGGCGGCGCTGAACCCGGAGGTGACGCTGATCGGGGCCGAGCCGTTCGTGAACGGGATCGCGATGCTTCTGGGCAAGATCCGAGGCGCGGGGGTTGCGAACCTCTGGCTCCATCCCGGCGACGTTCGCGACCTCTTCGATGTGCTGCCGGACGGGTGCTTGTCGAAGGTCTTCCTGAACTACCCCGACCCCTGGCCCAAGGCCCGCCACCACCGCCGCCGTTTCGTGACGCCGGGCTACCTGCTGGCCCTCGCCCGGATCACCGCACCCGGGGCCGAGTTCAGGGTGGCGACCGATATCCCGGACTATGTTCGCCAGACGCTTGAAGAAGTGCCCGCCGCAGGGTTCGAGCTTTTGCAGCAGGCCGGGCCTGGCGAGGCGTGGGATGACTGGCTTTCGACCCGCTACGAACAGAAGGCCCTGCGCGAGGGCCGGGTGCCGCATTACCTGACGTTCCGGCGGCGTTAAGAGCAGATGAGTATTTGGAAAAGAGCAGCACAAACGATTTGCTCTTTTCCAAATACTCCCCCCGGAGGGTCCGCCGGCTCCGCCCGAGCGGACGGTTCAAGTGATGGACCCCGCCAAAGGCTTGCGCTATCAGGCCTCTCGAACGTGAGGGAGAGACCGATGTCCGGCCATGGCGACGCGCAACCGATGAAATCCCGGAAGTCGGGGCCTCTGAAGGGCGTGGCCTCGGTGCCGGGGGACAAGTCGATCTCGCACCGCTCGCTGATCTTTGGGGCGATGGCGGTGGGGGAGACGAAGATCTCGGGGCTCCTGGAAGGGCAGGACGTGCTGGATACGGCATCGGCGATGCGGGCCTTCGGGGCGACGGTAACCCGGCACGGCGAGGGCGCGTGGACCGTGAATGGCGTGGGGGTCGGCGGGTTCCGGGAACCCTCGGATGTGATCGACTGCGGGAACTCGGGGACGGGTGTGCGGTTGATCATGGGGACGATGGCGACGACGCCGATCACGGCGACCTTTACCGGGGATGCTTCGCTTCGGAAGCGGCCGATGGGGCGGGTGACCGATCCTTTGGCGTTGTTCGGCGCGCGGGCCTACGGGCGGCAGGGGGGGCGGTTGCCGATGACGATTGTCGGGGCCACGAACCCGGTGCCGGTGAGGTATGCGCTGCCGGTGGCTTCGGCGCAGGTGAAGTCGGCGGTTTTGCTGGCGGGGTTGAATGCTCCGGGTGAGACGGTGGTGATCGAGAAGGAACCCACGCGGGATCATTCGGAGCGGATGCTCTTGGGGTTCGGGGCGAAGCTGTCGGTGGAGCGCGACGGAAATCAGGGCCACGTCATCACCCTGACCGGCCAGCCGGAGCTGCGGCCCCAGACGGTGGCGGTGCCGCGCGATCCGTCCTCGGCGGCGTTTCCGGTTTGCGCGGCCTTGATCGTCGAGGGGTCGGACATTCTGGTGCCGGGGGTTTCCCAGAACCTGACGCGGAACGGGCTTTATCTGACGTTGGTCGAGATGGGGGCGGAGATTGAGTTTCAGAACCCGCGTGAGGAGGGGGGCGAGCCGGTGGCGGACCTGCGGGTCCGGTTCTCGGGCGACATGAAGGGGATCGAGGTGCCGCCGGAGCGGGCTCCTTCGATGATCGATGAGTATCCGATCCTGTCGGTGGTGGCGTCCTTTGCGACCGGTAAGACGGTGATGCGGGGGGTGAAGGAGCTGCGGGTCAAGGAGAGCGACCGGATCGACGCGATGGCGCGGGGGCTGGAGGCTTGCGGGGTCCGGATCGAGGAGGATGAGGACACGCTGATCGTCCACGGCATGGGGCCGGGAGGGGTGCCGGGTGGGGCCACCTGCGCCACCCACATCGACCACCGGATCGCGATGTCGTTCCTGGTACTGGGGCTGGCTTCGAAGGCCTCGGTTGGGGTCGATGACGGGTCGCCGATCCAGACCTCGTTCCCGATTTTCGAGGGGCTGATGCGGGGCCTTGGGGCCGAGATCGAGCGGGGGTGAGGGGCGCGTAACTCAGCGTTACGGGTGGGGGCCGCAAGGGATTCCAAGGGGTTACGGGGGAGGCGTTAGGGGGTTGTTAAGGTTTGCCTGCTTAAGTCTGGGGCTCGCCCAAGGACATTCGCGCCCAGCGTTCTAGGTGCATCCCGTGTTCTTCGCTCTGACATCGGCTCGGCGCGGGCCTTCGCTGCAGGTCAAAGGACATCGACGGGTTGTAGGACACCTTGGCGTCGGCTCGATTACTGCGCTGGGGAACGAGATGCTGCAGGGGTGGTGGGTTGGCGACCACCCCATGTCTCAGCGCTAGGGCGGTGGGAAAACATGACGCGATGTAAGGTAATGCACACTACAGCTTGTCGATGGCTTTGGGCACATTGGCGGCCAATTCAACCGGAGCGTCTTCCCTATGAACTTTATATCTACGGCCAGTTCCTTCGCCTTGCTACTCGCACTTGTCAGCGGACCTGCGCTGGCCGAGGACGGGGTGCCTAACGAAATCTTCGTTGGACAGGTGTTCGTTCAGGGTGGGCAAGTCTTGGAGGCGAGGGAGGACAGCTCCCGAATGGCCCCGATTGGCGATGACCCGACTGGGTCTTTCGTGACCTTGCGACCGGAACCTTTCACGCTCGTCCTTAACTCTGCGCTATGCGAGCCCTCGGAGTTTACCGCGATGATCAAGGTCTACAAAGGCGAGGACGCCAGTCGGGTCCGCGACCTTATCGCCGACGAAAAACGGCGCACCGGTTTCGAGGACGGCACGGACGACTTCGACGCTCAGGAAGATATCCTGAACACCCTTTTCGGTCCAGATTCTGGTCTGCCCCGTAACGGTGACCAAGCTGTTCTGACGTCAGTCTCAGTCCCGGCAGGCGAGTGGCTCTATAACCTGTTTACCCCGGATCGTTTTGCGAGCCTAGACAGCCAAACTGCGACGATCGAGGTCAGCGGAATCAAACATGGTGGAGTGGACTTGATGGTTCCTGGGGGGAGTGTCGCCCTTCTGATCACCACATTCGGCGGCTGCAATGCTGACTCGGCACTGCCAGCTAGAATTCTGGTGATTGATTTCGCTGAGGGGTGATCTGTCCGTCCGCTCGACGCGATGGGGCCCTTAGGGGTCGAGATCGAGCGGGGGTGAGGGGCGCGTAACTCAGCGTTACGGGTGGGGCCCACACGGGATTTCAAGGGGTTACGGGGGAGGCGTTAGGGGGGTGTTAAGGTTTGCCCCTTAAGTTTTGGGCTTGTCTGAGAGCATTGGCCCCGCGGTCATTCGTTGGACTCGGTCAAGGTGCCTTGCGTGATCAGCCGGGCACTGTGCTGGCCGGTGAGGTAGGTCCAGAGCCAACTGAACGCCACGGCGGTGCGGCTGCGTGTTCCGATGAGAAAGAAGATATGGGCAAGTCCCCAGACCCACCAGGCAAGCTTGCCGCGAAGGCGCAGCCGCCCCATGTGGACCACCGCAGCGCCCTTGCCGATCGTTGCCAGATTGCCCTGATGCCGATATCGGAACGCGGCGGGCGCTGGCTTGCCGGTCAGGCGGGTGCGGATCACCTTGGCGACGTAGGCGCCTTGCTGTTTGGCTGCGGGCGCGATCCCCGGCACGGGGTGTCCATCGGGGCCTTTGACTGTGGCAGTGTCGCCGATGACAAAGATGCCGGCATGGCCCGGCAGCGTCAGGTCGGGCTGGACCTCGACCCGCCCGGCGCGGTCGCCCTTGGCCCCCAGCCATGTGGCGGCGGGAGAGGCGGCGACCCCCGCCGCCCAGACGGCGGTACGGCAGGGAATGAAGGTCTCGCCGATGCGCAGGCCTTCGGCAGTGCAGTCGGTGACTGGCTTACCAAGCAAAAGCTCGACGCCGCGGCGCCTTAGCGCCTCTGCGGCATAGGTCGAAAGGTCCTCGGGGAATGCCGCAAGGACGCGGGGGCCTGCCTCGATCAGCATGACGCGGGCCTGTCGCGTGTCGATCCTGCGGAAGTCGCGCCAGAGCGTGTGCCTGGCGAGTTCGGCGATGATCCCGGCAAGTTCAACGCCCGTCGGCCCCGCGCCGATCACGCCGAAGGACAGAAACGCCTGGCGTTTGGCGGGATCGGTCTCGCGCTCGGCCTGTTCAAAGGCCATGAGCAGGCGGCGGCGGATCGTCGTCGCATCCTCCAGCGTCTTGAGGCCGGGGGCCGTCGCTTCCCATTCATCGTGGCCAAAATAGGCGTGCCTCGCGCCGGTGGCCACGACCAGGGTGTCAAAGCCGATGCTTGCCCCGTCTGCGAGCTCTACCTGTCGGTTGGTGACATCCACGCCGCAGACGCGGGCCAGGAGAGTGGTCACATCCGGGCGGTCGCGGAAAAGGCTGCGGATCGGCCAGGCGATCTCGGACGTGGCAAGGATCGTGGTTGCGACCTGGTAGAGAAGTGGCTGGAAGAGGTGATGGTTGCGCTGGTCGATCACGGTGATCCTGACGCCCGACTTCCGCAAGCTTTGGACAAGCTGCAGCCCTGCGAAGCCGGCGCCGATCACCACGACATGGTGGCGGGGGTCGTCTTCGGTTGGGGAATTTGGAAGGTCGGCAGATTGGGCGACGGCCCGGTCGAAGGACATCACGCGTTCCCTTTCATGCCTGCTCGCAATCGGTCACGGTCTGCGGTTCTATAGGTTTTCCTCCCCGCCGGGGCAAGGTGGGGGCACCTGCGCGACCGCCGTCGACCATCGGGACGCGTGGGCTTGGGGCCGAGATTGAGCGGGGGTGAGGGGATTGGGCACGGTGCCCATCCTGGGGGCCGCGAGGGATTCCCAGGGGTTAGGCGGGGGGCGTTAGGGGGGTGTTAAGGTTTGGGGGGTGGGACGTTGGGCCGGGGTTCCGGATGCTTCCTTTGGCCTTCGTGGTGGGTTTGGCGCTGTGGAACTTGCGGTGTCGGTCGTCGGTGGTGGGGGAGGATGGTGCGTGAAATCACGCACCCTACGGCTCGCTCAAGACGTCGTGATCATGCACTTGACCCCTTCACCTCCCGTTCCAACGCCTCCCGGATCAACCGCTGATACGGTATCCCTCTCTGCGCGGCCCGTGCCTTTAGGGCATCCATCAGCGCCTCTGGCAACCGCATGTTGATGCGGGCGGATTTGGGGAGGGCTTCCCAGTTCAGGGGTTTGAACTGGGAGAAATCGAGATCGGAGAGGTCTTGTTCCAGGAAGGCCTCGGCTTCCTCATCGGTCGTCATGACCGGGACGCGTTTGGGTTTAGATGCCATGACGTTGAGCCTCTTTCCGATGCATGTAGCGGGCGCTGATGGGGCGGAGGCGGCCGTCCCGCCAGCAGAACGCGATGAAGACTGGGCGACCCGTCGCCGTCCGGGACAGCGCGATGAAGCGCTGTTCGGTCAGTGAGTGGGCCGGGTCGGCGGCATAACGCGCCCCGTGTGAGAGGGCGTATTCGATTTCGACCCTGGTCAGGCCGTGCTTTGCGCATTTGGCGGTGTTGCCGTTGTCCCAGTCGAAGTGCATAGAACGTATGTACGTTTGTGTGTACGAGTCAAGGGGTTGAGGCTCCTTGATGGATGGAATTGGTTAACGGGTGGTTATTGGGCGGGGGCGGAGTCTGGGTCAGCCGCCGGGAGCCCCCCACCCCTACCCCTCCCCACGAGGGGGAGGGAGGCCTGGTGTCGGCGGTGGTCTGGGCAGTGCGGCGTCGGGGTGGTGCGCTTTGGCGCACCCTACCAATCAGCCGCAGGGTCCGGCTTTGCTTCCGGCGAAGAAGAACGTCTCGACCCTATCCATCAGGTCCCGGCGCGACAGGAGGGGCATGTGGCCGTCTTCGGGGAGGACGCAGACCGGGGCGTCGAGGCGGGCGGCCAGGCGTTGGACCTGGGGCAGGGGGAAGACCGGGTCGTTTTCGCCGTGGAAGAAGGTGATTTCGGCCTTCGTGGCCAGCGCATTGGGTGACAGGGTCCAGAGGAGGAGGCTGCCGGATTGCGACCTCCCGCGGCCTCCGCCTGGGGTGTTGATCGTGCCGCGGAAGGCGCGGCGGAGCTCTTCTGCGAGGGCGCGCTTTTCGGGGGATTTGCGCCAGCCGGAGCCGAGGAAGAGGGTGATGAAGTATTCCTCCCACACGAGGGTCGGGTTCAGGCTGCCGATCGCGATGGCCGATCCGGCGACCTGCAGGCCGCCGCGGACGGTTGCGAGGGCGGCGCCGGGGAAGGGGGTGGCGCTGGAGATGGCGGCCACTTTCACACGTTCGCTGTTGTCGATCAGACCTGCGGCCTCGATGGCGATGGCGGCGCCGGTGGAGTAGCCGAGGAGGTTGATCCGGGCATCCGGGTAGCGGTTGGCGTAGTCGGCGACCCACTCGGCGGAGCGCATGAGTTTCAGGCGCGGCGAGAGCGGCTCACCGGCCATTCCGGGCAGGCGGTATTCGACGACGAGGTTGCCGTCCTGCGTCCAGTCGTTTGCCGGGCCGAAGATATTGGCGGTCGTCAGCGCGCCGGGGAGGAGGAAGGTGATCTGCTGGGGGTGGCTTTTGGTGGCCGTGGTGTAAAGCGGTGGCTTGGCAGTCTCGGCCGGCTTTCCGCAGGCCGAGAGTGCAGCGAAGAGAGCCACCAGGGTCGCCCGGAGGCGGGCTCTCACCTCGCGAACCGCTTGTACTTCACGCGCTTCGGTTCCAGCGCGTCGGGGCCGAGGCGGCGGACCTTGTCTTCCTCGTAGGCCTGGAAGTTGCCCTCGAACCATTCGACATGCGCGTCGCCTTCGAAGGCGAGGATGTGGGTGCAGAGGCGGTCGAGGAAGAAGCGGTCGTGGCTGATGATGATGGCGCAGCCGGCGAAGTCTTCGATGGCGGCCTCTAGCGCCTGCAGGGTTTCGACGTCGAGGTCGTTGGTCGGCTCGTCGAGGAGAAGGACGTTGCCGCCGGATTTCAGGAGCTTGGCCATGTGGACGCGGTTGCGTTCGCCGCCGGAGAGGAGGCCGACCTTCTTTTGCTGGTCGGTGCCCTTGAAGTTGAAGGCGCCGGTGTAGACGCGGGAGTTCATCTGCATGTCGCCAAGGTGGATGACCTCGGCCCCGCCGGAGATTTCCTCCCACACGTTCTTGTTGGGGTCGAGGGCGTCGCGGGACT
>NZ_JBOFBI010000113.1:0-3486 GCF_051645465.1 Tabrizicola sp. | reverse complement strand
CGCCCGCCCCCCCCCCCCCCCCCCCCGCTTTCAGCCCGCGCGACAGTGACGAGCTGGCGGAGTGGTATCTGGCGAACCCGGACGCGGTGTTGATCGCGGGGGCGACGGATGTCGGGCTTTGGGTGACCAAGTCGCTGCGCGACTTGCGGCCGGTGGCGTTTCTGAACGGTGTGCGGGACCTGCGGGGGATCGAGGTGCAGGGCGGGCAGTTGCACGTTGGGGCTGGCGTGACGATTGCGGATTTGCAGGAGGCGGTGGCGGAGCGGTTGCCTTCGTTTGCTGAGCTTTTGCGGCGGTATGCGTCGGTGCAGATCAGGAATGCGGCGACGATCGGGGGGAACATCGCCAATGGCTCGCCGATCGGGGACGGGCCGCCGGCGCTGATCGCGCTGGGCGCGACGCTGCATTTGCGGCGGGGGGATGAGATGCGGGCGATGGCCCTGGAGGACTTCTTCCTGGAGTACCGGAAGCAGGACCGGCGGGCGGGGGAGTTTGTGGCGGGGGTGTCGTTCCCGGATCAGGCTCCGGCGCTCAGGTGCTACAAGATTTCCAAGCGGTTCGATCAGGATATCTCGGCGGTCTGCGGGTGTTTCAATGTGACGGTCGAGGGGGGCCGGGTGGCCTCGGCCCGGATCGCGTTTGGCGGGATGGCGGGGGTGCCGAAGCGGGCCTCGTTGGCGGAGGCGGCGCTGGTGAGCCGGGAGTGGTCCGAGGCGACAGTCGAGGCGGCGGCGGAGGCGATGGCGGGGGATTTCACGCCTTTGTCGGACGTGCGGGCGTCGGCCGGGTATCGGATGCTGGTGGCGCAGAACCTGATGCGGCGGTATTTCCATGATCTGGCGGGCGTGCCGGTTTCGGTGCTGGAGGTGACCCCGTGAGCATGGGGAAAGCCCTGCCCCACGATGCCGCACCCCTGCATGTGACGGGTGAGGCGCGGTATATCGATGACTTGGCGCTCCCTTCCAACGCGCTGCATCTGGCCTTTGGGCTGTCGAGTGTCGCGCATGGCGAGATCGCCGGGCTTGACCTTTCGGCCGTAAGGGCCGCGCCCGGTGTGGTCGCGGTGATGTCGGCGGAGGATTTGCCGGACATGCCGGACTGCTCACCTTCGGCGCATGACGAGCCGTTGTTGGCGGTGGGGAAGGTCCATTACGTCGGGCAGCCGGTGTTTCTGGTGATCGCGGAGAGCCACCTTGCGGCGCGGAAGGCGGCTCGGTTGGGGAAGGTTTCTTATCGGGAGCTTCCGGCGCTGTTGACCGTCGATGACGCGTTGGCGGCGAACAGCCGGTTCGAGCAGGGGCCGGTGGTTTGGGCCAAGGGAGATGCGGCGGGGGCGATTGCCAAAGCGCCTCGGGTGATCGAAGGGTCGTTCGAGGTTGGCGGGCAGGAGCACTTCTACCTTGAGGGCCAGGTCGCGGCCGCGATCCCGCAGGAGGGCGGGGATTTCGTGGTGCATTCCTCGACCCAGCATCCGACCGAGGTGCAGCACAAGGTGGCCCATGCGCTGCATCTGCCGATGAGTGCGGTCCGCGTGGAAGTGCGGCGGATGGGTGGGGGGTTCGGGGGGAAGGAATCTCAGGGGAACGCGCTGGCGATTGCCTGTGCGGTCGCCGCAAGGGCGACGGGGCGGCCTTGCCGGATGCGGTACGACCGCGATGACGACATGATGATCACGGGCAAGCGACACGATTTTCGGATCAGGTATCGCGCGGGTGTGGATGATGAGGGACGGGTGCTGGGGCTGGAGTTCCAGCATCTTGTCCGCTGTGGGTGGTCTCAGGATTTGAGCCTGCCGGTGGCGGACCGGGCGATGCTGCATGCGGACAATTGCTATTGGTTGCCGAATATCCGGATCGAGAGCCATCGGTTGAAGACCAATACCCAGAGTGCGACGGCGTTTCGGGGGTTCGGGGGGCCTCAGGGGATGCTGGGGATCGAGCGGGTCATGGATCATGTTGCCTTTGCGGTGGGTCGGGAGCCGCTGGAGGTGCGAAAGCTGAACTTCTATCGCGGGATGGAGAGTGCGGGAGCCTCCGGCGGGGATGTTTCCGGACAAAGAATGTTGCAGACGACGCCTTATCACATGCCGGTCGAGGATTTCATCGGGCATGAGCTGGTTGGGGAGCTCGAGCGGACCTCCGGTTACGCGGCGCGGAAGGCGGCGATTGCTGAGTGGAATGCGGGGAGCCCGGTGTTGAAGCGGGGGATTGCGCTGACGCCGGTGAAGTTCGGGATATCGTTCACTTTGACCTGGCTGAACCAGGCGGGGGCGCTGGTGCATGTGTATCAGGATGGGTCGATCCAGCTGAACCATGGCGGGACGGAGATGGGGCAGGGGTTGTTCCAGAAGGTGGCGCAGGTGACGGCTTCGGTCTTCGGGCTGGATGCTGGGGTGGTGAAGATCACCGCGACGGATACGGGGAAGGTGCCGAATACCAGCGCTACGGCGGCATCGTCGGGGTCGGACCTGAACGGGATGGCGGCGAAGGCGGCGGCGGAGGTGATCCGGGGGCGGTTGGCGGAGTTCATCGCCGAGAAGCATCAGGTGAAGCCTTCGGCGGTGAAGTTCGTGGATGGCTCGGTCCGGGTGGCGGGCGAGGTTTACCCGTGGGCTCAGGTGGTGGCCTGGGCTTATCAGGCGCGGGTGTCGCTGTCGTCGACCGGGTTCTATGCCACGCCGAAGATCGTCTGGGACCGGGTGCGGGGGACGGGGCGGCCGTTCTTCTACTTCGCCTATGGCGCGGCGGTGACGGAGGTGGTGATCGACCGGCTGACGGGTGAGAACCGGATTTTGCGGGCGGATATCTTGCACGACACGGGGACGTCTTTGAACCCGGCTTTGGATATCGGGCAGGTCGAGGGGGCCTATGTGCAGGGGGTCGGGTGGCTGACGACGGAGGAGCTGGTGTGGGACGGGAAGGGGCGGCTTTCGACGCATGCTCCGAGTACCTACAAGATCCCGGCCTGTTCGGACCGGCCCGATGTCTTCAACGTGGCTTTGTGGGGGAAGCCCAACCGGGAGGATGCGGTAGGGAAATCGAAGGCGGTGGGGGAGCCGCCGTTGATGCTGGGGATATCGGCTTTCCTGGCGCTGAGCGATGCGGTGGCGGCCTGCGGGGATGGGTCGGTTTATCCGGCGCTGGATGCTCCGGCGACGGCGGAGAGGGTGCTGATGGCGGTGCGGCGGGTTGAAGGGGGGTACGATTTTTCGGCGAAAAATCGGGGTGGGGGTGGGGATGTTTGATCTGGCGGCCCTTGCCGAAGCCTTGCGCGACCATGGACGGGTGGCGCGGGTGGTGATTGCAGGGGTCGAGGGGTCGAGCCCGCGCGAGGTCGGGGCGTCGATGCTGGTCTGGCGTGAGGGTCAGTCGGGGACGATTGGTGGCGGGGCGCTGGAGTATGCGGCTGCTGCGAAGGCGCGGGAGTGGCTGGCGGCGTGGCCCCCCTCCCCTACCCTCCCCCCCGTCGGGGAGAGGGGGTCCGTTG
>NZ_JBOFBI010000112.1:0-4182 GCF_051645465.1 Tabrizicola sp. | reverse complement strand
CCCGACACCGGCACAGCCGGGATCAGCCGCATCGCCTTCGCCCGCGACCCCGAAGCGGGCCTCATGACTCTCGTCTCCGGCCTCGCCCCGCATTTCCGCGCGCTCCGCGACCGCCCCGACTGCGCGCTGATGCTGGGCGAGGTCGGCGACAAAGGCGACCCCCTCACCCATCCGCGCCTGATGATCCGCGCCCGCGCTGCCTTCGTCGCCCCAGACGATCCCGCACGCCCCGGCCTCCGTGAGCGCTGGCTCGCCCGGAACCCCAAGTCCACGCTCTACATAGACCTCCCCGACTTCGCCTTCGTCCGCCTCACGCCCGCCTCCGCTCTCCTGAACGCTGGCTTCGCGCGGGCGTTCCGCCTGACAGCCGCCGATCTGCGATAGGAAACGGGCGGCCCCAAGGGCCGCCCCCACGATTTTTCGTCGAAAAATCGCCCCTCCCCGATCAGGCCGGCACATCCCTCCGCAGGGTCACATTGGCCTTCCCGCGCACCGCCTCACCCCAGCGCAGCTGCGCCTCGTTGCCCTGCGCCCCCGTGCCAGGCACCGAATAGGGGAACATATAGCGGCCGAGGTTCGAGGCATTGGTGATCACCCCTTCCGGCGCCACCGACTGCACCATCCGGATCCGCCCGCCAAACGGAACGAAGCCCCCCGCGCTCGCGTTCCAGGTCTCCGCCGCGGTGTTCTGGGTATGGGTCACCAGCACGGGGTTCATGACCCATTGCGCCACGTTGTTGAAGCTGTTCCCCTCCACCCTGACGTTCCGCGACCTGGTGAAGTCCAGCGTCGCAAAGCTGGTATCCAACCCGTCCACACGGTCGATGATGTTGCCAAAGCAGCGGAAGCTGTTCCCCGTCATCGAGAACCCGCTGAAGAAGTGCCCCGGCCCGTAGGGCTTGACCACGACCCAACGGAACGCCGGGCTTGTCCCCGAAGCGATGAACACGTTGCCGACGATGTTCAGCCCGCCGAACGAGAACTCGCCGTTCTCCTGCGGCTCCGAGTCATGCTCGTTGCCCCATTCGATGAAGCAGTTGTCGATGTAGTTGCCGGTCACCACGGTCGACACGTTGGTCTGGGTCAACACCAACCCCGCCCGCCGCAAACCCGCCGAGGTGTTGTCGCCCTGGAAGAAGTGGTTTGCGTGGATCAGATGGCCGGTCCCGTTCATGATCGCGAAATGCGCGAACCGCACGATCCGGTTGTTGCGCAGCTTCGTGTCATTGGCCTGCACGTTCATCGCAATCGTCGTGCGGTCCACCGCCGCGACCGACTGCTCGTTCGACAGGAACTGGCACATGTCGACAAACATCCCCTGGCACCCCGACCCGGCCGAACTGATCCCGCGGTCAAGCGGCCGGTTGAACGTGCAGGACATGAAGCGCTGGGTCGACCCCGCCATCGGCAGCAGAACGCCCGAGGCATTGCCGAGGCAGTTGAACTCGATGTCCTCCATCTCGAAGCGTGACAGAAGCTCGAAGCCACTGAAATCCAGCATGTATTTGAACCGCCGGAACGTATAGGTCCGCGTGCCGACAGCACCCCACAATGGCTGGCTCAGCTCGATCGTGCCAGCACCCACGTTCTTGCCCTTCACATAGACCTCGCGGCCCACGCCCGTCCCCATCACCAGCGCGCCCACCGGAACGTTCGCCACATTGGCGACCCCGGTCAGCACAGTGTTGGTTGACGCCGAGTAGGTCCCGACCGACGTCACGTCCTGCGTGGCCCAGGCCGGCCCCGACACCGCGTTGAGCGATCCGTTCCGCACCACGCGACGGCTCGAAAAGCTGTTGATACCCGAAAGGGCCGCCACGTCGATTGGCTCGGCCAGATCGACGCGACGCCCCGACAGGTCCAGCGTCACATAGTCGGTGAAGAAGAACAGCGCCTGCAGCGCCCGCTTGAAGCCCTCAAGCTCGCTGCCAAACGCCTGGCCATAGGTGTCCAGATCGAAGTTCCGCGTCAGCGTCAGCTTGCGGTTCGCGGGCATCGACAGCGTGCCCTCGAACCGGATCCGGCTGTTGATCGTCACATCGCTCGTCAGCCGGAACACACCCGACGGCACCAGAATCTCCCGCCCCTGCGCCGCCGCATCCGCAGCCAGGAACGCAGTCGCATCATTCGTCGACCCGTTGCCCAGCGCGCCGAAATCGCGCACATCGACCCAATCCATCAGCTTGCGGATGAAGATGTTCGTCACGTCCTCGACAACGATATCGTCGATCCGCACGACACCCCCGTTCGCCCCGGTCAGATCAAGACCCACATGTGCATAGGTCACCTGCGTCGTCCAAGGCAGGTCCACCCCCGTCCGGCTCGCGGGCGAGATGATGGCACTCACCGTCACCACCTGACCATACTGGCTCAGCGTCACCGAAGGCCCGGTCTGCACCACCCCAGCCACGTTCTGGCCGGTCACATCCCCCGCCCAGGCCGCAATGCGGACCGAAGGCAGGTTCCCCGCCACCGCCTTAACCCGTGCGGTCACCCGGAGGTACAACCCTGGCTGGATCGGCGTCTGCGCGAAGGACCGCAGCTTCTGCGTGGCTTCGGTCTTCTGCAGCTCCAGACAGCCCGCGAAATCCTGGTCGTTCGTCACCAGCGCCGCATTCGGCTGCCCCTGATACGACCCCGACCCCGCCGTCCCGTCCTCGCGCGACCACAGGTTCAGCCCTGCCGAAAACGGCGGCGGCATCAGGACCAGCCCGTCGGTGATAGCCTTGTTCATGTTGGAATTCCCTCGCCTCGCTTCGCGCCACTGCCAAGGGCGAAACGGATAGGGGGTACACCCCAAAGACCGCACCGCCTTGGGGCAATGGGGTAACAAGGAAGGTTTAACCGGCTCTCAGCCGCCCGCGCGCAGAACAAGGCTCAGACGCAACACCCCGGCCCAACCCCGATTTTTCGCAGAAAAATCGTAACCCCGCCGGGACCGCAGCCTCAGACCCCGATGTCCGGCGCCGGCAACAGCTGCACCGCGTTGATCTGCCAGCCCTCAGGCGTCTCGATCATCATGTAGTCCAGGTAATGCGCCTGGCCCGCCTGATCGACCACCCGCACCCGCTGCCACAGGTTCCCGGCGATCTCGCGCAGCTCCATCATCTCGACCTCGGCCGGGCGATAGACCATCGGATAGCCGTTCTTGACCATCGCGCCGAAATTCTCGGCCGTACCGAACATCCCCTTGATGTTGGGGCTTGCGAAAGTGAAGGCGCGGGCGAAATCATCCGCCAGAAACGCATCGATCTGGCTCTGGATCGTTTTCCGGATCGGCTCTTCCTGGGCCAGCCCCGGCAAGGACAGCGCCACAGACACGATGACGGCAAGCAGGCTTCGGCGCATTCCCCGGTCCTCCTTCTGATATCCCCGATATCTTAGTACCGGATCGCCCGCCGCCAAGGCCCACTTGCTAAATCGGTCCATCACCCCAAGTTACACTGGACGCCCAGCTACCGGATTTTGCCCTTTGGCCTACGCCTTCGACCTCTCCGACCCCAGCCTTCAGGCCAGCATTCGCCGGATCATCGACGAAGAACTCGGGTCCGCCGTTACCCGGCTTGGCCGGATAGATGCACCCGAAGCCGTCCACGGCATCCGCAAAAGCCTGAAGAAGTCCCGCGCGCTCCTGCGGCTCGCCCGCGCTGGCCTGAAAGACTACACGGGCCTCAACCTCTCCTTACGTGAGATCGCCCTCGCCCTCTCCGCCCGCCGCGACGCCCAGGTGCGCCTTGCCACCCTGCAGCGGCTCTTCCCCGACATGCCCAAGGCCTTGGAACCGCTGCAAAAGACCCTCGCCGCCGAAAGCGACACTCCACCCACTAGCCCAACGCCCGCGCTGCAGGAAAAGCTCTCCGCCATCCGCGAAACCGCCAACACCCTGTCGCTGTCCCGGAAAGACGACCGGATCCTCCGCCAGGGCCTCGCCATCACCCGGCGCAAAGCCCGCGATGCGGCCGAGGCGGCCCGCGAAAACCCCGCCGATCCAGAACTGATCCACGACTGGCGCAAGCGCGCGAAGGACCTGTGGTATCAATCCCGCCTCTTCACCCCCGTCTGGCCCGATCTCTTCAAACCGATCGTCACCAGCGCCGACCACCTGGACGAGGCGCTTGGCAATCACCACGACCTCTCCGTCCTCGCGGCCCACGCGGCCGCCCTGTTCGATGCCGTGATGCC
>NZ_JBOFBI010000111.1:0-2209 GCF_051645465.1 Tabrizicola sp. | reverse complement strand
CGATGAACTCACGGAAGCGACGGCCGTACTTGCGGGCGATATAGCCCTGATACGCCTTGGTGAAACCCCTGAGTTGCGAATTGGACGCCGACCGCGCCGCCGGGCCAAGGGCCGACCGCGCGATGGTCGGCACGTCGCCATAGCGGGCGAAGACCTTCTCGAACTCCGGGTACATCGCGTTCTGCGACTTGCCCGAGTTGATGATCCGGGTCACGTCTGCCACCGCCTTGTCGATCAGCGCGCGCGCCTCTTCGACCGTAAAGGCCATCGCTGCGCGCGGCAGCGACAGCACCGTCAGACCAGCGGCAAGACCCGCCCCGAAGGCGCGGCGCGAAAGGATGGGATCATTCGGCATAGGGGTCCTCATAGGGGTCAATAAAGTCATCGTCTCCGCCGGCACCCGCCGCCTCTCCGGTCTGCCCCAGCTGGAACCGCCGGTTCTGCAGATACAGGAGCCGCGCCTGAGCATAGCTGTCGGCACTCTCATATAGGATCGAATCTACAGTATCCGCATAGCGGTCGCGATCACCAAGCCGTGCGAAAAGCCCCATTACCGTCGCGGCCATCGCCTCTCTCTCGGGCAGGGCCAGCCGCACCGGGTTCAGGACCACGTCGACCACCCTTCCCGTCGCATCCCGCGCCGTCGACGGCCCTAGCACCGGCAGCTCCAGATAGGCCCCTTCGCCCGCGCCCCAGACATGCAGCGTCTCGCCGAAATCGGTGGGCTTGCCCGGCAGCCCGATCGCCGTCGAGGCGTCGAAGATCCCGCCCACCCCCATCGTCAGGTTGACTGCCAGCCGCAGGGTGTTCTGTGCCGCATCGGCGATGTTGAACTGCAGAAGGTCGTTGGCGATATCCCCGGGAACATCCAGCGTATCGGCGACATTGCCCACCACCTTCTTCACCGGCTGCGGCACGACCGAGCCATAGCCCTTGGACGCCGGTCCCACCAGCGCCCGGTCCAGCCCGCGGTTGAACGCATGCACCTTGCGGTTCGATTCCTCGTAGGGGTCGTTGATCCCGTCCGGCCCGGGCTTGCCCGCACAGCCCGCCAAAAGCAGACATAACGCGACACCCGCGACATACTGTCCACCCTTGCGCGAATTTGATGGAATTATCAGACCCATGTTCCTAGCGTCCCGCCAGCTTAGCCCTTAGCATAGGTTTGGCTGGCAATAGGCAAGGCATAAGTCCCTGACTTGCCCAAGACAACGGCCAAGCGTGGCAGGAAGGCGACGGGCGGCAGAATGACGCCAAAGATGCAGGAGAAGTGATGGCCGACGCCCGACCCACCGCAACCATCGATACCCGTCCGGGGCTGGCCGAACTGGCCGCCGCCCGCGCCTTGTCGCGCAAGGCGCTGATCACGGCTTTCATCTTCTCGGCCTTCGTGAACCTTCTGATGCTGACCTCGCCGCTCTACATGCTGCAGGTCTATGACCGGGTTCTCATCTCGCGGTCCGAAGAAACTCTGCTGGCGCTGTCGCTCCTCGCCGCGTTCATGTTCCTGATCATGGGCCTGCTGGACCACGCCCGCGCCCGCGTGACAGCCCGAATCGGCACAAGACTGCAGGCGTCGCTGGATAGCCGCGTCCTTTCGGCCGCGTTCCGTCGCCTGTCCCTCGCCCCGCAGGACACCGCCGCGCTCGCCGCCCAGCGCGACCTTGACGCGCTTGCCCGGTTCTGGGCCTCGCCCGTCCTCCTCGCGCTTTTCGACGCGCCCTGGACGCCGGTCTTCATCGGGGCGGTCTTCATCTTCCACCCCTGGCTTGGCATGCTCGCCATCGCCGGCGGCCTGATCCTCGTGCTGATCAGCTGGCTGAACCAACGCACGACCAAGACGCCGCTGGACGCTGCCAACGTTGCAAGCCTGACCTCCGACCGTCAGTCCGACAACCTCAAGTCCGAATCGGAACTGGTGCAGGCCCTGGGCATGACCGGCGCGGCCTTTACCCGCTGGCAGACTGCCCGCGGCCGCGCCCTGAACGAGGGGCTTGCCGCCTCCGATACCACCGGGCGCTGGTCGGTGCTGACGAAAACCTTCCGGCTTTTCCTGCAATCGGCCATGCTTGGCCTCGCCGCCTGGCTGGTGATCAGAGGAGAGCTTTCCGCCGGTGCCATGATCGCCTCATCCATCCTGATGGGTCGCGCGCTGCAGCCCATCGAACAGGCGGTCGGCCAATGGCCTGTCGTCACCCGCGCCGGACAG
>NZ_JBOFBI010000110.1:0-3457 GCF_051645465.1 Tabrizicola sp. | reverse complement strand
TCGAGCACTTCGTGCACTCGTCGGGAGTGGCGCTAGCGAGGAGTGCACGAAGTGCTCGACGAGCGGTTCCATGTGGATCGAAAGCCAACTGCGACGTCTTTTCAATTCCTAACAAATCCTGAACGCCCAAAGATAACCTGCTGTATCGATTAACAAAAAAATTCTGCGCACCGTGCCCACCTACCGCAGCATCCGGTCCAGAACGTCCAGAAACCGGCTCCTGTCGGCCTTCGAGAAAAGTCTCCCGCCGCCCTGCCGGAACGGGTCGGCTGCCCTCAGGTCCGCCATCAGATCCCGCGTGGCGAGCGCCATCCCGACATTGGCCGCCGTCAGCTCCTCGCCGTTCGGCTTCAGAACCCGCGCCCCCGCCGCCACACATTTCGCGGCCAGGGGGATATCCCCCGTCACCACCACATCGCCAGGCCTTGCGGCCTCGGCGATCCACTTGTCCGCCTCATCCGGCCCCGCCGCGACGAAGACGCTTTCGACCAGCGGGTTCTGCGAGGGCCTTATGCCCCCGTTCGAGACCAGCACCATCCGGACCCGCAGCCGGGTGGCCACCCGCTCGGCCTCGGCCTTGACCGGGCAGGCATCGGCGTCGATCAGGATGCGGCGGTCGGGGGTCATCCGGGCGTGGCGAACACTTGGACCCAGTAGTAGCGCAGCGCGCTGCCTTGGCCGCGAAGCGGGCGGTCGTCCGGCTGGTAGACCACGGCGATGCCGGTCTCGCTGTACTTGCAGTTCAGGATGTTGCGGCGGTGGCCCGCGCTCTTGAGCCACGACTTCACGGCCCCGCTCGCGCTCGACTGCCCCGCGGCGATGTTCTCGGCGGCAGAGCTGTACCGGTAGCCCGCGCCCTTGATCCGGCTTGCAACGCCCCGGCCATCCTTGCCGGTGTGGCTGAAGAAGTCCTTCTCCGCCATGGCGCGGGCATGGGCTTCGGCAACGGCGGTCAGCGTTCCGTTCAGCTTCAGCGGCGCGCAGCCCTTGTCGGCCCGCGCCGCATTCACGGCCTTCAGGACCGACTGCGCGCCGTCAGCGGCAACCGGCGAGGCCAGTGCCACGGCCAGCACCAGAAGCAGGGCGTCAGGCCGCAAATGCCGCAGCATGGAACGCGATATGGTCTTCCATGAAGGTCGAAACAAAGAAATAGCTGTGGTCATAGCCCTTCTGCATTCTGAACGTTCCCCCTTGCCGTGCGGCGGTCATCGCCTCGGCCAGGGCCTCGGGGCGCAGCTTTTCCAGAAACTGGTCCGATGTCCCCTGATCCACCAGCACCGGACCATCGAACCCCCTGCGACGCATCAGCAACGTGGCATCATGCGCAGCCCATGTCGCCTGGTCCGGACCAAGATAGGCGGAGAACTGCGGACGCCCCCAGTCAGACGCCGTCGGATGAGCGATCGGCGCGAAGGCCGAGACGGATCGGAACCGGCCCGGAAAGCTCATCGCGATGGTCAGGGCACCATGGCCGCCCATGGAATGGCCGGTAATGCTTTGCGCCTCTTCGGTCAGCGGGAAGGCGTTGAAAAGAAGCCGGGGCAGTTCCTCGGTCACATAGTCCCACATCCGGAAGTGCGCGGCCCAAGGCGCCTGAGTGGCGTTCACGTAGAAGCCCGCGCCCTGGCCAAGCGCGAAGTCCGGGTCGTTTGCCACGCCCTCACCTCGGGGCGAGGTGTCGGGGAAGCAGAGCGCTATGCCCATTCCCCCCGCCCACCGCTGCGCGCCGGCCTTCACCATGGCGTTTTCGTGGGTGCAGGTCAGACCCGAGAGAAACCACAGAAGCGGCACCGGCCCGTCCTCGGCCTGACCCGGCAGAAAGAGCCCGAAGGTCATGTCGCAGCGGCAGACCTGCGAGGCATGCGTATAGACCCCCTGGACCCCACCGAAGGCTCGGTTTTCCGAGATGGTCTTCATGAATAGCCTCCCTGGCTGATCAGAGCGATCACGACTGTCACCGTCAGCACCGAAGCCGCGGTGGACAACAGGATCGCCGTTGAAACCCGTTGCGGCGCAACCCCATAGTGCTGCGCCAGGATGAAGACGTTGCCCGCCACGGGCAAGGCCGCCGCGGCGATCATGACGCCCGCCACGAAACCACCAACGCCCAGCAGCCAGCATGCAAGCGCGACTGCGGCAGGATGCAGGATGAGCTTTGCAATGGAAAGCCAGGCCGCGACCTCTGTCCGCTCGGCCGAGCGCCCGGCAAGCGAGGCGCCGATGGCGAAGAGCGCGCAAGGCGTGGCCGCGGCGCCGAGAAGGGTCATGAACTCGTTGACGGGCCCGGGTAGTGCCAGTCCGGTCGCGCCCCAGAGAATGCCCAGGACGACCGACACGATCATCGGGTTCTTCGCAAGCCCCACCGCCAGCACACCGAAGGTCTGCAGCCCGACCCGGCCCGCGCGAAGGCCGGTGATCGCCATGGTCAGGATTGACGAGAAGACGATCAGGTCGACCGCAAGGACCAGAAGCACCGGCCCCACCGCCTGCGGCCCGAGGAGAAGCGAAAGCATCGGAATCCCCAGGAAGCCCACATTGCCGATCACTCCGGTGTGGGCCTCGAACACGGCTTCTTCGGCGCTTGTCCTCCGCGCAAGGGCAATCGCCGCGACGATCAGCCAGACGACGCTGGTTCCCAGAAGATAGGCAAAGACGAAGGGCCAGCTGAAGATCGCCGCGACGTCAAGGTTCGCCGCAAAGCCGAAGAGCATGGCCGAAAGCGCGAAGTAGAAGACGAAGCGGGTGAGGTAGGCTGTCGCTTCCTCGCTGAAGAACCTGGTGCGCCCGGCGAGGTAGCCCACCCCGATGAGCGCGAAGAACGGCAGGGTCTTCAGAAAGATCGCAAGCATGGCCCGTGGTGTCATGCGGCGCGGCGAAGGGCAAGGCCAGCTGCCTAGGAATCGGGCAGTCTCGCAACTGCCTGGGAAGGGCAGTTGAGGCCTGTCGGCGAGCGGAAGTCGCCAATCATGTGGCAAAAGCAGGGCAGGCGGAACCCCGGCAATTGTTGCGAAGGATTACAAGCATTTGCGGTGACCGACGTGAAGCCCGCAACTTAGGGGGGAAATCACGGTCTCGCGAGGAGCAGCACTGCGGGGGCGCCCAGCGTCTGGCCGGACGATTGTGGCAAGAAAGGAACGAATTGGCTTCACGTTTTGGCCCAACTCATTGGCTAGGTCTTGGGGATGTCGCCGTGCCTTTGGGGAAACCAAGGGGGGCGGTCCAATGGGTAACTTGATGAATTCTGCTGCTCTACAAGTCGAAGCGGAAGGCGTCCAGAAGGGCGCCGATGAGCTGGGCCCCGGCACCACGCTCTTGCTTGGGCAGTATACGATCGAGTCCTTCGTCAACAGCGGCGGTTTCGGCATCGTTTATATCGCGCGCAACTCGCTGAACCGCCGGGTTGTCATCAAGGAGTGCGTCCCGGGTTCCCTTTGTCGCCGGGTCGGAACGGTTGTCG
>NZ_JBOFBI010000109.1:0-1731 GCF_051645465.1 Tabrizicola sp. | reverse complement strand
TGTCATGGGCATGACACGCTCCCGCGAACGGGCGGAAAGCATGCGAGGCCTTGGCGTCGCGACGGTGCAGGCCGACGCCTTCGATTCCGACATTGTCCGATCCGGGGTGTGTGACTTTGGTCCGGATGTGCTCATGCATCAGTTGACGGATTTGCCCCGCAATCTCGCCAAGCTCGACAACCAGGCGCTGGAGCGGAACGCCGCTTTGCGAAAGCACGGCACGCGCAATCTGGTCGATGCCGCCGAGGCGGCGGGCGCAACACGGATCATCGCGCAAAGCATCGCCTTCGACTACGCGCCGGGCCGCAAGCCGCATGCCGAAAGCGATCTGCTGGCGGGCAGACTGCCATCGGCTTCGCCCAGCTCTCTTGGCGTCGTCAGCCTTGAGGATCAGGTCACAACCTCCCCGATCCCCTCGGTCATCTTGCGGTATGGCAGGCTTTATGGCCCTGGCACCGGGTCAGACCTACCCTGGGGGCCAGCCGCTGTTCACGTTGACGCAGCGGCTCGGGCAGCGGCCTTGTGTGCCCGGATCGAGGTGGCGGGCATCTACAACATTGCCGAACGCGATGGCGAAGTCGACACGACCCGCGCAGAAGATCAACTCGGCTGGAATGCCGGCTGGAGACCTCCGGTCACATGAAGCCGTCGGCGATGCTTCATCGTCCCACATCGCTGAACGGCTTGGTCAGCCTATCATGAATAGAAAGGAAACTGAGATGCTTAGACTATCTGCCTGGGGCATCGTTGCGCTTTCAGTCCTACACATGATCGTGCTGGGCTATGATGCGCTTAACCATGCGGCGAGCGCAGTGAACGGTGATCTCTGGACCTGGGAGCACTGGGGGCCGGTCTCTGGCCAGCGGCACGACCTGGTGTTGACCGGCTTCGCCTTCTGGTCGACCATCGGCAGCTTCGCGGTGCCGCTTGGTGTTCTAGGAGCGCTCATTCTTTGGATGGACCGGCAGGGCATCCGCGTCCCTGCTTTCGTGGGCTTTGCTCTTCTGGCTTGGGCGGCTTTTTCCACCATCTTGATGCCCCCAAGCGGTTTTCCAGTCGCCGCGTTGGTCGCGGCAGCATTGTGTCTGGGCCTGATGCGTGGCTATCGCAGCTTCAAGGGCTGAAGGTTTAAGGCGTATCGACGACGACGCCGTCGGCCCGACTCCGGTTTGGTCCGTTGGGGCAGGCGGCGCTATCTGAAAGGCAACTCCAGATGATCAAATGGGCAGGATGGCTCATCGTATTCTATGGCACCGCACACACCCTGGGTGCCTTGACCCTGGAAGGTGCCGCAGAACACGCTGGCGCGTGGTTCAGCGGAGAACTGTGGAGCGAAGACTTCTCCGCGATGGACGCGGCCGGTACCGCATACTGGTTCAGCCTCGCCAGCTTTGGCCTGCCGCTGACACTCATCGGTCTGATGGTCTTGTGGATGAACCGCCGTAGGATCGTTCCGCCGCCCTTTCTTGGAGTGACCCTCGGACTGTGGACGATGATTGATGCGACTGTCCTTCTGCTGACGCCATGGCCTATTCTGCTGGTCGCCAGCGGCCTGCTGTTCTTCGGCAGTCGGCAGCGCGAATAGGCGCCATCCAGCGGGTCGCTCTGGGGGATGTCGGCGACATGCGGCACCCAGCGAACAAAGGCCGCTTTCGGGAATGTTGCCTCGCAGCACCGGGCGGGGCGAATGACCGCGAAGGGCTGCACCGTTACCCGCGCCCGCGCGCAACG
>NZ_JBOFBI010000108.1:0-3667 GCF_051645465.1 Tabrizicola sp. | reverse complement strand
TTGATGATCGACAGGGTGCGTTCGGTGGCCATGGCTCTCTCCAGATGACAAGGCGCGAAGCCGCTGCTCCGCGCCGGAATTGATGCGCGGCCCTGCTAGCACGCGATGGGGGTCTTGAAAAGCGGATTAGACCCCTGTTCTGTGGCGGCGAAGGAGACAGCGATGCAACCGCCGTTCAGCCTTGTCGGCATCGATCATGTCGTGTTCCTCGTCGATGACATGGCGAAGGCGATGGATTTCTACGCCCGTGTCCTGGGGTGCGTGCCGGGCTACAGCTACCCTGCCCTGGGGATGGAGCAGGTCTGGTGCGGGGCCGCGCTGATCGTGCTGTGGGACATTACTCATCCGGGGGCCGCCGGGGCGATTCCGCCGGTCAAAGGCGGGCGCAACGTCGATCACCTCTGCATCGCCACCTCGCCTTTTGCACCTGGTGCGATGCGGGCGCATCTTGCCGCGCATGGCGTGGCGATCGAGCGCGAGGCCACCCACGGCGGCGCGCGCGGCATGGGGCATTCGTTCTACATCCGCGATCCGTTCGGCAATCTGCTTGAGCTGAAAGGCCCCGCCGAATACCCCGACGGGCGCGGCTGAGGCCGGTTGACGGCCCGCCCGACATAGGGCAAGCCCCGCGCCATGCTGAAGATCGAAGACATCACCTATTCCGTCGAAGGCCGCCCTTTGTTCGAGGGCGCCTCCGCGACGATTCCCGCGGGCCACAAGGTGGGCCTCGTCGGCCGCAACGGTGCGGGCAAGACCACGCTTTTCCGCCTGATCCGGGGCGAACTGGCGCTGGAGGGAGGCACGATCACCCTGCCCTCCCGCGCCCGGATCGGCGGCGTGGCGCAGGAGGTGCCGTCGTCGGAAACCTCGCTGCTGGAGACGGTGCTGCAGGCGGACACCGAGCGTACCGCCCTGATGGCCGAAGCCGACACCGCCACCGACCCCCATCGCATCGCCGATATCCAGCACCGTCTGGCCGATATCGACGCCTGGTCGGCGGAGGGTCGCGCCTCGGCCATTCTGAAGGGCCTCGGGTTCGATGCGGCCGAACAGCTGATGCCCTGCTCTGCCTTTTCCGGCGGCTGGCGGATGCGGGTGGCGCTGGCGGGGGTTCTCTTTGCCCAGCCGGACTATCTCCTCCTGGACGAACCGACCAACTATCTGGACCTTGAAGGGGCTTTGTGGCTGGAGGCCTATCTCCAGAAATACCCCCACACGGTCCTGATCATCAGCCACGACCGCGGCCTTCTGAACCGCGCCGTAAGCGGCATCCTGCATCTTGACGACCGCAAGCTCACCTACTGGACCGGCCCCTACGACCAGTTCGCGCGGCAGATGGCCGAACGTCGCGCCGTTCTGCAGGCCGAGGCGAAGAAGCAGGAATTGCGCCGGGCGCATCTGCAGTCTTTCGTGGACCGGTTCAAGGCCAAGGCCTCGAAAGCCGTGCAGGCGCAGAGCCGGGTGAAGATGCTGGAGAAGATGACGCCGATCGTGGCGCCGGAGGATGCCAAGAAGGTGGTCTTCACCTTCCCTGCCCCGGAAGAGCTGTCGCCGCCGATCATCAACATGGAAGGCACCGCCGTCGGTTATGGCGGGCCGCCGGTGTTGCGGAAACTTTCGCTGAGGATTGATCAGGACGACCGGATCGCCCTTCTCGGCCGCAATGGCGAAGGAAAGTCGACGCTGTCGAAGCTGTTGGCGGGGAAACTTCAAGCGTCCGAGGGCCGTGTGGTACGGTCCTCCAAGCTCCGGATCGGCTATTTCGCGCAGCATCAGGTGGATGAGCTGCACATCGACGAGACCCCCCTGCAGCACATCATGCGGCTGCGCCCTGCCGAGGGTCAGGCAAAGCTCCGGGCGCGGCTGGCGGGCTTTGGCCTGATGGCGGATCAGGCGGAGACGGTGGTCGGGCGGCTGTCCGGTGGGCAGAAGGCGCGGCTGTCGCTTTTGCTGGCCACCATCGACGCGCCGCATCTTCTGATCCTCGACGAGCCGACCAACCACCTCGACATGGAAAGCCGCGAGGCCTTGGTCGAGGCGCTGACGGAGTATTCCGGTGCGGTGATCCTGGTGTCCCACGACATGCACCTGCTGGGTCTGGTGGCCGACCGGCTGTGGCTGGTCAAGGGCGGTGCGGTGGTGCCCTATACCGAGGATCTGGAGGCCTACCGCCACCAGCTTCTGGCCGGGGATGAGGAGACGAAGCCCGCCAAGCCGCTGGAAAAGCCGAAGAAGGCCAGCCGCGACGAGGTGTTGTCGCTGAAGGCCGAGGTTCGCAAATGCGAGGAGCGGCTGGCGAAGCTGAACGACATGCGCGACAAGCTGGCGAAGAAGCTGGCCGATCCGGCGCTCTATGAGGCCGGGCGGGTGGGCGAGCTGGAGACCTGGAACAAGAAATACGCCGAGGTGATGGAGGCGCTGGACCGGGCCGAGGCGATGTGGCTCGCCGCCCAGGAAAAGCTGGAGGCAGCGGCTTAGCGGTTCTTCTTCGGCCCGTAGTGCCGCTCGATGTTCTCCCACTTCACCCGGCACCAGCTTTCGTCTTCGGGCCACAGATCGGGTGTTGCAGCCATTGGCAGAACGTCCGGCAAGGCAATTTCAGGCCCTGAAAAGCTCCACCCCCGTCGCTTCGAAGCCGGGAACGTCACAAGGTGAAATATCTCGCGCGGCGTCAATGTCGGTCGGCTTTGCCCGTCGAACTCACCGTTGATGTCCACCGAGTCATAGTCGTAAAGCACGAAGCATTTCCCGTTCGACAGCTGCAGGAAGAAGACGATCATGTCATGCTCCGGCTCGCGCAGGAGCTTTGCGCCCGTGACGGTCAGCACCTCATCGCGGACCAGACCGCGTGCCAGATCTTCCTTGAGCTTCGCCAATCCGTGCGACCGGCTGCCTTCGGCCCGAATTGACCAGCGTATCTGGAGCGCGACCATGGCAAGCCAGATACCCGCCACCACGAGGATCGCGCCATAATAGGTGATGGGATTCGCCTTCCAGGCACCGTTCCCGATGGGGAAACCGATCAGTCGCGCACCGATGGCAAGTGGTACAAGCAGGATAGCGGAGTAGAGGGTCGGCAATACGGTCGCTGCGGCGACAAGCAGCCAGAAGTGCTCACCCCAGCCCGGACGACGGCTCGCGATGACCATCTCCTCGAGCTGAGCTCGTTCCTTCCCGGTCATCTCGCGCATTTTTCCCGCCTTGCCTCGACGCCGCCCGGCCGCAATATCCTCTCCGATCCGTCACGAAACAAGCGCCCTCTGCACTTCTAGGGAAGCTGGATCGCCGCCCCGCAAGTCCCTCTTCCCAAAGTCGCGATTGCCGGGCTACCTTCCATTTCAGAACGGAGCCCCAATGCCCGACACCGCCTTCCTGATCACCGCTTTCGCCACCCTCTTCGTGGTGATCGACCCGCCGGGGCTGGTGCCGCTTTTCATCGCGCTGACGCGGGGGATGGGGCCGGAGAAGCGCAGGGCGATGGCGCTGCGGGCCTGCATCATCGCGTCGTGCCTTCTGCTGCTGTTCGGACTGGCGGGCGAGGCGATCCTGGGGTTCATCGGCATCTCGATGCCCGCGTTCCGGATCGCGGGCGGGATCCTGCTGTTCCTGACCGCTCTCGACATGCTCTTCGAGCGGCGGACCCAGCGGCGGGAGGGGCAGCAGGCGG
>NZ_JBOFBI010000107.1:0-2937 GCF_051645465.1 Tabrizicola sp. | reverse complement strand
CGCCCGCCGCACCAGCGTAGTTCGGAATCTGCGGCGCATAATCCGGGTTGAACGGGATCAGGTTCGCCCATCCGGTATTCCCCGCCACCGTCGACAGCAGCAGCATCTGCTGCAATTCGCTCAACGGCTCCACGGGCTCGACCGAGGCATAGGCCAGCGGCCCGTCCGGGATCGCCGCCCCCTTGGCAAACCGCCGAGCCCGCCGCCCCTGGATCGCCTCGATCAGCGGAAATGTCGCCGCGATCTTCAGTCCCTCGGTCGCCGAGGCGATCCCGCCCAGATCAATCTTGCCTTCGGTCCCGGCGGCCGCAGCCCCCGCCCCGATCAAGGCCCCCGCGCCCGCAACGGACGCCCCCAGAACCTGCCTGCGTGTCGTGTCAAACATCCCATGCTCCAATCTGCTACCGCCCGCCGCCAGAACACCTGCGGCTTGAAAGCGTCTCTTGCGGGGCTGGTATGCGGCGTAAGCACCTGTTCTGGCCAGTTTCCTTGCGGTATACTGGCGGCAGATCAATTTTTTCGATTTACGATCAATGTGTTAAGCTCTCGCACCCGATGATCGGATCGCCCCCTGCGACTTCTTTCTGCACCCCAGGTCAAGAAAGGAAGACCCCGATGACCACCAACCTCCGCGGCACGACCACCCGTCAGCAGATTCTCGAAGTCGCCCGCGCCGCCGTGCTCGCCAAAGGTTTCGACGCCACCTCGATCGACGAAATCGTCGCCGCGGTCGACATCACCAAGGGCGGCTTCTTCTATCACTTCCCCGACAAGACCGCCCTCGCCCGTGCCCTGATCGACGATTACGTGGCCACAGAGAACGTCATGCTCGACAACGTCTTCGCGCGTGCCGCCGAGCTGAACGATGATCCGCTGCACCGGGTTCTGATCGGGCTCAAGCTTCTGGCCGAAATCATGGCGGACCTGCCGAAGGGGCACCCGGGCTGCATCGTCGCCACCGCCTGCTATCAGGACCGGCTCTTCGACGCCGAAGTGCGGGATCTGATCCGGGATGCGATGCTTGGCTGGCGCGGTCGTTTCGAGGCCCTCTTTGCCGCCATCGCCGACCGCTACCCGGCCCAGGATGCCGTGTCTGCCTCCGACCTTGCCGACATGCTCATGTCCATCGTCGACGGCGCAATCATCCTGTCGCGCGCCGTCCGCGAACCGAAGGCCCTGTCAAAGCAGGTGCTGATGTTCCGGTCCTACGTCAAGGTGCTCTACACCCCGCAGCGGGCCTTCGCGTGAGGCGTGCGTGATGCCAAGCACCACCCGCGCCAAACCTTAACGAACCCTGAAGGCCGTCGGATAACCGATTGATTCCCATAACCTCAACCAGTTGTCCCACTGTGGGACATCACTCCCCCTGCACGCCCGTCTCGCCCTCGGCGCCCTGTACCCCCGTCGTCCCCTCTTCGCCCTGCGCCGCCTCGATCTCGCGCCATCTCGCGACGTTCTCGTTGTGCTCTTCCAACGTCTCGGCAAAGGCGTGACCGCCCGTCCCGTCCGCCACGAAGAACAGATAGTCCGTCGTATCAGGGTTCAGCGCCGCCTCGATCGACAACCGCCCCGGGTTGGCGATCGGGGTCGGCGGCAGCCCGTCGATCACATAGGTGTTCCACGGCGTCTCCCGCCTCAACTCGCTTTGCCGCAAGCCCCGTCCCAGCACCCCTTCCCCCTTGGTGATCCCGTAGATCACCGTCGGGTCAGTCTGCAGCCGCATCCCCAGCGCCAGCCGGTTGATGAAGACGCTCGCAACGCGGCGACGCTCCTCGGCGACCGCCGTCTCCTTCTCGATGATCGAGGCCATGATCAGCGCCTCCTCCGGCGTGTCATAGGGCAAGCCCTCGGCCCGCTCCGCCCACAATTCCGCCAGGTCCGCCGTCTGCCGTTCGGTCATCGCCGTGATCAGCGCGCCACGCTCCGACCCCCGCTCCACCTCATAGCTGTCCGGCGACAAGGTCCCCTCCGCCGGCACCGCATCCACCGCGCCCTGCAGGAACTCCGCCTTCTTCAGCGCGTCCACCACCTGCCAGCTCGTCACCCCCTCGGCCACCGTGATGCGGAACCGAAGATCCGCTTCCTCGGCCACCTCCGTATACTCCGCAGGCGGCGTCGCCCCGGCCTCGAAACTCACCACCTGCCGGAACTCGTTCGTCGCCAGATCAAGCTCGCTCAACACCAGATCCGCGCTTGAGATCCCGATCCGGAAGTTCACATCCCGCCCGCAGGTCGACCGCCCGCCGCCCGTGATCGCCTCCAGAACCTCGGCCATCGATGCCCCCTCGGGCACCAGATAGCTGCCGAACTTCAGGTCATCCGACCGGTTCGAATAATCCGCCCCGATCCGGAACACCCGCGCATCCGTCACCGCCCCCCGCTCTTCAAGGTTCCGGCTGACGGCACTCAACGACGCCCCCCGCTCCACCTGCAGGCAGATCGGAGTGGTCAACGGCCCGGGCTTGACGAACTCGTTCCGCCCCCAGGCAACCAAAGCCGCCGCGGCGATCAGGATGACGATGAACAGCGTCAGCGCGTTCGAAGCGATGGATTTCCACATGCCTATCGCACCTTGCCGACGATCAGGCTGGCATTCGTCCCCCCGAACCCGAAGGAATTCGACAGCGCCACGTCGATCTTCCGCTTCACCGCCTTGTTCGCGGCGAGGTTCAGCTTCGGCGCCACCGCAGGATTGTCGAGGTTGATGGTCGGCGGCGCCACCTGATCGCGGATGGCCAGGATGCAGAAGATCGCCTCCACCGCCCCCGCCGCCCCCAACAAGTGCCCGATGGACGACTTCGTCGAAGACATCACCGCCCCTGCCGCCGCATCGCCCATCAGCCGCTCCACGGCACCCAGTTCGATGGTATCGGCCATCGTGCTCGTCCCATGGGCGTTGATATAGTCGATATCCGCCGGAACAAGCCCCGCCCGTTT
>NZ_JBOFBI010000106.1:0-4821 GCF_051645465.1 Tabrizicola sp. | reverse complement strand
ACCGAGCAGCTCCAAATAGACCAATGGCGAAAGCGTCGACGCATCAGCCAGCCGAAACGCTGCGATCGACAAGAAATGGCTGATCGCCGAAAGGAATCCGAGGCAGCAGAGCATCAACAGCAGGTTCAAACTCGGGGTTAACCACGTCAGCAATGCCATGGGTGTCAGAAGCGCTGTGCCGATCACGCATTGGAAGGCGAGTGTTTTCATCGGATCGCTTGTTGTCGCGGCCCATCGGGTGGCGATCAGATAGAGCGCGAATAATGCGCCAGCGCCAAGCGCAAGCAATATGCCTGGCTCGATGTCTGGACCGGGACGTAACACTACCAGCGATCCAGCAAAACCCAGTCCAAGGCTCGCGAACTTCGTCAGCGTGAGGGTTTCCCCGAGCACAAAGCTCGCAAGTATTGCGGCAATGATCGGCCCGACGAAGTACGCACTGACGGCGGTGGTTAGTGGAACCGTGGTGATCGACAGGAAGTAGAGCGTGGTGGCGGCGACGAGAAAGACGGCCCGCAAAGTATGTGAAATCCGCTTTTCGGAGGGCAGGAAGTGCCGGCCATGCAATGTTGCCGCGACTGGCAGAACGATGGCACTTGCCATCGCATAGCGCGCCCAGGCGATAAAGAACGATGAAAAATCGTCGGACAGTAATTTCGCAACCCCATCCACCAGCGGGACTACAAACATGGCAAGCGCCATAAGCGAGATGCCGAGCCCGGAGTTGGTTTTATATCCAGACTTGGGCGATGGCATCTTCGGTACGCCTAGCGATATCCGGTCGTATCGGCCGGCTTGCCCAAATCCTGAACCTCGACGAGGTAACGCCAGGCGTCGGGTTGCGAGCCGTCCAAATCGGTAAACCCGTAAACATTGGCAAGGCCTCCGCTCGACAGCGAGTGCCCATTCCAACGGCTCCGGTCCAGATCGGATGCGAGCGCCACTACCGCCCGGCCGATGAACCTTGGTGTCTCTGAAATAGCAAAGTGGGGCACGTTCGCGGTGGCGTCTCGCCAGTTGCTCTCGGTGACGCCGAACGCGTCCAGCATCATTTCTGATCTGAGCCAGCCGGGCGTCAACGAGATCGACGTGGCGCCGTGTTGCTCGAGGTCTTTGGCGTGCGCCCAGGCCAGGCGGTTCACCGCTGTCTTGGCAAGATCGTAGAAGGGATTGTTGCGGTAATTCGCAGCGTTGTACTCGGCGGTGCCGTCGGTCACCTCGATCAGCAGACCGCCGGGGCGTCCGATCAAGAGCGGCAGCGCGTGGTGGGCTGTTATGAGATGGGTGCGCACGCCAAGGTCGAGAAGGCGCAAGCCGTTCTCGAGATTGTGTTCCCAGACAGGCTTGTTCCACTCGAACAGCTTCTCGCCACCCCAGACATCATTGACGAGCATTTCAAGGCGACCATGGTCGCTTCGTATCCGATCGACCAGGGCGGCGACCGCTTCGGGCACAAGATGGTCGACTTGAATGGCAATGCCTTCACCGCCCGCCCCTGTCACGAGCTCCGCCGTCTCTTCGATCGTCTCTGGTCGGTCATATTCAGAGCGTTGCGATCCGGTCGTGCGCCCGGTCACGTACACGGTCGCGCCGGCCGCACCGAGTTCGACCGCGATGCCCCGACCCGCGCCGCGTGTTGCTCCAGCCACGAGGGCAACTCTTCCAGCCAAGCTTCCTGCCATGACAACCTCCCGTGCGGTATCGACAAGTGACTGTTGAAACACTATAGATAGTAACGTTGCTGATCAGGAGTGACTATTCAAGTGAAATTAGACAGTTACATAGACGCGGGTATCTTCACCTCAGTGGCGTTGGTGAATGGCCTGATCGACGGCTTTGCGGGAGGGGAGAAGGCCAGCTTGCCTGAGACTGGCGCGGCGATAAGGACTGCGCTGGAAATTGATCCGCCTTCGGTCGCCAACCTGACCGAAAGTGACTTTCCGGGGTTCCGGGCACTCGCCGAAGACCTTCACGCCGTCTTTGTCAGGATGGATGACGACGACCTCGACGGAGCAGCCCGCATCGTCAACGAACTCCTGCGCGAAAGCCCTGCATCACCATATTTGCACAAGGAAGATGACATTTGGCGCCTTCATCACCATCCGCCCGACGCACCGGTTCTGCCGATGTGGCGTGCGATCTGCGCCGAATCCTTGGCGCGGGTCATCGGCGCACAGGTCTCTGATCGACTAGGAGTATGCAGCGCTTCCCGGTGCGACAGAGTATTTGTCGATACTTCGAAGAACGCAACTCGGCGCTACTGTTCCGCATCTTGTCAAAACCGGGCAAAAATGGCCGCGTTCAGAGTTCGGAAAGCAAGCGATCTCGATCGCTAAATCGCAAAGGCGGCCCTGACCGGTCATCCGAGGGGTCGTCGTCTCTGCAGTGCGGCTTCTCCAAAGCCACCGTTGACAGATCCTGCAGCATTTCTGCCACCACGGCCTGCAATTGTGACGAAGCTGACCCTTTACTGAGCACCCGTATTTGTCCATTGCGGTCGGCCCAATCGACGCGCGCAGTGTCAGCGCCATCTCCTCGTGCCTTGACAAAATTGCTCGTCAATGTGATTGACAGTGAGACTTGTCAAGGCGGGTGCAACATGTTCGACGTTGAAGTCATTGATCGACCGGGCGCTGCGGCTGCAGCGCTCGATCCGGCGCGGAACCGGCTTCTCGCGGAATTGCAGGAGCCTGCATCGGCTGCGACGCTCGCGACACGGCTTGGCCTGAAGCGGCAGGGGATCAACTACCACCTCCGCACGCTGGAAGAGCACGGGCTGATCCAGGTCGCCGACACGCGGACCTGGGGCGGGCTGACCGAGCGCCTGATGGTGGCGAGCGCCGCTTCTTATGCCGTCTCACCAGAGGTCTTCGGTCCCGTGGCCGCAGACCCTGCACGGAGCAAGGATCGCCTGGCCGCCAGCTATCTGGTGGCGCTTGGCGCGCGCGTCGTGCGCGAGGTCGGGGATCTCTGGCGGCGCGCGCGCCAGGCGGACAAGGACCTCGCCACGCTTGCCATCGATACCGAGATCCGCTTCGCCTCGCCCGCTGACCGTGCCGCGTTCACGCGCGATCTGACTCAGGCGGTGGCAAGCCTTGTCAGCCGCTATCACGATGCGGCCGCACCCGGCGGGCGGGCGCATCGGCTGATCGTTATCGCCCATCCCACGTCAAAACCCGGAAAGGATGCATGATGCCTGTCAGAAAGGAACCGACGGGGCACCGCTCCGTGCAAGCCGAAGTCGAAGTGCGAGGGGCGCCGGAGACGGTCTGGGAGGCGATTGCAACGGGGCCGGGAATTTCGGCCTGGTTCGTACCGGCAGAGGTCGACGGGCGGGTGGGCGGGCAGAGCGTCTGCCATTTCGCGCCGGACGGCGGCATGGATTCGGTGGCGGCAATCACAGAATGGGAGCCCCCGCACCGCTTTTTGGCCGAGACGGACGAGGGGCCGGGCAAGGTCGCGACCGAATGGACGGTCGAGGCAAAAGCGGGGGGCACCTGCACGGTTCGGGTCGTCCATCGCTGGTTTGCCGAGAGCGACGACTGGGACGGGCAGTTCGAGGGGCATGCCGTAGGCTGGGTCTCGTTCTTCAAGATCCTGCGGCTCTACCTCGAACATTTTCCGGGCCAGAAAAGCGCACTGATCCCGCTTGCGGCGAAGCATGATGGTTCGGTGGCTGAGGCGTTCGGTCGGCTGATGGACCCGTTTGGCATCGCAGGTGATGCAGCGGGGCAAGCCATCAAGCCGGGCGGTGATGTGCCGGACCTGAAAGGCACACTGCTGGAGGTGCAGGATTACTCGCCGCACGGGTTCAGCGTGATCCTGAAGCTGGCGAGACCAGCG
Organism: Tabrizicola sp.; assembly: GCF_051645465.1. Classification (GTDB taxonomy): domain Bacteria; phylum Pseudomonadota; class Alphaproteobacteria; order Rhodobacterales; family Rhodobacteraceae; genus Tabrizicola. The sequence continues at coordinate 978 of NZ_JBOFBI010000106.1, read as the reverse complement.
CCGGGCATCGCCCACTTGATCGGCTTTCCGGTCGGCGGGCCGGTCCACGTCTCGGTGCGGTTCTACCTCTACGGCAAACAGGCACCCGCTATCGCTGCAGACGTCGAGCCAGCCTGGCAGGCCTGGCTCGGCGCGCGCTTCGTGTAGGCTTGGGCAGGAGGAACGGCGGCCACTGAACGCAAAGGGTGGGACGGCACCGGGAAGCGCTTTCGTGCCCCGTCATTGTTGCTTTTGAACATGCCGAAAGGCACATAGTCAGAATGACGAAAAAAGAGAGCCATGAGGCCTACATAGCCGCTGCACCGGAACAGTTCCGCGCCATGTTGGGCCATCTGCGTGCCCAGCTAGCGCGGGCACTCTCGGACGCTGAAGAGGTGATCATGTACGATATGCCCGGATTTCAGATCGAAGGAACGGTCGTCGCGGGCTATGCTGCCTTCAGTAAGCAATGCGGTCTCTATGTTGACCCAGGTGCAATTGCTGCCCATGCCGACGAGATCGCTGCCCTGAAACTCAAGGCAACCAAGAGCGGCGTTACCTTCTCGGAGAGTAGGCCCATCCCTGCAGAACTCGTTGAGAAGTTAGCGGTTAGTTCGCGCAGCAGTAAGGGGCTTTGACGGCTGTCTTCGGCAACGCCAAGTTCGGCTTGCGCGCAGGTGCGAACTCGGAGTCGTTGGGCTGCGCGGAACTCTCCCGTAATCACGCGAGAGACCAATCAATTTGGCGAGCGACGAGACGCATCGATAACATGAGGACGGATGTCACACTGGCGCAGGCTGGCTCGTCATGGTTTTGCGACCAACAGAAGGAAGCCAACCATGACTGCAAGACTCAACCCTTTCGCTGCTGCCCCTTCGCTGATGAAGAATTGGCAACGCTCGGCGACCGAGTTCGCCGCCGCCACCAACTTCGATCCGATCCTTACTGAACTCGTGAAGATGCGGGCTTCCCAGATCAACGGCTGCGCCAATTGCATAA
>NZ_JBOFBI010000105.1:0-4846 GCF_051645465.1 Tabrizicola sp. | reverse complement strand
CAAAGGAAATCGCATCGGCGACGGTCAGGGCGCCAAAGGATTTCGAGACATTCTGAAGGGCGAGAAGGGGCATTTCCGGGTGCGGTCCAGTCACTTGATCGGGGAGACCTTTGCGGATGTACGGCCCCCCTTCCACTTGCGGGCAGGGGGCTGCTGCGATGCGGTCGACGGTCAGATGATGGCTTCCATCACCCCACCGGTCGGCACGTTCGGCGCGGTCTTGTTGTCGACGATCACCAGGTCATAGCCGCCGCCATCCTTCAACCGCCACTGGCCACCGACAAGCGGCGTCTTCGCCACGTTCTTCACCGCAAAGGGCGGCAGACCGGCGCCATTGAATGCGATCGGGCCAACGATGGATTTGAGGTTCGTCGCCGCGATCGCCTCGGCCACCGCGTCGCCGTCACCTGCATCGCTGACGCGTCCCAGCACATCCGCCGCCATCTCGAACAGCGCATGGACAAAGCCGATGGGCTGCGTCCAGGGCCGGCCCGTCGCAGCAGTGTAGCCCGCCGCCAGATCGCCTGCCGACTGACCGGACAGCGAAGACGCGAAGGGGTGCGACGGCGACCACCAGACCTCGGACGACAGGTTGTGCCCGGTATCGCCCAGCGCCTCGACCGCCTGCGGGAACAGGATCGCCTTGCCGATGGAGGCAGCCTTCGGGGTAAAGCCTTGCTGCTTGGCCTGGGTCCAGAACGTGGTGAAGTCGGGCGGGATCACCACGCCGGTGACGATTTCCACGGACGCCGCCTTGAAGGCGTTGATCTGGCTGGAAAAGTCGTCCGTCAGGTTCTGGTAGCGCCCGGGATCGGTCAGCGTATAGCCCTGCGCCGCCAGCACCGGCGGAAAGCCGACGTTAGGATCGCCCCAGGCGTTGCCGTCGCCGTCGTTCGGGAAGAGACCGCCGACGGACTTGTTGGTCTCAAGCTGCCCCCACATGTTGGTGAAGACGGCGATGACATCCTCCAGCCCCCAGAAGAAATGATAGGCATAGTTGAACGGCGCCCAGGAGGCCGGATCACCAGGATTGCCCTGCTGGCCGATGAACCAGGGCTGCCACGGTGCCACCGTCGAGATGCAGGGGATACCCTCGGCCTCGCAGGTGGTGGCGACGGGGTTCGTCGTCTCGGGGGTGGAAGCCACCAGCATCAGGCTGACTTCCTCGTCGATGATCAGTTCCTTGGCCACCTCGGCCGCACGGTTGGGGTTTGACTGGCTGTCCTTGACGATCACCTCGATGGGCAGGCCCTTCTCGGCCGCGACCTTGGCAAAACCTTCCAGAATGAAGGCATCCGCCTCGGCGAACGCGGCCAGCGGCCCCGTCTGCGGGCTGACATAGCCGACCTTGATCGTGGCGCCCTGTGCCAGGGCGGGGGCGAAGAGCCCAGGCGTTGCAAGCACAAGGCCCGAAGCGGCGGTAGAGCGGATGAGGCCGCGGCGTGTTATCATGATGTTCCTCCCGTAAGTCGTTGTTTATTGTTGTTTCATGCGACCGGCGGCTCTCCGGCCCAGGCCCGCGCCAAAAGCGCGCGCAAGGGGACGGGGTCCACCGGACGCGGGTTCCAGTAGGGGTTTCTCGTCGCGATCTCCGTCGCGCGGTCGAGGTCGGCTTCTTTCAGTCCAAGATCGCGCAACGCCATGGGTGCGCTCATGCGGGCTGCAAAGGCGTGCAGCGCCGCCCCCGCAGTCGCGCCGCCCATGACCTCGGCCACCGGGGCCAGCAGGTCGGTGACGGCAGGTTCGGTATAGGCCACGGCATGCGGCAGGATCACCGCATGCGTCTCGGCATGCGGCAGGTTGAAGGACCCGCCCAGCGCGTGGCAAAGCTTGTGGTGCAGCGCCATCCCGACCTGCCCCAGGACGGTGCCGCAAAGCCAGGCGCCATAAAGCGTCTCTCCCCGCGCCGCCACGTCGCGGGGATCGGCGACAACCTGAGGCAGCGCGCGGGCGAAGGCGCGGATGCCTTCCATCGCAAGCATCGACGACAGGGGATTGCGGTCGCGTGCATAGAGCGCCTCGACGGCATGGGCGATGGCGTTCAGCGCGCTGGTCACCGTCATCGGCACCGGCAAACCCGCCACAAGATCAGGGTCGTAGATGATGACCTCGGGCTGCACGCGATCATCCGTTACGGTGGTCTTCAGCCCGTTTTCGGTCTGCCCCAGGATCGGCGTCGCCTCGGACCCGGCATAGGTGGTCGGAATGACAACCTGTGGCAAGTCGGTGCGCAGCGCGATCGCCTTGCCCAGTCCGGTCGTGGACCCGCCTCCAACCGCAACCAGACAGTCGGCCCGCACCTCGGCGACATGGGCCATCGCCTCGGCTGTGATCTCGACCGGCGTGTGCATCGCCGCCTTGGAAAAGATCCCTGCAGCCAGCGGCCCCAGATCCTCGGCCGTCCGCATCGCCGCTGCAACCTGCTGCGGCGTCGACAGGATCAGCGCCCGCGAACACCCCAGCGCCCGCACATCATCGGCAACCAAGCGGCTTGCGCCGACGCCAAACCTGACACGGACACGGGCAGTGCGGGCAGTGAATTCGGGCTGGAATAAGGACATCGGCCTTTGCCCCCTTTTGGCTTGAAGATACTGCGCCATGTCGGAAGGCTATTGTATCGAATCCCGACCTCGTCACATAACATCAGGTTATGAAGCTTGATCCCGAACACCTGATGATCCTGGCCGCGGTGGTTGATGGCAGTGGCGTGGTCGAGGGTGCGGCGAGCCTTGGCAAGTCGCAGCCCTCGCTGTCGCGCACCATTGCACTGCTGGAGGCGCGGATCGGCGAGCCGCTCTTCGACCGCTCGCGTCGCCCGCTGAAACCGACGGAACTGTGCGAAGCACTGGCGGCGCAGGGCCGCCGCGTGCTCGAGGCGCAACTTGCCGCGACTGACACACTGGACCGGCACCGTAGCGGCAAAGCCGGAGTGCTTAGGGTTGGCGGCTCGCCATTCTTCATGGATGGTGTCGTGTCCCCGCGCATCGCCGAGTTTCAGGTGCAAAACCCCGAGGTTCGGATCGAACAGCGCTACGGCTACTGGGGCGAGCTTTTGCCGCTCCTGATCGGCGGGGCGCTGGATGCGGCGATCTTGCCAATCCATCGGGCCTCTGCACCGACCGGCCTGCGGATGATCCGCCTGCTGCCAGGTCGCAACGTCATCGCCTGCCGGATGGGCCATCCGCTCCTTCGCAAGCGCAATCTGGCGCTGCCGGACATCGGCGCATATTCTTGGGTCGCCCCGCCTGCGGGAAGCCCGCTTTACAACGACCTGAAGTCGGTAGTGGCCGCCATCGGCCTGACCGATCTGCGCATCGCCTTTTCCGGCGGATCGCTGAATGCCGTCTTGTCCATGATCGCGGCCTCCGACGCGCTTACGGTGCTGCCCTATTCGGTGGTCTTCTCGCTGCGCCGCACCTTCTCGATCGAGGCGGTCAACATCCGCATCACGCATCCGGAACGCGACCTGTGCCTGGTGCTACGCGACGAGACGCCGCCGCCGCTCCTCCGCAAGTTCGAACGTTTCACCAATGCGGCCTTCGCGGCACTTGAGGACACGATCCTGCACGCCGAACGCAAGGCGCTTTGGCAAGGGGGCGACTGAGGCGGTCGGGGGTTGGATGAGGGCTCTCCGAAGAACGCTCCCCGCCGCGGCACGCAACGCACATGATCCGAACCCGGCGCCGTTGGTTTGCTCAGACAGTCAACCTCATCGCCATCAAGCGCGCTGCCCTTGATGGTCCCTTTGCATCAGGTTTTCACCAAGCACTTCTGTGGCCGACGGGCCGGGTCAGCAAAGCGAGTATCGGCAGCCGGGACTCAAAGAAAACCCGCAATCGACTTGGGCCTTGGCGCCCCCTCGACAAGGGAGCGCCGGGCATAGCTTCAGGTGGCGTGTCGGACCGGGTATGTTTACCGCGTCAGATAGCCGCCGTTTACGAACAGGGTCTGCCCGTTGATCCAAGCGCCTTCCGGGCCGGTCAGGGTCGCCACGACCGGCACGATGTCGGCCTCGGTGCCAAGCCGGCCCGAGGGCGCAAGGCGGGTCGCGAACTCGGTACTCTCCGGCGTTTCGGCGGAGTGGAAGAACGGGTTGTCCAGCGGGCCTGGCGCGATGTTGTTCACCGTGATGCCACGCGCGCCAAGCTCGCGCGCCATCATGCGACTGAACTCTTCGACCGGGGCCTTGGTGCCTGCATAGACGGCATAGCCCGGTGCCGCACCCGCTGTCAGCGAGGTTCCGATCGCCACGATCCGCCCCCCGTCGCGCAGCCGCCGCGCAGCCTCCCGCATCGTGTAGAACGTCGTGCGGGTGTTGTCGTTCAACAGCTTTTCGAACTCCTCATCGGCGAATTCGGCCACCGGTTTCTTGATGATGGCGCCCGCGGTATGGACGAGGATATCCGCCCCGCCGTATGTCGAGTCGGCCAGATCAAACACAGCGCGGGCCACGGCAGGATCGCCAAGATCGCCACTGACCAGTGCCGTGCGAACCCCCTCCGCCTGGACCAGCGCCGCGGTTTCTTCGACTTCGGCCAGCGTTTCGGCCCGATGGTAGTGCAGCACGAGGTCGGCCCCCATCCGGGCAAGTTCGACGGCATAGGCCCGCCCCTGGTTGTTGCGCGCGCCGGTGACGATGGCGACCTTGCCCGACAACGGGCGTGCGGCGGCGTCTTGCGCACTTGCGGAACTGCTGGCAACAGCGACGGCACCAATTCCGGCCAAGGCAGAATAGAGCGTCGCACGGCGGGTCAAAAGCACCTCTTCGGTCATGTCTGATCTCCTCTGGTTGAACGCATGTCGTAAAACGCGAGTTAGGTATCGGTAGAGTTGTTTGGAGTGCGAA
>NZ_JBOFBI010000104.1:0-6874 GCF_051645465.1 Tabrizicola sp. | reverse complement strand
CGATGAGGGCGCAGCCGGAATCGGCACAGCCCTTGGCGATGCCGGTGATGATGCGCGCAGCCTGTTCGACCTCTAGCTTGCCGGTGGCGAAATAGTCGAGGAAGAACAAGGGCTCGGCGCCCTGGCAGACGAGGTCGTTGACGCACATGGCGACGAGGTCGATGCCGATCGTGTCGACATGGCCGGTGTCGATGGCGATGCGGAGCTTCGTGCCGACCCCATCCGTCGCGGCCACCAGCACGGGATCGGTGTAGCCTGCGGCCTTGAGGTCAAAGAGCGCGCCGAACCCGCCGAGGCCGCCCATCACGCCGGGGCGGTTTGTGGCCTTGGCGGCGGGCTTGATCCGGTCGACCAGGGCGTTTCCGGCGTCGATGTCCACGCCCGCGTCCGCATAGGTGAGACCGTTGTGCCCCGTGGCCATTTCGCCGCTCCTTCGCTGCCCGCGGCCCCCATACGCGTTTCCTCGGGGCACTGCAACAAAGCGCCGGGGGCGGGGTTTGACTTGGGCCGGCGGCCCCTTATGTCGAAGCGGTGGCGCAATGCCGCGTTGCGGCACGGGGACGTATGTCATGATCAGGGGGCCGGTCTGCATTCTGGCCAATACCGGGTCGGGGAAGAAGGCCGCAGCGCGCATCCGGGCTTTGGTGCAGCCCTTCCGCGATGCGGGACTTGATCCCGAGATCCGGCTGGTCCGGAAGGGCTCGCGGATGCCTGCCGAAGCGCAGCGCGTGGCGGCGGGCGGGTTCGGTACCGTCATCGTGGCGGGTGGCGATGGCACGATCTGCACAGTCGCGGGCGCCCTTGCGGGCACGGGCACGGCGCTTGGGATCGTGCCAATGGGGACGTTCAACTTCTTCGCCCGCAGCCTTGGCCTGCCGGGCGACCCCACCGCGGCAATCTCGGTGCTGCTGGCCGGGACCGAGCGGGTGGTTTCCGCAGCCGAAGTGAACGGTCAGCTGTTCTTGAACAATGCAAGCCTTGGCCTTTACCCCGCGCTTCTGGAGCGTCGCGAGGCGGCCTATGCGAAGTGGGGGCGTTCGCGCGTGGCGGCTTATTGGTCGGCGCTGCGGACGCTGGTGACCTATGACCGGCCCAGTCGCTTGCGCATCACCATTGACGGGCGCACCGACCATTGGCGGAGCCCGATGGTATTCGTGGCCCGGAACGCCTACCAGTTGGAGCAATACGGCATGCAGGACGGGGTGGACCTGATCCGGGAGGGCAAGCTTGCGGTCTACATCGCCCCCGAGCTGCGGCGCTGGCAACTTCTGGGCTTTGCCATCCGGATCGCGCTTCGGACCGCCCGTCCCTACCGCGACTTCGCGCTGGAGGCGGGGGAAGAAATGGAGATCGACACCCACAGCCGCCGCCGCACCATCGCCCGTGACGGCGAGCGCGAGAAGATGCGTGCGCCGTTCCGCTTTCGCGTGCTGAAGGATGCGCTGACCGTGATCGTGCCGCCGGACCAGGGGGCTTGAGGCGCATGGGCCGCCTGATCCACCTTTCCGATCTGCATTTCGGGCGCGACCGGCCCGAACTGATCGACCCGCTGGTCGAGGCCTGCGCTGCTTTGGCCCCCGACCTCACCGTGATTTCGGGCGATCTGACCCAACGGGCGCTGGCCCCGCAATGGGCCGCGGCGGTGGCGCTGATCCGGCGGCTGCCGGGGCCGGTGATCTCGGTGCCGGGCAATCACGACGTGCCGCTGTACAACCCGCTGGCGCGGCTGTTTTGGCCGTTCCATGGGTATCGGCGGTCCGTGGCGACCGATCTGGAGCCGATAGCGGAGACTGCAGACCTTCGGGTGATCGGGATGAACACGACCGACCCGCTGGTCTGGCAGCGCGGGCTTGTTCGGCCTGCGTCGCTTCAGCTTGCAACAGACCGTTTGCGGGCGGCGCGTCCGGGGCAGTTGCGTCTGGTCGTGCTGCACCATCCGCTGACCCAGCCCCCAGAGACCGGAAAGGCCCCGATGAAAGGGGCTGGACCTGCCGCCGAAGCGCTGGCCGAAGCCGGGGCGGATGTGATCCTGACGGGCCATCTGCACCAATGGGCAGCCGACCCGTTCGCCCTGCGCAAGGGAGGGCGGCAGATGGTCTGTGTGCAGGCCGGGACCACCCTTTCCACCAGGCTGAGGGGTGAGGAGAACGACTTCAACGTCATCGACCACCACGCGGGCGAGGTCACCGTCACCCGCCATGTCGCGCGCGGCGACAGCACCCGCTTTGTGGCGGACAGGGTTACCCGATTCCACCAGGTGGATAGTGCTGCGGGGTGGCAGCACATCATCCCCCTGCCCGGCCCGCTGGACGCGCAGCAACCTTGACCATCGCCCACGGTCTGGTAGTGAAGCGCCATGGGCCTGTAGCTCAATTGGTTAGAGCAGGGCGCTCATAACGCCTTGGTTGGGGGTTCGAGTCCCTCCGGGCCTACCATCCCACCTCAGAGCGCATGACGGGGCGGCCCGATGCGCCTATTCGACCGGCAGAAGTGCTACGGCCACGCGGCGGCCTTCGCCAAGAAGCACGTTGTAGGTCCGGCAGGCGGTGGGTGAGGCCATGACCTCGATCCCGATCCCCTGCCCCTCCAGCGCCTCGCGGAAGGCCTGCGGCACGTGGGCGATGCCCGATCCGGTGCCGACGAAGAGGACGTCGATCTTGCCCGCGAGGCTAAGGGGCGCTGCGGTGTCATCGTAGCCGCCCCACGGACCTGCGTCCCAGGGGGTGATGAGGCAGGCGCCGCGCAGGACATGGCCTGCCACGCGGAAGAAGCCCGGCCCGTAGCCCTCGATTGCCTTGGCCGAGCCGTATGTGACCTCGGTCAGGCGCATGTCAGGCGTCTACGTCGGCGAACTCGTTCTTCTCGGACTTCTTCGGCTTGTCGCTGCGGTCGATGCCGATCATCAGAACGATGTTCTTTGCCATGTAGAGCGTCGAGTAGGTGCCAAGGATGACGCCCACGAACATCGCGAAGACGAAGCCGCGGATCACGTCGCCGCCGAAGATCAGAAGCACGGTCAGCGAGATGAGCGTGGTCGAGGCGGTCATGATCGTGCGCGAAAGCGTTTCGTTGGCCGTGAGGTTCATCATCTCGCGGAGCGGCATCTGCTTGTACTTGGCCAGGTTCTCGCGGAGGCGGTCGAAGATCACGACCGTGTCGTTGACCGAATAGCCCAGGATGGTCAGGAGGGCCGCGACGATCGAGAGGTCAAACTTGATCTGGAAAAGCACGAAGAGCCCCACGGTCACCAGGACGTCGTGAATGAGCGCAGCAACGGTGCCGATGGCGAACTGCCATTCGAAGCGGACCCAGACGTAGAAGAGGATACCGATGGCGCCCGCGATCACTGCCAGGATGGCCGAAGTGATAAGTTCGGAGGAGACTTTAGGTCCGACCGATTCTACGGCCGGGAAGGTGATGGCGGGGTCGACCGCCTTCAGTGCGGCCTCAACTTTGGCGATGTCGTCGGCCGTGACCGCCTCGCCGCCTTCCGTCGCCGAAAACCGGACCATCGCGACATGCTGGTCAGCGCGGAAGGATGGGTCGAAGACCTCGGAAATCGCGACATCGCCAAGCTCAAGCGTCGAGAGCGCCTCGCGGTAGACGCCAACATCCACCACAGTGGTGGACTCGGTCCGGATCGTCGTGCCGCCGCGGAAGTCGATGCCGAGGTTCAGGCCGACGGTCAGGAGGAGGATGACCGAGGCCACCATTGCCACAATCGAGCTGCCGAAGGTGATCCATTGCAGGCTGAAGAAGTTGATGTTGGTCTTTTCAGGGACAAGCCGCAGACGCCAGGCCATTTTGCATTCTCCTTGGGTCAGACGACGATCGTCTTCGGTCGTTTCCACTCGAGCCAGAACTCGATGATGAGGCGGGTCACGTAGACGGCGGTGAACATCGAGGTGATGATCCCAAGGCCAAGCGTGACAGCGAAACCGCGCACCGGGCCCGAGCCGAGCCAGAACATGATGATTGCCGTCAGGAAGCCCGTCACGTTCGAATCCATGATCGCCGAGAAGGCGCGGTCGAAGCCAACCTCGACAGCCCGCCTTGCGTTGACGCCGGTGCGCAGTTCCTCTCGGATGCGTTCGAAAATCAGCACGTTGGCGTCAACCGCCATACCCATGGTCAGCACGATGCCGGCAATGCCCGGCAAAGTGAGCGTGCCACCGATGGCAGAGAGAACGCCCATGATCAGCGCGATGTTGATCGCAAGTGCTACGTTGGCCATCAGGCCGAAGACCCCGTAGCAGGCGATCATGTAAATCGCGACGGCAGCCAGGCCGATCAGCCCGGCCACCCTGCCCGCTTCAATCGAGTCCTGCCCAAGCTCGGGGCCGATCGTGCGTTCTTCCAGGAAGTTCATCTCGGCCGGAAGGGCACCTGCGCGCAAGAGGACGGCCAGACGGGTCGATTCTTCGATCGAGAAGTTGCCGGTGATGATCCCAGACCCGCCGGCGATGTGGCTTTGGATAACCGGGGCCGAGATCACCTCGTCATCAAGGACAATCGCGAAGGGCGCGCCGATGTTCGCGGCCGTATAGTCGCCAAACTGGCGCGCGCCGGTGGTGTCGAAGCGGAAACTGACAGCGGGTTGGCCGTCCTGGTCGAACGAGGGCTGGGCGTCGACCAGATCCTCGCCCGAGACGACGGGGTTTTCCTCGACGATGTAGTAGATCCCCTCTTCATCAAGCGAGGGCAAAAGCAGGTTCCGCGCGCCAGGATCGGCGCCGGCATCGGCGATCGGGCCACGAACGACGGCGTTGAAGGTCAGCTTGGCGGTCTGGCCGATCAGCTCTTTCAGTTCCTGCGCCGAGCCGATGCCGGGAACCTGGATCAGAATCCGGTCCTCGCCCTGGCGCTGGATCGTGGGTTCACGGGTCCCGGCCTCGTCAACCCGACGGCGGATGATTTCAAGCGACTGCTGGAGCGTGCGTTCGTCCGAGGCCTCCTTCTCGGCCTCAGAAAGCTGAATCACGATGTCATTGCCGTCCGCGGTCACGTCGAGCGTGCTTTCTGAAGCCCCTGTCAGCGACATCACGTTGGTGCCGAGGGCGCTGACGGCCTCGATCGCGGCGGCCATGCCTTCGGGCTTCTCGATCGTTACGCGAAGGATCGGCAGATTGTCCGGAGAGATGTCACGGACATTACCCACCTGATCGCGAATTTCGCGAAGCGCGTCGCGGACCTGGGGCCAGAGCGAATCCATCCGGGCCTTGTGCACATCCTCGACCCGGACCTCGGCCAGAAGATGCGCGCCGCCGCGCAGGTCGAGGCCAAGGTTCATGAGCGCCGAGGGCAGGAAGCCTGGCCATTCGGCAAGCGCCGCTTCCTGCTCGGGCGTCGCGGTGCCACCTGCCGCCTCAATGGCGGCGGCGGCATCGTTGTGACGCTCGACCTGCGCGTAGAACAGGTTCGGGGTCGCAGCAACGATCCCCCAACCGCAGATGAGCAGGATCAGGATCCGCTTCCAGAGCGCCATAGGTTCCATGTGTCAGACCTTAGCTTGCAGCCGGTTCGGTCTTGTTCAGGACCTGGGTTATAGTGTGCTTGATGACCTTGACCTTGACGCCTTCGGCGATCTCGACCTCGACCATGTTGTCTTCCTGGACTTTCGACACCTTGCCGACGATCCCGCCCGAGGTCACAACCTGATCGCCCCGGCGCAGTGCCTCGATGAGCGCGCGGTGTTCCTTCATCTTCTTCTGCTGCGGGCGGATGAGCAGGAAGTAGAAGATGACGAAGATCAGGAGGATCGGCAGGAACTGCGCGAAGACGGCGCCCGCGGGCGGAGCTTCTGCGGCCTGGGCGAAGGCGGGGGTGACGAACATGGGCATCCTTTCCAGCGGAGCCGGGCGACTGATACTGCGGCGCCCGTTAGCGATTGCGGGGTGATGTAAGGCCTTTCCGCGCGCTTTGCCAGAGGGCGCGCGCAGGCCCGGGCCCCAAGACCTTTTCCCCTGCCCCGTTATCGGGCATATGGGCCGGACGACTTCACCGAACGACGAGGCAAGACCGATGCACGACATCCGCTTCATCCGCGAGAACCCGGCTGCGTTCGACGCGAGCCTTTCCCGTCGTGGACTGGCGCCGATGTCGTCGGAGCTGCTTTCCATCGACGAAGCGCGGCGGGCGAAGATCCTGGCCGCTGAAACCGCGGCTGCGGCGCAGAATGCGGCTTCCAAGGATGTCGGGGCCGCCAAGGCTCGTGGAGACAATGCCGAGTTCGAGCGGCTCCGGGCGCTGGTGGCCGAGAAGAAGGCCGAAGGTGCTCGGCTGACGGAAGAGGCCGGGGCCGAGGACGCGCGGCTGCGGGACGCTTTGATGCGTATTCCGAACGCGGCGCTGGATGAGGTGCCCGACGGTGCGGACGAGACCGGGAACGTCGAAGTCCGTCGCCGGGGGAGCCCGCGGAACTTTGCCTTCCAGCCGCTGGAGCATTTCGAAATTCCGGCGGCGAAGGAAGGGCTCGACTTCCCGACGGCAGCCAAACTGTCCGGCAGCCGGTTCGTCGTCCTGCGGGGCGCGGTGGCGCGGGTTCATCGGGCCCTGGCGCAGTTGATGCTGGACATGCATGTGAACGAGCATGGGCTTTCCGAGACCTGGACCCCGGTCCTCGTCAAGGAAGACGCGATGTATGGGACCAACCAGCTCCCGAAATTCGCCGAGGACAGCTATCAGACGACCAACGGCTGGTGGCTGATCCCGACCTCGGAGGTCACGCTGACCAATACGGTGGCCGGGGACATCCTGGATGAGGCGGAGCTGCCTCTGCGCCTTACGGCGCATACGCATTGCTTCCGGTCCGAGGCGGGCTCGGCGGGGAAGGACACGACGGGGATGCTCCGCCAGCACCAGTTCGAGAAGGTCG
>NZ_JBOFBI010000103.1:0-3083 GCF_051645465.1 Tabrizicola sp. | reverse complement strand
ATGCTTGGAAACGCTCGGCGGGTGTTTCGTAGTCGAGCGTTTTGCGGGGGCGTTCGTTGAGCTGCCGGGCGACGGCGCTCAGCTTTGCCTGACTGTATACCGACAGATCGGTGCCTTTGGGGAAGTATTGGCGCAAGAGCCGGTTGGTGTTTTCGTTCGTGCCGCGCTGCCAGGGGCTTTGCGGATCGCACAGGTAGACCTCGATATCCGTGGCCAGCGTGAAGCGTCGATGGCCTGACATCTCGGTTCCGCGATCCCAGGTGAGGGATCGGTAAAGCTCGCGCGGGAGCTTCCTTGACTGCTTGATGAGGGCCGTCATCACGCTCTGCGTGTCCTTGTTGCAGACCTTCGCCAGCATGACGAAGCGCGACTGGCGCTCGACCAGCGTGGCGATGAAGCTGTTGGCGGAGCCTGCGATCAGATCGCCTTCCCAGTGGCCGGGCACGGCGCGATCTTCGACCGATGCCGGTCTGTCCCGGATCGACAGGGCATCCTTGATCTGGCCGAGGCCGTCGCCCTTCAAGCTGGCATGGCGCGACCGGCGGATCGACCGTCTGGCGCGCAGATGCGCCAGCAATTCCTTCTTCAGCACACCACGGGCCTGAATGAACAGGCTTTTGTAGATCGTCTCATGGGACACGCGCCTCTGCGCGTCATCGGGATGCTCTCGCATGAGCCAGCCTGCAATCTGCTGCGGGGACCATTTGCGCCTGAGTTTGGCGGATATGGCGCGGCAAAGATATGGGCTGCCCGCCAGCTTGCAGGGTTTGGGACGCCGCGCGCGGTCCCAGGCCGCCTGATCCGACGGGGTTGCGCGATACTGCGCCGCACCGCCGTTGCGTCGGACCTCGCGGCTGATGGTCGATGCGGACCGCTGCAGGGCACGCGCGATGGAGCGCAGGGACTGCCGGGCGCGCAGGCCTCTGGAGATCTCCTCGCGTTCGCCGAGCGTCAGGGCCAAGCGGGACCGCACCCGATCAGGCGGGCGGATGCCGCCCGTGCGCGCCAGAAGCGGATAGATCGACGACGAGTTGCGCTCAAATCCCCGACCGATCGAACTCATCGACTCGCCGCGCTGCCAGCGATCCCAAATCTCCGCCTTCTGCTGGTCCGTGAAGAATATCCGGCGACGATACGTCATGGCTCACACTCCTTACTTCAATCAAAGAATGAAGTGTTGCGACGACCCGTTGAACCCACCGCGCGAAACACTCATTCGAACTGACCCACGACCAAACGCCCGCCGCCCCTTGCCAATCGCCCCACACCCCGGCATCCTCTGCCCCAAGCCGTGACGATGGCGTCGTCACAGGGGCCTGGCCCCGCCGCCCGCTGACCCGTCAGCTTCCGTCCTGTACGCCGGGACCTTTCGGGGTTCCGCCGCAGGCCCCATCCGCATGAGGTCTGACCATGGAACGCCCCGAACAGTACCGCTTTCACAACAACACCAAGGCCCCCCTGCCTTTCGCCGAAGCCGAATATGCCGACCGTCTGGCAGGCCTGCGCGACATCATGGAGCTGCATTCGCTCGACGCCGTCGTGCTGACCTCCATGCACAACGTCGCCTATTACTCGGGGTTCCTCTACTGCTCGTTCGGGCGTCCCTATGCCTGCGTCGTCACCCCCACCGCCTGCGTCACCATCTCGGCCGGCATCGACGCGGGCCAGCCCTGGCGCCGCTCCGTCGATGACAACATCACCTACACCGACTGGAAGCGCGACAATTTCTGGCGCGCCGTCGTATCCGTCACCGGCACCGGCCGCGCCATCGGCTGCGAGGCCGACCACCTGACGATGGAGCGCGCCGAAAAGCTCAACGCCTTCCTGCAGCCCAAACGCGGGATGGACATCGCCCCCGCCACCATGGCCCAGCGCATGATGAAGTCCCCCGCCGAAATCGCCCTCATCAAGCACGGCTCCAACGTGGCCGACATCGGCGGCTATGCCATCCGCGAGGCGATCCGCGAAGGCGTGACCGAGCTTGAGGTCTCCATCGCAGGCCGCGACGCGATGGAGCGGGAGATCGCCAAACGCTTCCCCGATGCCGAATACCGCGACACCTGGGTCTGGTTCCAGTCGGGCATCAACACCGACGGCGCGCACAACCCCGTCACCAACCGCAAGCTGCAGCGCGGCGACATCCTGTCGCTCAACTGCTTCCCGATGATTTCCGGCTACTACACGGCTCTTGAACGCACCCTCTTCGTGGGCGAGGTCGACGATGCCTCCATGCGCGTCTGGGAACACAACATCGCGGCGCATGAATACGGCATGACGCTGCTGCGCCCCGGTGCCTCCTGCGCCGAAATCACGGGCAAGATCAACGACTTCCTCGCCGAACGCCAGATGCTGCAGTACCGCACCTTCGGCTACGGCCATTCCTTCGGCATCCTGTCGCACTACTATGGCCGCGAGGCCGCACTGGAACTGCGCGAGGATATCGACACGGTCCTCGAACCCGGCATGGTCATCTCCATGGAACCGATGCTCACCATCCCCGACGGCCAGCCCGGCGCAGGCGGCTACCGCGAGCATGACATCTTCGTCGTGACCGAAGACGCCCCCGAAGACATCACGCATTATCCCTACGGGCCTGCGTTCAACGTGGTGGGGTGAGGGTCCGGTGCCCGTCCCTTCGGCGGCGGGCTCAACCGTTGCGCATAACGATGTGGCCAGTCGCCGCGTTGAGCGCAGCGTCGACGGTCGGGAAATATGCGCCTTCGCACTGCCGTTGGTGGTTCTTCCCGCCCGGGGTTAACAGCGCGAAGCGCCCCCGGGCCGCGCCTGACCGCCCCGGAGGGCGGGCGCGTTTGCGGAACCTGCGCGGGGATTGGCCTGGGGAGTGGTGGTGCCATAAAGTGCTGACCACGGGCGTCGGCAGCGCCCACCCGCGGTCAGGCGCGGCCCTCTGTGGCGCCGGGGCCGAACGTCCACACAACCGCCATTCACTCCCCCAACCCCACCCCTCAGGCCCGCTTGATCAGCCTGATCAGAAACAACAGGATCACCGCGCCAACTGTGGCCGCACGGATCGATCCGAAGATGCCACCGCCCAGCCCCAGCCCGATGCGCGGGAACAGCAG
>NZ_JBOFBI010000102.1:0-4060 GCF_051645465.1 Tabrizicola sp. | reverse complement strand
CGCCGATGAGCGCAGTGTCGATCTGTTCCAGCCCGTCCGTACCGCCCCAGCAGGCACCCGACAGGATCAGCGGCAAGTCGGGGGCGGCTGCGCGTGCGGCAGCGTGGAGGCGGGTCAGCTGATCGGGCCAGAGCATGGGGCCGGTCTTCTGCCAGATCGCGTCACAGTCGCCGGTTGGTTCGTTCAGAAGCTCAAGCGCCGTGCGGTCCGGGTCCATGCCGTGAAGCCGCGCTGCGACCTTGCCCGCCAAAGCGACATGCGCATCGAAAAGCTGCGGGTTGCCGACGATGTCATCCGTGCCCCAGGTCTCATCTCGCCGGGGGATCGAGTGGAGATCGACGATCACTTTCAGCCCTGCGTCCTGCGCGAGGCTGGCGGTCAACTGAATCTGATCGATCAGAGCATCCTGCGCCTCGCCCGGCCCCAGCCGAAGGAGGGGTGCCGGGTCGAACGGCAGGCGGACGAAGTCGAACCCCTTGGCCTTCAGGTCCATCACGGCCTCAAAGGGGATCACTTTCCGCCAGTCAGGATAGACATCCAGAAAGCCGGGGCGGGTGACCATATCCTCGGTCGTCAGCCATTCGTTCCAGACTTCAAGGCCCAGCCCGCGTTTCGGCTGGAAGCGGTCGGCGGCGGTTTCGGCCTGAACCGGCAAGGCGACGGCAAGTGCGGCGACAAGGCCCGAGCATCTGATCATGCGCTTCTCCCGTTTCGGCTATCCAAGCGCATTCGTTGCGGGCTGCAAACACCTGCGGCCCGTGTCAGCGAAATCCCGCGGCCAGGCGGGTCAGTCGCTGCAGGGCTGAAGCCCGAGCGCCTGGCATGTCTCGGGGGCGAGGTCGCGCAGAGGGTCGCCGTCGATGGACACGCCCATGCCCCCCGCATAGCCCAGCACCGCCCAGCCCATGCCGGCGGCTTCGGCGGACCCGCGTTTGTGTGCGAGGAAGGCATGGTACCATTCCCGCGGCAGGGACGACCCGTCCACGGTGTGGAGCGCGCCGAATTCGCCGAGGAGCACCCGATTGCGGGGGATGCCATGCGTATCGGCCCAGGCGGCGATAACCGCGATGTCGTCGGCGACGGCGCGATCGGGGGTCTCGCTGTAAGTCTTGATTTCGGCGGCGATGGCCTCGGCGTCGGCCTGGCCTTCGGCTGCCATCATCCGCGCTTCGGCGTCGGCGGCAAGCTTGGCTGCGATTTCGGGCGTCATCAGCGAGGGCGGATAGGGCAGGTCCCAGATGTATTTCGCGGGAGGCGGGGCCCACATTGCACCCTGGTGGGTGTAGACGTAGGGGGAATAGCTGTGGAAGGTCCAGATGACGTTGTCATCCGGGATCAGTGTAGGGTCGAGCGCCTTGAGGGCGCCAGCCTGGCTCCAGCAGGCGCCGGTCAGGACGAGGGCGAGGTCGGGGGCACCTTTGCGGGCCGCGGCATGGAGGTCGGCCTGCATCGCGGGCCATCTTTGCGGAGCGCCCATGAAGACGCCCTCACAGTCGATGGTCGGCTCGTTCAGGAGCTCGAAGGCGACCCGGTCCGGTGGCAATCCGTCCAGCGCCGTGGCGATCCGACCGATGAGCGTCACGTAGTCGGGCCAGAGCGCGTCCTGTATGCCGTCGAGGCCCCAGGGTTCGGCGGGCCGGGGGATAGGATGCATGTCGACGACCACCTTGAGGCCCGCCGCGAGCGCCACTTCGACACCTTCGCGCATGTCGGCGATCAGGGCGTCCTGCGCCTCGCCCGGTCCGAGGGCCAGCATCGGCGCGGGGTCTACTGGCACACGGACAAAGTCAAAGCCGTTCTTGGCGAGAAGGCTGAACATATCGGGCGTGATGGACTTGCGCCAGTCGGGATAGGGGTCAAGGTAGCCCGGCTTCGCGAGCATGTCGGCGACGGGGAGCCAATCGATCCAGAGATCGATGTTAAGTCCCCGCTTAAAGACCGGGGGGTCGGCAGATGCGGGTTGGGCCAGAGCGGTGGCCAAGGCTAGGGCGATACAAATGGAGCGGATCATGTGGCCTCGGTCAAAATGAGATTGGTTTGGAATGTGGTAGCGCGTCGGTCCCTCAGGTCACCAGCGCACGCTGTTTGAACTCCGGCTTGTCCCAGCTGCCGTAGTCCATGATCTTGGCGAGCCTGTTCACCGCCTGGGCGACGTCGTCATCGTCGATGTAAAGCGGTGTGAAGCCGAAGCGCAGGATATCAGGGGCGCGGAAATCGCCGATCACGCCCTCGGCGATCAGGGCTTGCATGATGGCGTAGCCTTCAGGGTGACGGAAGCTGACCTGGCTGCCGCGCATCAGGTGTGAGCGGGGGGTGGCGAGTTGCAGCATGGGCGCGCGGGTTCCGATGGCCTTGATGAACTGGTCCTGCAGGCGGAGGGACTGGAGATGGACCTCGGTCATGTCGACACCGTCCCAGACGTCGAGTGCGGCTTCCAGGGCGGCCATCTGGAGGACGGGGGGCGTGCCGACGCGCATCCGCTCGATCCCGCGACCGGGGCGGTAGGCGAGGTCGAAGGCGAAGGGGGCTTCGTGGCCAAGCCAGCCGGAGAGGGCGGGGCGGGCGGTCTCGGCGTGGCGGGGGGCCACGTAGATGAAAGCGGGGCCGCCGGGGCCGGAGTTGAGGTACTTGTAGGTGCAGCCGACGGCGAAGTCGGCCTTGGTGCCGGTCAGGTCGACGGGGAGGGCGCCGGCGCTGTGGGCGAGGTCCCAGATCGTGAGCGCCCCCATCTCATGCGCGCGCTTGGTGATGTCGCCCATGTGGTGACGGCGGCCGGTGCGGTAGTCGACTTCGGTGATGAGGGTCACGGCGACGGTATCGTCGATCGCGGACATGACCTCTTCGGGGGCCACCGTCTTCAGCCGGTACTGGCCGCCGAGGGTGCGGCAGAGGCCTTCGGCCATGTAGAGGTCGGAGGGGAAGTTGCCGGTGTCGGAGAGGATGACCTTGCGTTTGGGGTTCATCTCCAGGGCCGAGGCGAGGGCCTGGTAGACCTTGATCGAGAGGGTGTCGCCGAGGACCACCGTTCCGGGGGCGGCACCGATCAGCCTGCCGATCCGGTCGCCGAGGACCGCTGGCTGGGCCATCCAGCCGGCCTTGTTCCAGCCGCGGATCAGAAGCTCGGCCCATTCCCCCTCCATCGCCCGGGCCATCCGGGCGGGGGCCGTCTTGACCATGGGGCCGAGGGAGTTGCCGTCGAGGTAGATCACCCCCTCGGGCAGGTGGAAGAGGCTTTTCGTGGCGGCGAAATCGGTGGGCATTCGGGGTCTCCTCTTCGCTGCTTTATCGGGCCTGGAGGAGCGGTTGTCGAGACATGTGATTGGGGGGTGGGCACAGTGCACAATTTTTCCAGGCAAGGAAAATCAATGGCTTGCGGGCGCACGTTAGCTTTTCGGTAAGAAGTGCCCTTCGGGACCAATCGATCTTCCGGGCGACAAACCTGGACCGGTGGGGTTGCGCGCGGGAAGTGCCTCTGTCTAGATCGGCCCAAAGGAGAACGCCGTGCGCCCCCTTCTTGCCGAGATCGACATTCCGCCAAGCTGGCTTGCCCTGCATGTCGCGGTGGCCTGGGTGCTGTCGTTCGTTTCGCCGACCCTCTTCGGCGTGGTCGGAGACTGGGTCGGGAAGGCGTTGGTCACGGTTGGGATCGGGATCATGGCCGGGGCCGCCGTGCAGATGTTGCTCTCACGCACGACGATCATCCCGCGCCGGGATCCGAACGCCTTGGTCACGACCGGGCTTTTCAGCCTTTCGCGGAACCCGATCTACTTCGCGGACGCATTGATCCTTCTGGGTGCGGTGCTGTGGCTGGACGCGATACTGGCGCTGCCTTTGGTGTTGACGTTCGTCTTGCTGATTCAACTGCGGTTCATCCAGGACGAGGAAGCGCGCCTGAAGGCGGCCTTCGGAGCCGACTTCGACGATTGGGCGGCGCGGACCCACCGCTGGATCGGGCGAAAGTGACGCGGCGACGCGTGAGAAATGCAGGGTTTGAAATATTGTTGCGCGGTGATAAGTGCGACGTGACTGTTTATGACTTGAGGAACAGGATCGGGGGGCG
>NZ_JBOFBI010000101.1:0-2936 GCF_051645465.1 Tabrizicola sp. | reverse complement strand
CGCGACCGCGTCCTGATGCCCGTCTCCCGCACCCCGCCCGTGCCCCGCATCCTCACCCGGCTCGTCGCAGGCGACCTGATCCCGCCGCTGGCCGGGGTAGCCTTCCCCCTCAGGGATTAAGGTGCTTCCACACTTCCGAGATCACCACCGACCCCTCGCCCACGCCCGAGGCCACACGCTTCACCGACCCCGCCCGCACATCGCCCACCGCGAAAATCCCGGGACATGAGGTCGCATACCGCCCCCTCGCGTCGGCCCCCGCCTCCGCCCCGGTCAGCACGAACCCGTTCCCATCCACCGCCACCCGCCCCTGCAGCCAGCCGGTGTTCGGCGCGGCCCCGACCATGACAAAGACCGCCCGTGCGTTCAGCTCCCAGTCCTGCCCGTCCTCGGCGCTGTGAATGACCACCGATTGCAGGGCCTTCTCCCCGTTCAGCGCAGCCACCTGTGTGCGGTAATGGATGGTGATGTTGGCCGTCCGCTGCAATCGGTCCACCAGATAGGCCGACATGCTCGCCGCCAGACTGCCTCCGCGCACCAGCACATGCACATGCTTCGCGGTGCGCGACAGGAACATCGCCGCCTGCCCCGCCGAATTGCCGCCACCGATCACCACGACTTCCGTCTCGCGGCACCAGCGCGCCTCGACCTCGGTCGCAGCATAATAGATCCCCGCCCCCTCGAACTCTTCCAGCCGGTCCAAGGGCATCCGCCGGTACTCCACCCCCGTCGCCACCACGACCGACCGCGCCAGCACCCGCGTGCCATTGTCCAGGGTCAGGCACCATCCCTGCCCCTCCGGCTCCAACCTGGTGACCCGGTGCGGGATCGCAAACCGCGTGCCGAATTTCATCGCCTGCACCTCGCCCCGGAAACACAGGTCCGCACCAGAGATGCCAGTCGGAAACCCCATGTAGTTCTCGATCCGGCTGGAGGTTCCGGCCTGTCCGCCGATCGCCAGATCCTCGACCACCAGCGCACATAAACCCTCGGCCCCAGCATAGACCGCCGCCGAGACGCCTGCCGGGCCGCCGCCCACGATCACCACATCAAAGGTCGCATCCGTCGCGGTAAAGGCAATCCCAATCCGCTCGGCGATGGCCTGGGGCGTGCAGGCGGCCAGCACCTCGTTCGCGCCGAAGATCACCTTCGGCCCGTCACCGGGGCGAAACGAACACGTCGCCCCCCAGTCCGCCGCCGCGTCCGAGGCCGGATCGTGCAGCGCCACCGGCAACTTGTTGCGCGTGCAGAAGGCCAGCACTGCCCGCACCTGACGATCCTCTGCCGGGCCGACCACAGTGATCGCCGTCGTCGCCCGCTCCAGCATCGCACGCCTGCGGGCCGCAAAGACCGAGACGATGATGTCCGACATCTCCGGCTCCGCCGCCATCAGCCGCAGCATCGCCTCGCGCGGGACCTCCAGAACCCGGGCCGGGCTGACGCAGCGCAGCGTGTACAGCATCCGCCCCGCGGTCAGAAAGGCGATCTCGCCAATGAACTGGCCGGCAGCCAGAACGTTCGTTCCGATCTGCACGCCGCGCGCCTCGTCCCAAAGCTGGAAGGCCCCGTCGAGCACATGATAGAAGTGATCCGAGGGGTCGCCCGTCCGCAGGAATATCTCACCTTCGGCCACCGTCCGTTCGGTCCCGATACCGCGGATCGCGGCGACATGATCGGCCGTCAGCGGACGGCGCACCATTGTCGTCAGGTCTTCGGCAAGGCTTTCCATCCAGATCCCTTTCAGCAACTCCCTCAGGAATCTGGCCGCACTGCAGCGAAAAACAAGAGCGGCAGAGAAAGACCATCCATTAACCTGCGCGGCGCCACCGCCCTTCGCACATACGCAAGGTCAGGCCTTTCCGACTGGACAAGCAACCCGGTCGCGGCTTCTCTGATGCCAGACCCAAACCGAGGCCGCCATGATCCTTCGCCTTTCCCTTGCCCTCGCCACCCTCGCGGCCCCGGCCCTCGGCGAAACGCAATTGAGCTCGCAGGTCGCGGGCCTTCAGATCGTGGCACTCGACAGCCTTCCCGCCGCCCCAGGCGATGCGGCCCCGCCAGAGTTCTGCGATCACCTCACCCTTCCCAACCCGGAAACCCCCGCAGGCCGCGCCGTGCAGGCCCAAGGATGGAGCGTCACCAGCGAGGTTCCGTTCGGCGATCTCACCGCCGTCAGCTTCGTCGGCGGCTTCGTCCCCGCCACCAGCGGCACCTGCGAACTCTTGGACGGCAACGTCGGCCTCTTTTCCGGCGACCGGATCGTCGCCCTCATCTACGGCACAAAGGGGGCAGGCCCGCTCATCGGCTACGCCAGTCCGTTCGGCGACGACGGCGTGCGCATCCTCTCGGGCGACCTCCTCCCCGGTCCCACCGCCGACCTCGGCCGGATCGGCAGCGACGGCATCGCCGTCACCCCGCTTGCCAAGGTGGAACCTTTCTGCGGCGGGGCGGCCAGCGTCCCTTACATCTACAATCTGCCCATCGATCAGGCCCGAATCCTCCTGATGGAGGCGGGATGGCAGCCGGTTCCGGGCGACCGTGAAACCGAAGGAATGGGCTTTGCCAGCGCCATCGCCGCCGCCGGAGTGCCCGAGGTCGAGGAATGCTCCGGCACCGGCTTCGGCTTCTGCGCCTATGGCTACACCCGCCCCGCAGGCGATCTTTCCGTAACCACCGCAGGCGAGGGTGGCGAAGACGGCGGCCTGCCCACGGTCTCGGGCTACGGCGTCGACTGCCGCTGAAACCTGGCCGGCACGGGGTCAGGGGTTAAGATTTCGTATCGGCCTTGCCAAGCCGTTGATTTCGTTACCGTCAGAAATTGTCCCACCGTGGGACACCCTCGACAGCCCCACCCTCACCTGCCAGGATGGCATCATGAAACTACCCTCGCTCAATGTCCTCGGCGGCGCGCTGGAGCCCTGTTCCACCGACCCGGT
>NZ_JBOFBI010000100.1:0-3887 GCF_051645465.1 Tabrizicola sp. | reverse complement strand
CGCACGACCGGCCCGAAGATACGGGTGCCGACCGGTTCGCCCTGGTTGTTCAGGATGACGGCGGCGTTGCGGTCGAAACGGATGGTGGTGCCGTCTTCACGGCGAACTTCCTTGGCGGTGCGAACGACAACGGCTTTACGCACGTCGCCCTTTTTGACACGGCCCTTCGGAATAGCCTCCTTCACCGACACCACGATGATGTCGCCCACGGAAGCATAACGGCGGTGCGAACCGCCAAGAACCTTGATGCACTGAACCCGGCGAGCGCCAGAGTTGTCAGCCACATCCAGATTCGTCTGCATCTGGATCATTTGTTTGTCTCCCGACCTTCAGGGGTTTCCCCTGGGGTTTCGATGAGACGGAGGGGGTTACGCGGTTGCGTCGACCACCACCGTCCAGCGTTTCGTTTTCGAAATCGGCGCGCATTCTTCAATACGCACGGTGTCGCCGACCTTGAACTTGTTCTCCGCATCGTGAGCGCGGTATTTCTTCGACTTACGCACGGTCTTCTGCAGCAGCGGGTGCTTGAAGCGGCGTTCGACGGATACGGTGATCGTCTGCTCGTTCTTGTCCGAGGTGACGGTGCCCGTCAGGATACGTTTAGGCATGGTTCTTCCCCTTACTTCGCAGCTTCAGCGGCTTTTTGCACAAGAACGGTCTTGATGCGGGCAACGTCGCGCCGCACAGCGCGCATGCGCGCGGTGTTCTCAAGCTGGTTGGTCGCTTGCTGGAAGCGCAGGTTGAACGCTTCCTTCTTGAGCTGAACCAGGCTGTCGCGCAGCTGGTCCGGCGTTTTCGAACGAACTTCTTCGGCTTTCATGCCGATCTCCTTCACAATCGCCAGACGGCCCCTGCTGGAGGGTCACCGTGGACCTGGCGGATCAATGACAAACCGACGGTTCCGAGTCGCCCCGGAATCGCGGATGCGTCGCTATAGGGGAGAAGGGGGGGCGGGGCAAGGGGGAAGTTGGGGGGCACTGACGGCCACAAGAGCCGACTATGCAGTACAGAAGTCCTTCGGGTTAGCTAGGGCATAGGAAACCACGCGCGCTGCGAAGTTCTCCGACAAAGGATTTGGCTGACCGCCAACGGCCCAAAAGGCCCTCTCGAGTCGCCCTGCCAGTTGTTCGTCAATCTCGACAGCTTCGAAGTCTTGCCAGAAATCCGCGAGGTTGTCGCCTGTGCTCCAAGGGTCTCTTGCGGCGTAGCGATCCACAACTTCAAGCACCGTGCCCAATGCGGATGCATAAGCCTCCGCCAGTTCCGGCAACGCCATTTCGCGAGTTACTGAACGCGCATCGCGCAATAGGCCCGCACAATTGAACGCAAACCCCTCGGCTCCGCCGTTCTGGACCTGCCCTTGAAGGCAACTTGCTGTGTATAGCAACCGCTGCCCTTTTGTGACTTCAGCACGCGCCAACTGCGCCTCAAGCCCGGCCAACGGCCACTTCTGGTTAAGCCCTCGCAAATGCTCCTCAACTTCACGCGGTAGCCACGCTCCGAAGAGATTAGCAAGTTGCCATGACGCTGGTTGATCTGTGTTGATACCAGGCGGCGTTCCATGCTCGCAAAGTACGATAGGCATCTGTATTCACTCCCACCCATAGTTGAAGCTGACCGATATCCGTTCTTCCTCGGCCATGTTCATCGGCACCTCGTGGCGGAGCCAGCTTTCCCAGAGGAGGACCTCTCCCACCGCGGGCTTCACGTAGACGAAGCGCTGCAGGGCTTCTGGGGCGGTTTTCAGCGGCACGGGGGCCAGCATCATCATCGGGAGGCGGGGGTCTTCGAGTTTCAGGGCGGAGGTGCCTTCGGGCATTGCGACATAGGTCGTGCCCGAGATCACCGAATGCGGGTGGATGTGAGAGGCGTGGGTGCCGCCTTCGGGCAGGATGTTGATCCAGAGGGCGTTGCATTTGAGCTTCTTGCCCTGGAGGTCGAAGCCGAGGTCCTTGCAGAAGGCGGCGACGTGCTTGTCCAGCGCCTTTTCCAGATCGCCGAAGATCGGCATCCGCCAGGGGAGATCGTCGAGCGAGGCATAGGAGGTGTAGCCGGGATAGCCGTTATCCTCACACCATTGCTGGCCGGCCTCGTCATCCCCGGCCACAGCGTCACAGGTGGCGTGGAGTTCGGCGTAGTCGACCTTCTTCTTCGCGAGTTCGTTGAGGTGCGCGCGGTAGAGGCGGGTGACGAAGAGGGAGGTGATGTCGGGCATGGGCCGGGTCCTTTTGCATTCAGGCGCTCGGTCGGAGCGGCGGGGGATCGCCGTGATGCCCTGTCGTAAGGTCATCCCGACTTGTCCGCGCCCGCTTGCCGACCTTAGCCTGCCGCCCCGAGATGCACTGAACCGAGTGGAGATGCAAAGATGAAATATCTGGTGACAGCCGCCTTCATTCTGGCTTCCGGCGTGGCAGAGGCGCAAGGCGGGATGTGGTTCTGGGAAGAGGACCGGAGCTTCGTCGCCATCAGCACTACGGCGATGGCGATCACCGGCGACATCACGCTGTCGGGCCAACCGGAGGCTCGGGTCATGACCGTCGCAACGGGTGCAAGGGTCGATCTGTCGTTCATCGGCAACGTTGAGGCGAACTGGTCGCTGACTGGAGCGGGGCCCGGTCCGGGGGGCGTCTATGACGTGATCGGCGATCCGGGGGCGATGTTGAACGACAACAGCCTTTGCGGGGCAGGTACGCCCGCCACCTTTGTCGTCTTCTCGGAGGACGGCAACAGCATGCAGATGGCGGCTTTCAGTGGCGCGCAGCCCGAGAGTATCGACAGCCCTGGCCTTTGCGGCACGTACAGCTACGCGATCAACTGAGGCTTCGCCGCCTAACAGAAAAAAGCCCCCGCCGTTTCAAGCGGGGGCCGATATCGTAGGTCGGGCTTCAGACCGACTCTTACCAGTCTTCCTTCGCGACGATCCGCGTGGTGACCGGAAGCTTCATCGCGCCGAGGCGGAGGGCTTCGCGGGCGATTTCGTCGTTCACGCCGTCGATCTCGAACATGATCCGGCCGGGTTTGACCTTGGCCGCCCAATAGTCGGTCGAGCCTTTGCCTTTACCCATACGAACTTCGACGGGTTTGGCCGAGACCGGAACGTCCGGGAAAATCCGGATCCAGACCCGGCCCTGGCGCTTCATGTGGCGGGTGATCGCGCGGCGGGCCGCTTCGATCTGCCGCGCGGTGACGCGCTCGGGCTCGGTCGCTTTCAGGGCGTAGGAGCCGAAGTTGATCAGGAACCCACCCTTGGCTTCGCCATGGATGCGGCCCTTGTGCATCTTGCGGAACTTGGTGCGCTTTGGTTGCAGCATCTTATGTCACTCCTCACGCGCGTTCGCGGTCGCGGCGCGGACCACGGGGGGCCGGGCCGTCAGCCGCTTCGGCAAGACGACGATCATGGGCCTGGGGATCATGCTCAAGGATTTCGCCTTTGAAGATCCAGACCTTCACACCGATGATCCCGTAGGGGGTCTCGGCTTCCGACAGCGCATAGTCGATGTCGGCGCGGAGCGTGTGCAGCGGCACGCGGCCTTCGCGGTACCATTCGGTCCGGGCGATTTCGGCGCCGCCAAGACGGCCGGCCACGTTCACCCGGATGCCAAGGGCACCCATCCGCATCGCGTTCTGCACGCCGCGCTTCATGGCGCGACGGAAGGACACGCGGCGTTCCATCTGCTGGGCGATCGACTCGGCCACCAGCTGCGCGTCCAGTTCCGGCTTGCGCACCTCGACGATATTGAGGTGCAGCTCGGACTTGGTGAACACGGTCAGCTTCTTGCGAAGCGTCTCGATGTCCGCGCCTTTCTTGCCGATGATCACGCCCGGACGTGCGGTGTGAATGGTCACACGGCACTTCTTGTGCGGACGCTCGATGATCACGCGGCTGA
>NZ_JBOFBI010000099.1:0-5667 GCF_051645465.1 Tabrizicola sp. | reverse complement strand
GTCACGATGCCGGACTTGACGTAGATCTTCCAGCTGCACGATCCGGTGCAGTTCACCCCGTGGGTTGACCGCACGATCTTGTCGTGCCGCCAGCGGTTCCGATAGGTGTCCTCCCACCCCCGATCCTCGCGCGTGGTTTCGCCCCAACCGTCCGAGAAGGTTTCCAGCGTCTTCTTCTGAAAGAAGTTCAGTCTGTCGAGCAGGTGGCTCATCTTGGCGTCCTTTCGTTATTCGGCAGGGTGGGGGGCGGCAAAAGCGCGACCACGCTCGATGTCATGAAGAAGTCCGCCGGGCCGGGTGTAGACGACCCAGGTCAGGACCAGGCAGATCACGTAGAAGGCAAGGAACAGCCACAGTGCGCCGACGGGTGAGCCGGTCATCGCGATGGAAGAGCCATAGGCCTTGGGGATGAAGAAGCCGCCATAGGCGCCGATGGCGCTGGTGAAGGCGACGATGCCGCTCGACTCCATCGCGATCTGGCGGGCGCGGTCGGCGCCGGTCAGCTGCGGCATCAGGCGCGGCACTTCGCGGCCCATGATGACTGGGATCATCTGGAAGGTGGACGCATTGCCGACCCCGGTGAAGAAGAACAGCGCGATGAAGCCTGCGAAGAACCCAGGGAAACTGCCGGCCTGCAGCGAGAAGATCACGGCCAGAACGGATGCGATCATCCCCGCGAAGACCCAAAAGGTGACGCGGCCGCCGCCGAACCGATCCGCAACCCAGCCCGTGCCGGCACGGCTCAGCGCGCCGACCAGCGGCCCGAGGAAGACGTATTGCAGCGCGTTCACATCCGGGAAAGCGATCTTGGACAGCAGCGGGAAGCCTGCCGAATAGCCGATGAAGCTGCCGAAGGTGCCGATGTAGAGGACGCACATCAGCCAATTCTGCGTGCGGCCAAAGATCACTGATTGCTGGGCAAAACTCGCCTTGGCATCGGCTATGTCATTCATCCCCAACCACGCCGCGATGGTCGAGGCCAGGATGAACGGCACCCAGATAAAGCCTGCGTTTTGCAGCCACAGCGTGCCGCCATCCTGCAGAGCCACGCCCTCGCCGCCCACGGCACCAAAGACACCGGCGGTGATGACCAGCGGCACCAGGAACTGCATGACGCTGACGCCCAGGTTGCCAAGGCCTGCGTTCAGAGCGAGCGCATTGCCCTTTTCCGCCTTCGGGAAGAAGTAGCCGATGTTGGCCATCGAAGAGGCGAAGTTGGCCCCGCCAAGCCCGCAAAGAAGCGCCAGAACCAGGAAGATGAAGTAGGGGGTTTCCGGGTTCTGCACGGCATAGCCGATGCCGATGGCGGGCAGCAGCAGCGAGGCGGTGGAAAGCGTCGTCCAGAGCCGCCCACCAAAGATCGGCACCATGAAGCCGTAGAAGATGCGCAGCGTTGCCCCGGAAAGCGCAGGCAGTGCGGCCAGCCAAAACAGCTGTTCCGGCGTGAAGGCAAATCCGATCAGCGGAAGCTTCGCCACGACCATCGACCAGACCATCCAGACCGAGAAGGCTAGGAGCAGGGCAGGGATCGAGAGCCACAGGTTGCGGCGTGCGACGGCACGGCCCTTGTCAGCCCAGAAGGTCGCATCCTCGGGCCGCCAATCCTCGATCACACGCGGCATGGCGGTGCGTTCGGGGTGGTGGATCGGCTGCATCTCAGGCAGCTGCGGCAGGCGGTCCAGAACCTCGCCATGCGCGGCGCGCTCCATGGCGCGGATCGACAGGTGCATCCAGGTCAGCGCGATCCCGACCAGCACGAACAGCAGCGCAAAGCACGAGGTATAGATGCCCGTCAGGTCCAAAAGGGCTCCAAAGGCGATGGGGAGGACGAACCCGCCAAGCCCGCCGATCATGCCGACAAGGCCACCGACTGCGCCGACGTTGTTGGGGTAGTAGACCGGGATGTGCTTGAACACCGCCGCCTTGCCGAGGCTCATGAAGAAGCCAAGCGCGAAGAGCGTGGCGATGAAGGGCCACAGCCCCATGCTGGTTGAAAAGGCGATGACGCCATCCTTGCCCTGGATGACATAGTCGGTCGGCGGGTACGACAGCATGAACAGGAACAGCATCGAAAAGCCGAAGGTCCAGTACATGACCGACCGCGCGCCGAACTTGTCGGAAAGGTGTCCGCCATAGGCCCGGAACAGGCTGGCCGACAGGCTGAACGAGGCGGCCGCCATGCCGGCTGTGCGCACATCGACGCCGTAGACGTCGATCAGGTAGTGCGGCAACCACAGCGCCAGCGCGACGAAGGCGCCGAAGACGAAGAAGTAGTAGAGCGAGAAGCGCCAGACCTGCAGGTTCTTCAGGGGCGCGAACTGCTGGGCGAAACTTGGCGGCTTTGCCCCGGTCCGGCGACGTTCAACGAGCGAGGGATCGTCCTTGGCGAAAACAAAGAAGATCACCGCCATCAGTGCCAGGCCTGCGGCCCAGACATTCGCTACCCCTTGCCAGCCAAAGCCCACCATCACGAAGGGCGCGACGAACTTGGTCACCGCTGCCCCGATATTCCCCGCGCCAAAGATGCCAAGCGCGGTGCCCTGATGGCCCGCATCATACCAGCGGCTGACATAGGCGACGCCGATGATGAAAGATCCGCCCGCTAGGCCAACGCCCAATGCGGCCAACAGATACATCGGATAGCTGTCGGCAAAGGTCAGCGCCCAGGTCGCCAAGGCCGCCAGCAGCATTTGCGTCGAGAACACCAGCCGCCCGCCATACTTCTCGGTCCAGACCCCAAGGAAGATGCGTGTCAACGAACCGGTCAGGATCGGGGTGGCGACCAAGAGGCCAAACTGCGTATCGTTCAGCCCCAGCTCGCCCTTGATGGCGACGCCGATGATCGAAAAGATCGTCCAGACGGCGAAACAGGCGGTGAAGGCGATCGTGCTCAGCGTCAGGGCGCGGGTCTGGTCGGCGCGTGAGGCTGTCGTTGCGGTCTGCATGGCGGGATCTCCGGCAAGAGGGAGGCAGTTTCCCCAGTGGGGTTGATGCCAGTCCTGAGATCCACGCAGGCCAAAGAGGTTGATCTAGATCATCTGTTGCGGATTTCTTATTGAAATAAATGGCTTAGTGAAAAATGTCAGGTTCGCTTGCAGGGTCAGTCAAGGCTCCTCCTGCGATGATCAATTGTTGGCTTGACAATTATCAATCGTGGGATTGGACTCTGCCAAAGCACTTCTAAGGACGACAGGATGCCCGATTCATCATTCAGGGAGATTCGCGACCTCGCGCTGTTTTCACAGATGGCGGACGAGAATTTCTCGGCCTTGATGCGCGGTGCTTATGTCCAGAACTTCCCGGCGCAGATCGAACTGATCACTGAAGGCGACCCGAGCGACTTCCTGCATGTTGTGCTTTCCGGTTCGGTTGACCTCTTCTCGGCCTGGAATGGCCGTGAGACCAGCCTTGCGACTGTTCGGCCCATCTCGACCTTCATCCTGGCCGCTACGATCAAGGATGCGCCTTACCTCATGTCGGCCCGCACATTGGAGAAGAGCCGGATCGCGCTGATCCCCAGTCAGGATGTGCGCGCCGTTTTCGACATTGACGGCAACTTTGCCCGCGCCATCGTGACAGAACTGGCGCAGTGCTACCGCTCGGTCATTAAGGCGCAGAAAGACCTGAAGCTGCGGACATCGTTGGAGCGGCTGGCGAACTATTTGCTGCGCCAGCAGAGGCGCGCCGGTGGGGCAGCATCGTTCGACCTTGATTTCGAGAAGCGCCGCCTCGCTTCAGTGCTTGGGATGACCGCCGAAAACCTGAGCCGCGCCTTCAAGGGGTTGCAGCCCTATGGGCTGGAGGTGGACGGAACACGTATCACAATCACCAACCAGGCAGAGTTCGAGCGGTTTGCCAAGCCGAACCCGCTGATCGACGACGGGTCCACCTGAGGCGTCAGACCAGAGGGTCCACTCCGATCACCAGGGGATGCAGCCAGATCAACCCCGCATAGAGCATGAGCCCGGCAGCCAAGCGCAAAAGGGTGTCGGCGGTCAGGGATAGCGATGCGGGGCATTCCGATAGGGCTGCGCGCAGGTCGTGCCATCTCTGCCCCATCTCTCGCTGTCGCCGCCGGTCGACAAGGCGGCCGCCAAGCATCGCGAAACCGGCGAAGGTGCCGAACAGTATCACATGCGCCAAGTCGCCGTTTGGCAGGATATGCGCCGCCGACCATATCCCGAGCGCCAGAAGCAGGGGATGCCGCGTCAGGCGGACGATTCCGGGGCTCGCCGGGTCGAACCGGTCATTTTGCGCGCCGCCGAAGGAAAAGGGGTTCGGTCGTGCAATTGCCAGCGACAGGATCACGCAGACCGGCAGCATCACGGCCAGCACGACATGGTTCTGCCACGGCGCCCAGTCCCAAAGCGGCACATAGGGCGCTCGACCCGCTGCCGCGATCAACCATGCCAGCACGCCAAGTGAGAGAGCCGAATAGGCGATGCCAAAGCCTGCATGCCCCAGCCTTGCCACCGCCCAGGGCCGCAACGGCGGGCGGATCGGAATGGAGTGGGTCAGGAAGAAGGCCCCGAAGGCAAAGGCGAATTCGTTCCAGCCCATGCCCAGTCAGATCCGTTTCGCAGGCGGCAGGCGCAGCAGAAACCGCCCGTACAGAACGGCATAGCCGCCAAAGGCCCCTATCCAAGCCACTCCGGCCAGGCTGTGCATCGCCATCGCCTCATCGGTCCAGACCCCCGCGGCCACGCGCGCCAGGACAGCGGTGACCAGCGCCAGATAGATCGCCACCGTGCCGGGGCCTGCGTGCAACTCTTGCCCAGTATGGCCCAGGGTTGCACGCGTCATCACCGCGAGTGTCATCAACCCGACAGCGCCGCCCATCCAGAGATGCTGTGCTGCGGCCATGCCGAAGACATCCGGCATCAAGATCTCTGCCGCGAGCGCGATGGCCCCCAGCGGCAGGAAAGCATAACCAGCGTGCAGCACCAGGACGAGTGGCTCCGCCGCCGTGCGGATGCCCGCCCATCGCGCCAGTCGGATAGCATGCAGAGCACCTGCCAGCCCCAGCAAGACGGCGGTCACCAAGGACGTCGGCAGCGCGACCCACATGAGCAGCGCCGCCAAGAGAGCCAGCAGGGCCACCTTGTCGAACCCCTGCATCGGCGGGGCGGGCAGTTTTCCCGGCCCGCGCCGCACCAGCCAGTTGCGGGTAAAGGACGGTACAATCCGCCCACCGATGACCGCGATCATCATGACACCCGCCGCCAACCCCAGACGCAGGCCATAACCTTGGGCGGCATAATCCCCCCGCGCCGCCTCCCAGTGGTACAGTCCGTTGCCAAGGGCAAAGACCGCCAGCATCGCCAGCACGATCAGATTGCGCCAGTTCTTGCCCGCCACGATCTCACGCCCAATGGCCGCGGCCAGAACCAGCGGAAAGGACAGATCGACCGTCGCCGCCACCCCGACAGGCAGGGTGCCCGACATGGCAACTGCCACGCGCCCGGCCAGCCACAGAAGGAACAGCCCGCCAAGCGGCCAGCCCACGATGGGCAACCGGCCTGTCCAGTTTGGCACAGCGGTCAAGAGAAACCCCGCGATCACCGCGCCGAGGTAGCCGAACAGGAATTCGTGCGCGTGCCAGCTGACTGGGTCAAAGGCAGTGGGCAGCGTCAGATGACCCGACAGCATCGGCACCCATAGCGTCAT
>NZ_JBOFBI010000098.1:0-3369 GCF_051645465.1 Tabrizicola sp. | reverse complement strand
GTCAGGATCAGGAACCGCCATCAGGTCGGGGTGCGCCGGTGTCAGATCAAGCCAGGTGGCAAAGCCGGCAAAGCCCGCCCCTTCCACCGCCATGTCGTTGATCGCCTGCGTGGGTACCAGCTTCGGCCGCTGACCGCCGAAGAGGTCAGTGTAGGAAATCATGAAATACTTGACGCCTTTTTCCTTGGCCCATTTGGCAAGGTCTTTCGCCATCACTGTTACTCCCCTCAGTTTCTTGCTTCTTGTCAGTCCCGGCCGGTTTGGCTCGGGCGAATTTCTCAGTCACGCGTCGCAATGGCCACGGCCGCACCGCCCATAGCTGTTGCCCCGACCCGGTTCACGATACGGACAGCGCGGGGGCTGCGCAGGAATCTGCGGGCACCCGATGCCGCCGCCACCCAGGTCAGATCAATGGCAATGAGGACGGCGAGCATGGTCGCCGTCAATTCCAGCCAACCCAGAACACCCACAGCCTCCAGATCGACTATCGCAGGCAGCAGGGCCAGGTAGAAGGCCATGATCTTGGGGTTGCCCAGCGTGATCGCCATGCCGGAAGCAAAGAGGGCAAGACCAGAGTCCCGGTCCGGCATCGCTGTTTCCGTGTCACCGACCGGCGCATGCCACATCTTCCAGGCCAGCCACAGAAGATAGGCCGCGCCCAGGTATTTCAGCGCCGTGAAAGCCGTCTGGAAGGTAGCTGCCAACAGGCTAAGGCCAAAAATCGCGGCGGAAAGCCAGATCGCTTCACCGATCCACATTGCAACAAGCAATGGCATCACACTTCCCGGCCCCCGCGCGAGCACACGCGAAACGAGCGCCGCAATGCTGGGCCCCGGCGTCCCCGCGTTCAACGCAAGGGCCCCGGCGAACAAAAGCAACGCTGTCAGGTCCATGGCAATCAACTCCTCGTTCTATTGCCCAGTCCTAGAACCCGCCGTTGCGGCCGGGTATCCAGTTCGTCCCCGCAATCGGCACCCCAGCCATTGCGGCCGCTTCAATCGTCAGCGCGCAAAGGTCTTCGGGCTCCAGATTGTGCAGGTGATTCTTGCCGCAAGCCCGCGCGATAGTCTGCGCTTCCAGCGTCATCACCTTGAGGTAGTTTTTCAACCGCCGCCCGCCGAGAACCGGATCGAACCGCTTGGAAAGCTCCGGGTCCTGCGTCGTGATCCCTGCCGGATCGCGCCCCTCATGCCAGTCGTCATAGGCATCCGCCGTCGTGCCCAAGGCCTGATACTCGGCCTCCCACTTCGGATCGTTATCCCCCAGCGCGATCAGTGCTGCCGTGCCGATGGCCACGGCATCCGCGCCCAAAGCCATCGCCTTCGCGACGTCCGCCCCCGACCTGATGCCGCCCGAGACGATCAGCTGAACCTTCCTGTGCATCCCCAGGTCCTGCAGCGCCTTCACCGCCTGCGGGATGCAGGCCAGGATCGGCATCCCCACATGCTCGATGAACACATCCTGCGTCGCCGCCGTGCCGCCCTGCATGCCATCCAGCACCACAACGTCCGCACCGGCCTTCACCGCCAGCGCCGTGTCGTAATAGGGCCGCGCGCCGCCGATCTTGACGTAAATCGGCTTCTCCCAATCGGTGATCTCCCGCAGCTCCATGATCTTGATCTCAAGGTCATCCGGCCCGGTCCAGTCCGGATGCCGACAGGCCGAGCGCTGGTCGATCCCCTTCGGCAGGTTCCGCATATTCGCCACGCGGTCGGAAATCTTCTGCCCCAGCAGCATCCCGCCCCCACCGGGCTTGGCCCCCTGACCCACCACAACCTCAATCGCATCGCAGCGGCGCAGGTCGTCGGGGTTCATCCCGTAGCGCGAGGGAAGATACTGATACACCAGCGTCTTCGAATGCCCGCGCTCTTCTTCGGTCATCCCCCCGTCGCCCGTCGTGGTCGACGTGCCCGCAGCCGTCGCCCCGCGCCCCAACGCCTCCTTCGCCGGGCCGGACAGGGCGCCGAAAGACATCCCTGCGATGGTCACCGGAATGTCCAGATGGATCGGCTTCTTCGCAAACCGCGTGCCAAGCCAGACATCGGTCGCACATTTCTCCCGGTAGCCTTCCAGCGGATACCGGCTGATCGACGCGCCAAGGAACAAGAGATCATCGAAATGCGGCAGATGCCGCTTCGTCCCGCCGCCCCGGATGTCATAGATGCCGGACGCCGCCGCGCGACGGATTTCGGCGTTCACCGCCGGGGTGAAGGTTGCCGAAAAGCGGGGCGGGGTCTTGGGGAATTCGGTCATTCGTGACTCCAGAGGGGAGGTGCAGCAAAATCAAGAATTTTAATGAAAATTCTTGGCAAATTTCTTGAGTAAGAAATTTGGGTCCGGTGACGCCCGCAGCGCATCAGTACGCCCCTGCGTTGTCGATGTTGAAACTGTAGAGCTTCCGGGCCGAGCCATACCGGCGGAATTCTTCCGGCTTGGCCTTCCCATCCGCCTCGCCGCGCTTCAGGAGGTTGGCCAGCAGGGCGATATGCTCGGGACGCATCTCCTTTTCGATGCAGTCCGCCCCCAGCGATTTCACCGTGCCGCGCACAAACAGCCGCGCTTCGTAAAGCGAATCCCCCAACGCCTCACCGGCATTACCAAGCACGACGACATTGCCCGACTGCGCCATGAAACAGGACATGTGGCCGATGTTGCCATGCACCACGATGTCGATCCCCTTCATCGAAATCCCGCACCGCGACGAGGCATTGCCCTTGATCACCAAAAGCCCCCCGCGCCCGGTTGCCCCCGCATACTGCGAGGCATCGCCATCGACGATCACCGTCCCCGACATCATGTTCTCGGCCACACCCGGCCCGGCCGAGCCCTTGATCCGGATCGTCGCCTGCTTATTCATCCCCGCGCAGTAGTACCCGGTCGACCCCCGCACGGTGATATCGACCGGAGCATCCACCCCAGCCGCAATCGCATGTGCGCCCTTGGGATTGATCACCTCCCACGCGGTCATGTTGGTCTGCCCCTTAAGGGCATGCAGCGCACCGTTCAGCGCGCGCAACCCTTCAGCGCCAAGATCGAAAGTCTGCATTCTCTCAACGCTCCCAGAAGTAAACCGTTGCGGGTTCGGGTTCCCAGACGCGGGCCGTCTCGATCCCCGGCAGGTTCACCAGCGCGCGGTATTCCGACCCGAAGGCCACGTAGTCATCGGTTTCGGCCATGACGGCGGGCTTGCAGGCGATGGGGTCGCGCACCACGCCGAAGCCGTTCTTGGTGCCGACGACAAAGGTGAAGAACCCGTCCAAATCCGTCAGCGTAGCCTCCAGCGCCTCGCCCAACGGCTCACCTTCCTTCAGCTTGTGGCTGATAAACGCGGCGGCGACCTCGGTGTCATTCTCGGTCTCGAACGTCATG
>NZ_JBOFBI010000097.1:0-32953 GCF_051645465.1 Tabrizicola sp. | reverse complement strand
GGGTGTCAGGGAAGGGCGGCAAGGATGGCGTCGGCGAGGCAGGCGTCGATGTCCCGGGCGGCGGCGAGGGCGGGGGATGTGGCGGGGTCGTCGCCAAGTTGGCCAGCGGTGGAGCGGAGGAGGATCAGGCGGCCGCGGGGGGTGGCGAAGAAGTCTTCGGTGGAGATGAGGGAGGTGAGCGGCTGAACCCGGGTGACGCCGCCAGGGGGGTGGCCGAAAGCAGCAACGAAGGCGGTCGCGCACTGGTCCTGGCTGGCGGGGCAGGTGGTGGCGCAGACTGCGAGAAGGGGCTGAAATTCCGGATCAGCGCGCAAGGCGGCGGTTGCGGCCTTCGCGGTGTTCGGGTCTAGGATCTGGTTGCCTCTTGATGTCGCCAGCATCAAGGGAATGACCTCTTGCATCCGGCGCATGGCTTCGTCCGGAGCGATGCCCGCTGCGTCGAACGTATCGGCCAGCCTGTCGTTATACACAATTGGCGCATCGATCTGCTCGAGGCCTAGATTATCGACAATAGCAAGCCAGGCGGCGGTGTCGTTGGCCCTGAGACGATCGACCATCAGCGCGTCGACGCCCTCGGCCTCGGTGCCGGACGGGTCCCCCAGCCGCGCTTTCAGCACGAATGCCATCGCCCAGGGCGGGACGGGATGGTTGAAGAACCCGGGGGGCAGGTCACCATTGCCGCCGGTCTGGTTGAGCCAAGTCATGAACAAGCCTGTCGCCTTGCCTGGCTCGCCCGCAGCATAGAGCCCGAAGGCGCGGTCGAGGAGCGCGTCTGTGTCGCTCCCGAGCTCGTCCAAGTTCCAGAGCGCGGCGACTGGATCGGCGTCGGCAAAGGCTTTCGGCATC
The DNA here is from genome assembly GCF_051645465.1 of Tabrizicola sp. Lineage (GTDB taxonomy): Bacteria > Pseudomonadota > Alphaproteobacteria > Rhodobacterales > Rhodobacteraceae > Tabrizicola. The sequence goes on along the minus strand of NZ_JBOFBI010000097.1, from coordinate 32,107 downwards.
GGGACGCCGTTGATGTAGAAGAGAGTTTTGCGCTCGGCGAACGGGACTTTGGCGCGCAGCCACTCGGAAACGAATGGGAGCGCGAGGAGCGCGGCAGTGTTGCCGCCCGAAGCAGCGGCGTGGAGGTCCCTGAGCGCGGACGGGTCGTCGCCTTGTAGCGCACGCTCGAACGGGTCGCGGAAAGCGGGGTCGTCAAGGCCGGGGATTGGATCGGCGAAGGTGGGGGCGGCGAGGCAAAGGAGAAGGGCGAGCGCGGCAAAGGGGCGGGTCATCTTGGCCTCCGGCTGGGGCAAATGCCGGAAGGGTCGGGCCTTTGGCCCGGTCTGTCAACGGTCTCAGACTTCCTCGATCCGGATCGCCACGGGGTCGCCGACCAGCACGCCGGTTCCGGCGAAGCGGGTCATGGCGTGGGTGACGTCGTCGGGGGCGGCCTTGTGGGTGACGATCAGGACCGGGGCATTCGCGCCCTGGTGGCCGTACTGGCGCATCTGGTCGATCGAGACTCCGGCATCGCCGAGGCAGGTGGCGATCTTGGCCAGCGCGCCGGGTTTGTCGAGGAGCGTCATGCGCAGGTAGTAGGGCGCGGGAGTGGCGGACTTCGCGGGTTGCGCGGCGGAAAGCTGGCTGGCGGGGACGCCGAACGTGGGCACACGGAAGCCGCGGGCGATGTCGATGACGTCGGACATGACAGCGCTGGCGGTCGGGCCCTGGCCTGCGCCGGGGCCGCGCAGCACGATCTGGCCGACGCTGTCGCCTTCCAGGACGACCAGGTTGGTGCCGCCCTGCAGCTGGCCAAGGGGGCTGTCGGCGGGGACGAGGCAGGGTGTCATACGCTGCTCAAGCCCCCGCCCGGTCATCTGTGCGACGCCAAGGAGCTTGATCCGGTAGCCCATGTCCTCGGCCAGGCGGATGTCGTCGATCGAGACATTGCCGATGCCTTCCAGCTCGACCGCATCGAAGGCGATGCGGGTGCCGAAGGCGACAGCGGACAGGAGCGAGAGCTTGTGGCCCGCGTCGATGCCCCCGACGTCGAGGTTGGGGTCGGCTTCCAGATAGCCAAGCTGGCGGGCTTCCTCGAAGACCTGGTCGTAAGGCAGGCCCGCCGATTGCATCCGGGTAAGGATGTAGTTGCAGGTGCCGTTCATCACGCCCATGACGCGCTTGAGGCGGTTGCCGGCAAGGCCTTCGGTGAGCGCTTTGATCACGGGGATGCCCCCGGCGACGGCGGCCTCGAACCGCAGCGCCAGGCCAGCGGCTTCGGCTGTTTCGGCCAGCGCGTGCCCGTGATGGGCGAGGAGCGCCTTGTTCGCGGTGACCACATGCTTGCCGGAGGCAAGTGCGGCCTCGGTCGAGGCTTTGGCGGGGCCGTCGTGGCCGCCCATCACCTCAACGAAGACATCTACATCCTGTCGCGTCGCCAGGGCGACCGGGTCAGTCTCCCAGGCATAGCCGGAGAGGTCGGCGTCGCGGTTCCGGGTGCGGTCGCGGGCCGAGACGGCGGTGATCGACACGGGGCGTCCGGCGCGGGCGGCGATGAGGTCGGCATGGGCCTGGACGATTTTCACGACGCCGATGCCCACGGTTCCAAGACCGGCAAGGCCAAGACGCAAGGGGGCGGCGGACATCGGGCGAACCTCGGGCAGTTGCGGCCCCCGTCTGTTAGCTGGAAGAGCGGCGGGGTGCAACGCCGTCAGGGCGGCGGCGCGCCAGCCTTGATCGCGGCTGCCCGGGCCCTTAGCCGGGCGGCCCGGGCCTGCAAATCAGGCGCGGGGTCCTGAGCGGCGGCGTCGGCCTGGGCAAGAAGACCGTCGATCGGTTCAAGCTGCGGCGGCGGACCGGTGTCCTCACCGAGAGCGTCGATCTCGGGAAACGACGCGCAGGCGGCGAGAGCCGCTGAGACGGCGACGGCAATGACGTGGCTGCGCATGAGCGTCCCCAAGTTGGCGCGCTCAGACTAACCTTCGATCTGGCTAAAGAAAAGCGCCGACGACATCAGCACTAAGTGGGACAGGCGCTGACGCCATCAAGCTGGAGCGGACCCTTCCGCGGACGGGTCACGATGAACTGGGTAAATGTCGCGTTATCAACGTTGATCATGAGGCCTGCGACTGCACTCCTCATCTGGGTCTTGAACTCGACCTCAGTCTCGACCACAAACACGCTCTCCTCACCGTTAAGCTCGGGAATTCCTGGAGTACGAGTCTTCCAAGACTGGATATCGCCTTCCTCCCACACTTCCATCTTGCAATTGGGTGAGTAGGAAAACAGCAGCTCGTACTTGTCGTCCCCTGCGTCGTTGACGTTCCCTTCGTCGTACTTGAAACTGGTTATGCGGAGTTTCACCGGATGCCCGCCCGGTGTGAGGAAGTCGACTACGTTTTGAAGTCCATTCGCATAGCTGATCGGGATCGCCACCTCCTGACGGGACAGCAAGTCTGCTATCGAGTACGCCGCCTTCTGGGTAACGTTGATGGTACGGAAGACGTCCCAGTAGATGAACATCGCGATCAACACCCAGATCAGCAAGGGCAGCATCATGAGCGCTTCGACGAGGATGAGGCCATCCTCATCGCGAACGAAGGATCTAAAGTGATGCTTCAATTTACGCATGGTCATGTTATCTCGGCTCGTTGACAAAGACAGATGTCACTACCAGAGCGTAGGTCCCGTCCTCCGCGTCGGTCGGCATCTTCACGCTTACCAGCGTAGTTGGGAACATCGGCTCTTCCTTAAGGCAAACCCGCATCAGCACGATTTGATTTTCGTCGCCAGCATTGAATTCAGTAGGATCCGGCTCATTGGTATTCACATCCGTAGCCTTGTCCACGCAGCTTTTTGGTGGGGCAACCATCGCAAAGCTTGCAGTATCGATCGGTTGCATCCAGATCCTCATTGCCTTCATGCATCTGTCGATCGATCCGGCCATTATGCCCGATTTGCAGATTTCCTCCTTTAGTGCCTGGTGCTTGATGTCTTCAAGCTGGCCAAGGCGGATCTTGCGTACAGTCATGTCCACGCCCCGCTCCAGCATCACATAGCGCGACATGAACAGGCTGCTTTCAAAGGAAGCCGTGAAGATCAGGAAGATGATCGGAAAGACAAACACAAACTCTATTGATGCCGTCCCGGAGTCGTCCTTCAGGAATTGGCCAAGTTTGGTCATTGTGTCAGCCTCAAGTCATCGATCAGATCCGCGATTCGTTTAAACACGTTATTGAGTTCCCCTGGATCCTTTGCCAGATAGAAATAGCCCGTTCCTGGTGAGGAGCAGTTCTGGATCGGCACGGGGTTGACCGCATCACCCAGGACGATGCCGAACACCTCGATACCTGCGTCCTTGGCGGCCTTGCAGTTCGTGTTCAGAAGTGCGTCCATGGTTGGGTTGTTTGTCAGGTAGTCTCCGACAAACATGTTGTAAACGGTATCGTAGTTGGATGTGCCGTCAACACCCGAACGCATGTAAAGCTGCTCAATAACCCAGTCCACACGGGCGTAGCGCCAGACTTCGCTCCAGTCGAGCTGGGTTGCAGTTATCATCACAACGTCAGGCAGAGTATCCGGGTCCGAACCGTCCGGGACGGTGACCACATCACGCTCATCACCCGCGTCCGGACCATCGTTCACGGTCTGCGCCCAGGTTGGTGCCGCAATCCAAGCATTGGGGTCGCAGGCACCGGTCGTCCGCAAGCCGGTCCCGAGGCCTTCTATCTCGGTGGCGCCGACTTTTGCCGTTTCTGAATTGTCTTTCATGTGCGGCAGGAAGTATTCGCGGTTGGCAGAAGCGGGAATTGACCAGCCAGAGCAGTTGGTCGGCCGAGCGCCGCCAGTCAGCGCCGCGCCACCGCTAGCATACTTGATTGCAAATTGGCCATCTGTGCCGCGCCAGATTGGAGACGGGCCGCTCTTGTAAGCGTCCAGAATGTAGTCGCTGGCAACGTGATTGCCGTCTGTCATCACCACGATGATCTTGCGGGTCGCACCATTGGTATTCAAGGCAGGCCGATCAGCCATCGCAGGCTCAGTGATAAGGTTCTCGTAAATCGGCGCTGCGCTCTGATCGATCAGCGCGGTCCCCCAGCGCATCCCGACTGCAATCGAGGTCCGCCCACGCGGTTGGAGAAGAGCCAGCTGGTCGGTAACCTTGGTTCCGTCCATTGTCGGCAACAGTACCAGATTCGAGAGGGACTCGTCCGCCGCGGTGCTGCCCACATCAGGGCTTTTGTTACAGATTACCTCGTTCGAACCCATGTTCGGCGCCACCGGATTTGCTGTCCTGTTTATTGTGGCGCTCGTCGGTTTGTTATATGTGACATCCGCGACCGCAGCCATCGGCATCGCGCGAGCAGTCGACAAGGCTGTGGATGAATAAGTGTCGGTCGGTATTTCAATGCAGTTGATCCCCGGCACGCCGGCGTTCGCGACACCGTCCCACGAGGACAGATTCGTCAAGTTAGTGAACTGGTTCCTGAGGCCGACAGGAATGTTCACCTGCGATGCATAGGGAACCAGGCCGATCGAAATCATGTCATCAGCGTCATTCTCTTTCAGAATGTTCACAAAGTTGGTGGCCGCTGTCCTCAGTGCCGCAATCTTTGTGGTGGTGCCCGATGCTTCCCCCATCGATCCGGTCACATCGAGCACCATCATCACTTCGATCGCTTCCGCGCCCTGCTGTGCGGCTGATACCACCGGGCCCTCGAAATAGTGGATATCGGTGTAGAACACGCCGATGAAGTGGTTGTAGGACCTTACCTTCGCATTCAACTTCACGCTCCGCGTGCTGTCGTCGGCCGTGCCCACTGCATCATCGAACGTGTAGTCGACGGTCAGCTCGTCCCCGAGGCCCGACTTGTCGATCCAGTCCTGAGCGACCGAAGCCGGAGTTTCGCTTGGTGGGAGCACGAGGTTGGCCGCCGCCAGGGTGGCGCGGTCCATGGTTTCCTGCAGGGCGACGCGGCGCATCTCGTACCGCATGACGTCGACGGCGATGCCGCCAAACAAGAACATTATGGTGAAGAGCATCACGATCCAGAGGGTGACGCCACCGCCTTCATCACGTTTGAATTCTGAAAATTTGCGAGCGACGTGTGCAGAAACCGGTCGACGGGCAAGTTTGTTCAACATGTCAAAATCCATACTGGCAGCGCCCCACCCAAATGGCAGGTTCCCTCTCGGGATTTAGGCACAACTTCGGGCATAAGTAAGGCATTTCTGCCGAAACGGCCGGTTGGGCGCCACAATCTGGAAACAATCTGTGGGTATCTGCCGCCTTCGATCAAAAATTATGAACTTTTCTTCGGCGCAGCGCAGCACGGACGTTAACCGTTCGGCAATGATTCGCTGACCCCCAAAACCGCTGGCCAAGGCGCCTCTGGCCGCTTCCAGGCTTCCTTTCCCGGCCAGAGGGGATAGTGTCCGCCTCGCGCACCGAGGAGCGCGCAGCCTGACAGGGAGGGATGGCATGAACGTTTCCGCCGAGCCGAGCTTTCGCGAGTCCGTCGACCTTATGTTCAACCGCGCCGCGAAGCTGATGGATCTGAGCCCGGGTCTTGAACAGAAGATCCGCGTCTGCAACTCGACCTACACGGTGCGGTTCGGGGTGCGGCTCCGGGGCAAGATCGAGACCTTCACCGGCTACCGTTCGGTCCACTCCGAACACATGGAGCCGGTCAAGGGCGGCATCCGCTATGCGCTCTCGGTGCATCAGGACGAGGTCGAGGCGCTGGCGGCCCTGATGACCTACAAATGCGCTTTGGTAGAGACGCCGTTTGGCGGATCGAAGGGCGGATTGTGCATCGATCCGCGCCAATGGGACGAGCATGAGCTGGAACAGATCACCCGCCGCTTCGCCTATGAGCTGATCAAGCGCGACCTGATCCATCCCGCGCAGAACGTGCCGGCCCCGGACATGGGGACGGGCGAGCGCGAGATGGCCTGGATCGCGGATCAGTACAAGCGGATGAACACCACCGACATCAACGGCAATGCCTGCGTCACCGGCAAGCCTCCGCATGCGGGGGGCATCCAGGGGCGGGTCGAGGCGACGGGGCGCGGGGTGCAGTATGCGCTGCGGGAATTCTTCCGGCACAAGGAGGATCTGGCGAAGGCGGGGCTTTCGGGGGGACTGGACGGCAAAAAGCTGATCGTCCAGGGCCTTGGCAACGTGGGCTATCACGCGGCCAAGTTCCTGAGCGAGGAGGACGGCTGCAAGGTCATTGCCGTGATCGAGCGGGACGGGGCGCTTCTGGACCCGAACGGGCTGAACGTCGAGGATGTGCGGCAGTGGATGAACCGGCACGGCGGGCTTCTGGCGGGCTATCCGAACGCAAAGCACGTGGAGGACGGAACGGCGGTCCTGGAAGAGGCTTGCGACATCCTGATCCCGGCGGCGCTGGAAGGGGTGATCCATCTGGGCAACGCCGAGCGGATCAAGGCGCCGCTGATCATCGAGGCGGCGAACGGCCCGATCACGTTCGGGGCCGATGAGGTCCTGCGCAGGAAGGGCTGCGTGATCATTCCCGACATGTACGCCAATGCGGGTGGCGTCACGGTCAGCTACTTCGAATGGGTGAAGAACCTGAGCCACATCCGCTTTGGCCGGATGCAGCGGCGGGCCGAAGAGGCGCGGTCACGGCTGATCGTCGAGGAGCTGGAGCGGCTGAGCGCGGACCAGAACCTTGGCTGGACGCTGTCGCCGGGGTTCAAGGAGCGGTTCCTGACCGGATCGGACGAGCTGGCGCTGGTGCGGTCCGGCCTGGATGACACGATGCGCACGGCCTATCAGGCAATGCGCGAGGTGTGGCATTCGCGTCAGGACGTCGAGGACCTGCGGGTCGCGGCCTACATCGTGTCGATCGGGCGGGTGGCGGCAACCTACCGGTCGAAGGGGTTGTGAGCCGCACAAAGGTCCGTTTCGCCAGCAGCCATGCGCGAGAAGACGTCCGAAATTCTGTTTTGTAAGTCAAATGGTTAACGCTCTCGTTGCCTTAACCGAAGATGAACCGAACGTTTGGCAGCTGTTAAACAAATCCATGGCAGGTTCCGGGAGTGTAAGGCGAATCGGGTGCTCTGCGAGCCATGTCTGCAATGTTGAAGAATTCACAGGTCGTCCGCACCGAATATGCGCGCTCACTCAAGGGCTATCTCCGGTGCGAGGATGGCTCGGCCACGATAGAGTTCGTGCTGTGGCTGCCGATCATCGTGCTTGTCCTGCTGCTGATCGTCGATTCGAGCATGTTGTTCATGAGCCGGTCGCACGCCATCCGTGTGTTGCAGGACACCAACCGGCTTTATTCGGTGGGCCAGTTCACAGGAACGGCGGCTGAACGGCTGACCAAGGCGGAGAGTTATGCCTTGTCGCGGCTGCGCGGCTTGTCGCCAAGCGCGACCACGACGACCACCGAGACAAACAGGGTCGTGCGGACGCAAGCGACAATGAAGACGCGCGAGATCGCGCAGATCGGCTTTCTGGGCCTGATGATTGACACGACCATGGTCGTAGCCGCGGAACACAGGGTGGAGTTTTGAGATGATGCGGCCATTCGCGCGCTTTGCGAAATTCGGTGCCTCCGAGGACGGGGCAATGACCGCAGGAGGCCTGATCTTCCTTGTGATTTTCCTCGCGATCGGCGGTCTGGCCGTGGACGTTTCGAACGCGATAAACCAGCGCACGCAGTTGCAGTTGACTGCGGACGCGACAGCTCATGCCGCACTTTACGTTCGCAACTACACCCTGACGGCCGGCCCCGCCGATGCCAAGACGTCGGCTTTGGCCCTTGGCGAAGAGAACATGCCAGAGTCTTTCTATGGCAAAGTCCTTTCAGCAGCCGACATCGAGTTTGGCGTCTGGGATCGCGCTACCCGCAAGTTCATCCCAGATCCCAACTCGCGCAAGGCAGTCCGCGTCGCAACACACCGTGACGAGGCAGGCAACAACGAGATCGCCACCTATCTGCTGAAGTTCGCGGGGTTCGGCTCGTGGAACGTGCGCACCTCGTCCGTGTTCGAGACCTTTGTGCCGCTTTGTCTGCGTGAAGGGTTCGTGGCAGAGAACCTGGTCGATATCCAGAGCAACAACAGCTACTTCGAAGGCTTCTGCATCCATTCGAACGACGTGGTGTCGGTCAACAGCAACAACTATTTCGAGGAAGGCACCGTGGTCTCGATGCCGGATTCGACCAAGCTTGAGATGCCGAACTCGGGTTACGATACCAACGAGGGCCTGGCAGAGGCATTGCGTTATGGCGCGATGCAGATTCGGTTGATCAATGCGCTCAAGGAAGTGCCTGACTCTCCCTATGCGACCGGCGTCACGGCCATGTGGAACTTCCTGCAGCTTGCAGCACGGGATGGGCAGCTGGACTACATAACCGCCACGCCGCGCCAGGTCACCATCGTGAACGGCAGGCCGCGGCCCGCCGACACCAGCGACGACCTGGTCGAGGCGACCCGCGATCTTCTGGACCGGAACGATAGCCTGGCCTTGCGGCCGAACGCGGTGAATTATCTTTACTGCTCGAGCACCAGCATGCAGCTGCAGATCAAGCAGCTGCTGTCCAATGTGGTCATCATCACCAATTGCCAGGTCAGCTTCGGATCGGGCGGCGCGCTGGAGAGTGGGCTGCTCGCCACGCTTGACACCGGCGGCACATCGATCTCGGGGTCTTCCGACACGCGGATCGGCCAGAAAGACGACTGCGCAAAGGGGGGTGGCGCGCAACTGGTCTCGTTGGGCGGGATGGACTTTGCGGCTGGCATTTCGATCAATGGTGGCCAGTTGATCGCTTTGAAAGAGATCGCATTCGCCGCGAACGGTGAAGGTATGCGCGGCGCGTCTATCATCTCGGGCGATACGGTATCCGGCACATCGAACATGAACATGGGCCTCTGCGGCACCGGGATGGAACGCAACCTGTCACTCGATTACTTCCGGATGGTGGAGTAGGGCGATCTGTCCGCGCCGATCGTCGGACTGCGCGGATAGCTGGCCGCGGCCAGGATGATCAGGAAGTGATGGGGTCAGGACCGTGAGCGTTTTCCCCTGGTGTGCCCGCAAGAAAGCCGAGTTCGATCAGTGCCCAGAGGCCGGTGCCGTAGGAGAGCCATGTGACCGTCGTCAGCATTGTCGTCGGTTGTGGGGCACCGTAGCGGAATTCGTATGCTTTTCCCCCGACGGCCAGCATCGTCAGGATGACGGTCGGAGCCCAGAATACCGCCATTAGCCACATCGGGCGGTCCCTGTCGTTCAGCCGTTGCACCATCAACGCGGTGGAGGGGACGAACAACAGGATCAAGGTGAACAGCTGTATTCCTGCAGTACGCTGGAGGTAGAGCTCCATCTTGTATTCATCGCGAAGGAAGGTTTGGTTGGTTAACTCACCAAAGCTGTATCCCAAGGAATGCAGCATGCCATAGGTGAAGGCGGCGGCGATCGCCACCAGGAGAAGGTTGCCAAGCCACCAGGTCTTGCGGCTGATGCGCCCGGAAAAGCGGGTGAATGAACGGATCATCCTGTGTCTCCTCGGTCCCTTGAAGGCAATCAGTTTCACAATCGGATGCTACGCGCAGGTCAGGAATCTCGTCAGGCGCGGGACCGCTGACCGGGCTCTGTCTTGGTGTAAGCGACCAGCGATGTCGCACACGGTCAGTCCGGGCGGCGGCATCCTTGCTAATGGAGAGACTGAGGGGTTTAGTGCCAGAGCAAACTGCGAAGAAGGTCGGGTGAATGCGTTATTCGGGGCTGAGGGTCATCTGGCAGGGTCTGACGGGCAACACCGGCTGGACGCCCGCCTGGCGCGATCCGGCGCCGAAGGCGGAGTATGATGTGGTGATCATCGGGGGCGGCGGGCATGGGCTTTCGACGGCCTATTACCTCGCGAAGAACCACGGGATCACCAATGTCGCGGTGCTGGAGAAGGGGTGGATCGGGTCGGGCAACATCGGGCGGAATACGACCATTGTGCGGGCCAACTACTTTCTGCCGGGGAATTCGGAGTTCTATTCCCACTCGCTGAAGCTTTGGGAGGGGCTGGAGGCGGAGCTGAACTACAATGTGATGCATTCGCAGCGGGGGCTGATCAACCTTTTCCATTCGGACGGGCAGCGGGATGCCTTCGTGCGGCGCGGGAATGCGATGATCAATCAGGGGGATGATGCGATCCTTTTGGACCGGGAGGGGGTGCGGGAGCATCTGCCTTACCTGGACTTCGAGCAGACGAGGTTTCCGATTTATGGCGGATTGTTGCACCCGCGTGGTGGCAGCGCCCGGCATGATGCGGTGGCCTGGGGATATGCGAGGGGGGCGGACAGCCGGGGGGTGGACCTGATCCAGAACTGTGAGGTCACGGGGATCGATGTGCAGGGGGGTCGGGTCGTCGGTGTGCATACAACGCGGGGGGCCATCCGGGCTGGGAAGGTCGCGATTGTTGTGGCGGGGCGGTCGTCACAGGTTGCGGCGATGGCGGGGATGCGGTTGCCGATTGAATCGCACGTCCTGCAGGCGTTCGTGACCGAGGGGTTGAAGCCGGTGATCAACCATGTGGTCAGCTTCGGGATGGGGCACTTCTATATCAGTCAGTCGGACAAGGGCGGGTTGGTGTTCGGGGGCGATCTGGATTTCTACGCGTCTTACGCCGCGCGGGGGAACCTGCCGATGGTCGAGCATGTGATGGAGGCGGGCATGACGCTGATGCCGATGATCGGGCGGGCGAAGGTCTTGCGGTCCTGGGGCGGGATCATGGACATGTCGCCGGATGGCTCGCCCATCATCGACAAGACGCATGTCGAGGGGCTGTTCCTCGACTGCGGCTGGAACTACGGGGGGTTCAAGGCGGTGCCTGCCTCGGGCTGGTGCATGGCGCATCTGATGGCCACGGGCGAGCCGCATGAGGTGGCGACAAAGTACCGGCTGGACCGGTTTGCGACGGGGCATCTTCTGGATGAAGAAGGCACCGGGTCGCAGCACAATCTGCATTGAGGGTTGGGATGAGGAGGAAGTTTGCGTTTCTTTTGTTTTTGGTCGCCTTTTCTTCGAGCGCCGGAGCGGAGGTGTGCCTCGAAAAGTACAAAAGTGGTGATTGCAATCTGACGTTGTCGGTCATTCCGGCTTTGGAAGAGGTTGGCGTTCCCTTCGAAGAGAAGTCGATTCACGTCGACCTGACATCGACGGAAGACGGCCAGCCACTGGCGGTGATGACTTACAATGTCTTTTCCACGCCGCAGAGCAATGACAGGCTGAAAAAGATGGCGGAACTCGACTTCGGAGAGATCTCAGACGCATTTGCGCGTGACCTTTTCAGGATTCATTGCGGGCAGGGTGTCCGGATGGGCATTGCGGACAGAAGGATGCCCTTCGTTCAGGCCGGGGGGGCGGTGTCCTATAAAATCAAGCTATTTCTGAGAAATCCCGCTGGGGACGCGATTCATCAGGTCGAATTCGGTCAAACCACCATCGAAAACTGTGGAGGGTGAACCATGCGCCTGAAATGCCCCCTTTGCGGTGAACGGGATCGGCGGGAGTTCTACTACTCCGGGTCGGAGGATTACTTGAACCGGCCCTCGGAGGGGGCTGAGCCTGCGGCTTGGGATGATTACCTCCACAACCGCGACAATCCGGCGGGGGTGACGCGGGACCTTTGGTATCATGAGGCGGGGTGTGCGCAGTGGCTGGTTGTCACGCGGAACACGGTGACGCATGAGATCACGGGCGTGGAACTGGTGGCGGAGCGGACGGCATGAGGATCGACGGCAAGGGTCTCATCGACCGGACGAAGCCGGTGCGGTTCCGGTTCGATGGGCGGGATTATGCGGGGTACAAGGGGGATACGCTGGCCTCGGCGTTGCTTGCCAATGACGTGCGGCTGGTGGGGCGGTCGTTCAAGTATCACCGGCCTCGCGGGGTGCTGACCGCGGGGTCGGAGGAGCCGAATGCTCTGGTCGAGGTTGTGGGGCCGAAGAACCAGACGCCGAACGTGCGGGCGACGGTGCAGGAGGTGTTCGAGGGGCTGGTGGCGCGGAGCCAGAACCGCCTGGGGTCTTTGCGCTTCGATCTGATGGCGGTGAACGATTACCTCTCGCCCTTCCTGTCGGCAGGCTTCTACTACAAGACCTTCATGTGGCCGCGGGCATTCTGGGAGGGGATTTATGAGCCGCTGATCCGCAGGGCGGCTGGGCTTGGCAGCCTTTCGGGCAAGCATGACGAGGGGACCTACGAGAAGGCCTTTGCGTTCTGCGACGTCCTGGTGATCGGCTCGGGGCCTGCGGGCCTGATGGCTGCGCTGACGGCGGGGCGGGCGGGGGCGGATGTGATCCTGGCGGAGGAGAGCCACGCGGTTGGCGGGCGGCTTCTGTCGGACGGGGGAGTGATCGGCGGGCAGGCGGCGGGGGACTGGGTGGCCCAGGTCGTGGCCGAGCTGACCGCCATGCCAAACGTGCGGATCATGACGCGGACGACGGTGACCGGGGCCTATGACCACGGCACTTATGGCGCGCTGGAGCGGGTGGGGCTGCACAAGTCGGCCCGCCCGAACCTGCCGCGGGAATGCTTCTGGCGGATTGTGGCAAAGCATGCGGTGCTGGCGAGCGGCGCGCTGGAGCGGCCCATCGCCTTTCCCGACAACGACCGGCCGGGGATCATGATGGCCTCGGCTGTGCGGACCTATCTTCATCGCTATGGCGTGGTGCCGGGGAAACGCATCACCTTGTTCGCGAATAACGATGCGGCGCGGGCCACTGTCCGTGACCTTATGGCCGCGGGTGTCATGGTTGCCGCGATCATTGACCCACGCCCTGATGCGTCCTCGGTCGAGGATTGTACCGTGCATGTGGGCGCCGAAGTCGTCGGCAGCCGCGGGCGCCTCGGCCTGCACGAGATCACCGTGCGGAAGGGGGCCGAAGAGATCAGGATCGAGACCGACTGCCTGGCAATGTCGGGCGGCTGGAATCCGACGCTGAACCTGACTTGCCACATGAACGGCCGGCCACGCTGGGATGAGGAGCTGGCGGCTTTCGTACCCATGGAGGGCGCCGTGCCGGGTCTGGTGGCAGTGGGGGCGGCGAACGGGTCGATGTCGACCCACGGGGCGCTGGTCACGGGCCATGCGGCGGCCATGAAGATGGTGCAGGCGCTGGGGCGGAAGGTTTCGGTCGATCTGCCGCTGGCCGAGGATATGCCCTACAAGCTGCGCCCCCTTTGGGCGGTGGAGGGGAAGGGCCGTGCCTGGCTGGACTTTGCCAATGACGTGACGACGAAGGACGTGCAGCTGGCGGCGCAGGAAGGCTTCCGGTCGGTCGAGCACATGAAGCGCTACACGACGCAAGGGATGGCGCCGGATCAGGGGAAATCGTCCAACGTGTCCGCCCTTGCGGTTCTGGCCGATGCGACGGGGCGCGGGATTGCGGAAACGGGCGTCACGACTTTCCGGCCGCCATACGTGCCGGTGTCGATTGCGGCGTTGGGTGCGGGCGGGCGGGCCGAGGGCTTTGCGCCGCAGCGGTTCCTGACCAGCGATCAGGCAAGCCGCGACCGGCATGCGCCGATGATCGAGGCGGGGCTTTGGTATCGGCCTTCGTATTTCCCGAGGCCGGGCGAGGCCACCTGGCGCGAGGCTTGCGACCGGGAAGTCACGATGGTCCGGCAGGCCGTCGGGGTCGCGGATGTCTCCACTCTGGGCAAGATCGACATCCAGGGGAAGGACGCGGGGCGGTTCCTGGACTTTGTCTACACCAACACCTTCAGCACGCTGCCGGTGGGCCGGGTTCGCTATGGGTTGATGCTGCGCGAGGACGGGCTGGTCCTGGACGACGGCACCTCGGCCCGGCTGGGGGAAAACCATTACCTCATGACGACCACGACGGCGGCGGCTGGCCTTGTGATGCGGCATCTCGACTTTGTGCATCAGGCGTTTTGTGCCGACTGGCAGGTGCGGTTCATGTCGGTCACCGAAGCTTGGGCGCAGTTCGCGGTAGCGGGGCCGAAGGCGCGGGCGCTGATCAACTCGTTCCTTGAGACGCCGGTCGAGCTCCCGTTCATGGGGGTGGCGCCGGTCAGGGTCGGGGGTGTGGAGGGGCGGCTTTTCCGGATCAGCTTCAGTGGCGAGGAGGGCTATGAGGTTGCCGTCCCGACGCGCTTTGGCGAGGCCCTTTTCCGCGATCTGGTGGCGCGCGCCGAGACCGTGGGCGGCGGGCCCTACGGCATGGAGGCGCTGAACGTCCTGCGGATCGAGAAGGGCTTCATCACGCATGCCGAGATTCATGGCCGGGTCACGGCGCACGACATCGGCATGGAGAAGACGGTCAGCGCGAAGAAGGACTGCATCGGCAAAGCCCTTGCCGCGCGGCCGGGGATGTGGGGGCCGGAGCGTGAGCAGCTGGTGGGCCTGAAGGCAAGCGAGCCGATCAGCGCGGGCGCGCATCTCTTCATGCCGGGGACCGAGGTGCATCGCGAGACCGATCAGGGCTATGTGACGTCGATCTGCTTCTCGCCGACAGTGGGCGCGTGGCTGGGTCTTGGGTTCCTGAAAGACGGGCGGGCGCGGGTGGGCGAGCATGTCCGGCTGGTCGACCATCTGCGCGGGCTGGATGTGATCTGCGAGGTCTGCCACCCGGTCTTCCATGACCCTGAGGGGGAGAAGCTTCGTGCCTGAACTTATCGCGAAATCCGTTCTTGAAGGGCAAAGCCTGACGCTGGGGGCCGTGACTTTGGCCGAGGTTTCGGTGGGGCCAATTGCCTCGATCGCCGTTTTTCCTGGGGGCGGGAAGGCGGTGGCGAAGGGGTTGAAGACGCTGGGGCTGGCGATGCCCGAGCCGAATGCGTTCACCGAGAAGAAGGGCGCGCGGATCGTCTGGACCGGGCGGGAACAGGCCTTTCTGGTCGGCGTCGAGCCCCCGGCGCTGGAGGGTGCGGCGGTGACCGATCAGTCGGACGGCTGGACAGTGCTCGCGATCAGCGGCACGGGCGCGGTCGATACGCTGGCGCGGCTGGTGCCAATGGACCTGCGGCTGGCGGCGTTCCCGGTGGGCCGGGCGGTCAGAACCCAGGTGAACCACATGAACGCGGTGATCCTGCGGGTGGGCGACTATGCCTTCGAGATCATGGTTTTCCGGTCGATGGTCCGCACGGCCTGGCACGAGATTCATGCCGCGATGCAGACAGTGGCGGCGCGGGCCGGGATGAAGTTCTAGGCGGAAATGTGCGAAGCGAAGAATTTGTCGCTGGAATGTCACCATTTGAGTGTTTAAACTTTTCCTGAAGCCGAGTTTCAGAAAAGGTGCACGAATGGCCCACGACGGACAGACCATCGCCCCGAACGTCTATGACGCCGAACCGATCCCCGAAGCCGCCCGGGCCGAGATCGACAGGCTGCTCGCTTCGGGCGATCTCTTCCGGTACACGGCCCCTTCCGATGCTCCAGTGACGCTGCTTGAGGCCGAGTTCGCGGATCTTCTGGGGTCGCGCTATGCGCTGGCGGTGTCGTCGTGCTCGGCGGCGCTGTTTCTTTCGCTGAAGGCGCTGGACCTGCCGAAGGGCGCGAAGGTTCTGATCCCGGCATTTACGTTCGCTGCGGTGCCGTCGTCGGTCGTGCATGCGGAATGTGTGCCGGTGCTGGTCGAGGTAGGCGAGAACTACCGGGTCGACATGGCTGACTTCGCGCGGAAGCTGCCGGGGGCGCATGCGGTGATGATCAGCCATATGCGGGGGCATACCTCGGACATGGACGCGATCATGCGGCTTTGCGACGCGGCGGGCGTGCCGGTGATCGAGGATGCGGCGCATTCGCTGGGTACGGTCTGGGGCGGGCGGAATATCGGGACGATCGGACGCGTTGGCTGCTTCAGCTTCCAGTCCTACAAGCTGGTGAATGCGGGGGAAGGCGGGATCATGATCACCGATGATCCGGAGGTTGCGGCGCGGGCGATCATCATGTCGGGGGCCTATGAGACGAACTGGAAGAAGCATCCGGGCCTGACGAACTCCTGTGCGCACTGGCAGAACAAGCTGCCGCTTTATAACCTGCGGATGCAGAACCTGTCGGCCGCGGTGATCCGGCCTCAGCTGCCGCTGGTGGCGGAGCGGGTCGAGAAGGGGCGGGCGAACCATGATCATGTGGCGGCGCTTCTGAACGGGTCGGCGCATCTTTCGGTGCCCGATCCGCTGGGCCCCGAGGAACGGGCGCCGGATTCGATACAGTTCAATCTGGTGGGCGACTGGACCGATCAGGCGGCGCTGGAGTTCCAGACGGCGGCCAAGGCGCGGGGCGTGTCGGTGCAGGTCTTCGGCCTGAGCGAAGGCAATGCGCGGGCGTTCTGGAACTGGCAGTTCCTGGGCGAGGTGCCGGACCTGCCGCAGACGCGGGCGATGCTGATGCGGGCCTGCGACGTGCGGCTGCCGACCCGGCTGACCGAGGCGGAGCTGGACTTCATTGCGGACGCGATCCTGGATGCGGCGAAGGAAGTGCGGGGGTGAGCTGACCCCCGCTTGGGGAGTGGGCACGGTGCGCACTCTGTCGAGTTCTGGAAATTCAACGCCTTATAGGCTCGCGTTTACGGCGCGTTAGTACTTTGCCGCTGCGTGGGCTGGCAACGGTTTTCAAATTGAGCGCCTTCGGCGCGAGCCTTTTGTCTCGCCTCTGGCCTTCGGCCAACCGGCTCGGGCGAAGAGCCTCCGGCGGGGATATTTGGGCAAATGTGAAAGGGCTGGGGGGTGTTGTTTCGGACGGCTACAGCACCCGGAGGGCGGGGGCGAGCCAGGGGCAGGCGGCGAGCGCGGGGGCAATCACGACTTCGGTGATGAGGGGCTTCAGCCGGGTGGCGATCTGGCCGGGGACGCCGTGCAGGATTCCGGCGCGGGCGGAGAGCGACAGCGTGCGTTCCAGCGCCGGGAAGGGCAGGGGTCGGACCTCGACCTGCGGGCGGAAGGCACGGGCCTGGTGCAACGCCAGGGGGGTGAGGATCGTCCAGCCTTCGCCGCCCGCGACCATCGCGAGGATCGCGGCATAGCTGTCAAGCTCGAACCGGTGCGCGGGTTTCAGGCCCAGGCGTGCGAGATGGGTGGCGATCTGGCGGCCCATCAGGTGGCGCGCGGTGTACTGGATGAGCGGCAGGTCTTCGATGGCAGCGCCGGGCGGGGCGACGGCGACGAAGGGTTCGGACATCAGCGGATGGATCTCGCGCCAGTCGCCTTCACCGGAGAGGTCGTTTGCAGCATCCGCGGCGATGACGATGTCGAGCGCGCGGGCTTCGAGCTGGTCCATCAGGCGGTGGCTTGCTCCGGTTTCCAGAAGGAAGCGGCAGCCCTTCAGATCGCGGGAGAGGAGCGACAGGAGGCGGGGGGTGACGTCGCTGTCGAAATCCTCGATCACCCCGATCCGGAGCGTGGTCATGCCGGAGAGGTCGGCCATCGCCAGCTCGGCCCGGGCTTCGCTGGCGGCGTTGAGGATGGTCTGCGCGTGGCGGCGGAACATTGCGCCTGCGGGCGTGACTGGCATCGGGCGACCCGAACGGTCGAGCAGGATCGCGCTAAGCGCCGCTTCCAGGCTGGAGAGCTGCTGGCTGACGGCCGAGGGGCTGACGCCAAGGCGGCGCGCGGCAGCCGAGATCGAGCCTTCTTCGGCGGCCGCCACGAAGACTTCGATCCCCCAAAGCGTGACGCGGCCTTCGGGCTCTGCCATGGGTCAGAGCTTGGACAGCTTCTTCTGCAATTCGGCGAGCTGCTTCTTGATCTCGGCGATATCGTCGGCGCCGGCGGGCGCCTCATCTTCGCGGGCGGGGCCGGAGGAGTTCCAGCCGGGCATGCCGCCCATCATCGTCTTCAGGAACGCCTCTTGCTGCTTCCGCAAGGCCTCGAACCCCGGCACGGCGGCCATCGGGTTCGGGAAGGCGGTGAGGTTCTCCATCATCTTGGCCTGGCTGTCGCGCAGCATGCCGAACGAGGCCGCAAGGAACTGTGGCATGACCGCTTGCATGCCGGTGGCGTAGCTGCGCACGAGATCGGTCAGCACATCGACCGGCAGGACGCTTTCGCCCTTCGATTCATGCTCGGCCACGATCTGAAGCAGGTATTGCCGGGTGAGGTCATCGCCGGTTTTCAGATCGACGATCTGCACTTCGCGCCCCTGCCGGATGAAGCCCGCGATGTCTTCCAGCGTGACGTAGTCAGAGGTCTCGGTGTTGTAGAGCCGCCTGCTGGCATAGCGCTTTATCAAGAGCGGTTTTTCGGTGTCGGCCATGGTTCCCTCCCCCAGGGATTATGCACTTGCAGAGAAGACTAAGGGACGGCGCAGCAAAAAGAAAGGGCGGGCTCGGGGTTACCCGGCCCGCCCAACGTCTTGGGGGACGTCAGACCGTTGGCGGTTGCGGATTACTTCGCAGCCGCAGCAGCTTTCTTGGCCACCGAGGTCACGTCGGCAGTGGCTTTCTTGACGGCGGCGGTCGCGTCTTCCGACATGTCCTTGCCAGCAGCCAGCATCAGCTCGACGGTTTCCATCTGCACTTTCTTCGCGATTTCGGCGAAGGCGGCGAGGTTTTCGGCGGTCATTTCGGCAGCAGCCGAAGCGAACTCGGTCATCGACTTGGTGTAGTCAGCCGGTTCCGACTTGGCTTTTGCCATGTCGCCAACTTTGGCCAGGGTGTCCTTGGCCCACTTGGCCGAAATCTCGGTCGACTTCTCGGCGGCTTCGATCGCCACTTTCGAGAATTTCTCGGCGAAGGCAGCCTGGGTCTTGAACGCGTTCTGGAAGGCCGAAGCGTCAACCGGGAAGGAAGCCATCATGTCCTGCATCACTTTGGAGAAGTCCGGGGTCTTGGTCATTTTAGTGCTCCGTTCTGAGTGGGGGCGTGGCCGGGAAGCTACGCTGTTTTGATGACACGGATATATATGCTGCAGTGCAGCATTACAAGTCCCTTCTGCGCTGCAGCAAAACCCGAGGTTGCGTCCGGCTAACCTTACGGAAAGCCGCTGAAATGTCAGAGATCGGGCGTGGCCACGACATAAGTGCCAGGTGCGGGGGCCAGCGAATCGATAGGCGTGCGCGCCTTGATCATCGGGCCGGAGTGCTTGGCGAGCCAGGCCCCCCAGCGGGGCCACCAGCTGCCTTTGTTGAAGGTCGCGGTCTTCAGCCAGACCTCGGGATCGCCCGCGACGGGGGCATCATTGGTGTAGTGACCGTATTTGTCTTTCGACGGCGGATTGATGATCCCGGCGATATGGCCGGATTCCGAAAGGAGGAAGGTCTTGTCCTTTGACCCCATCTGCCTGATGCCGCTGAACGACCCCCTCCAGTGGGCGATGTGGTCGGTCTCGCAGGCAACGGCGCAGAGCGGCAGCTTGATATCGGCAAGGCTGACGGGGTGGCCGAAGACCTTGAACTCGCCCTTCGCGAACCCGTCGCCCTGGCAGAGGCCGCGGAGATATTCGACCGCCATCGTCGCGGGCAGGTTGGTGCCGTCGCTGTTCCAGTAGAGAAGATCGAAGGCCGGCGGTGCTTCGCCCAGCATGTAGGACTTGATCGCGGGCGTGTAGATCAGGTCGTTCGAGCGGAGGAAGCTGAAGGTCCGGCTCATGAAGAATTTCGACAGGATGCCGTCGTGCGCGGTCTGGCGTTCGATGCCGTCGACGAAATCGTCGTTGAGGAAGACGCCGACTTCGCCGGGGTCGGAGAAATCGGTGAGTGTCGTGAAGAAGGTGGCGGTCTTGACCGACTCGTCCCCGGCTTTCTGCAGATGCGCAAGTGTGAGGCCAAGCGTGGTGCCAGCGATGCAGTAGCCGACGGCGTTGATCTGCTTCTCGCCGGTGATGCGGCGGACCTCGGCCATGGCGCGCAGGAAGCCGTCGCGGATGTAGTCGTCCATCGCGGTCCCGGCGTAGGAGGCGTCGGGGTTGACCCAGGAGACGACGAAGAGGGTGAAGCCCTGGTCGACGATCCACTTGATGAGCGAGTTCTGCGGCTTCAGGTCCATCACGTAGAACTTGTTGATCCAGGGCGGGAAGATCAGAAGCGGGGTCTGGTGGACCTTTTCGGTTGTGGGTTGGTACTGGATGAGTTCGAGCATCCGGTTGCGGTAGACCACCGAGCCGGGGGTGGTGGCGAGGTTCTGGCCGACGTGGAAGGCCTCGCGGTCGGCGAGGGTGACCAGAAGGTCGCCGTGATTGCTTTCGATGTCGCGGACGAGGTTTTCCAGGCCCTGCACCAGGCTTTCGCCATCCGTCTCGACGGCCTTTTCCAGGGCATCCGGATTGGTGCCGAGGAAATTCGTCGGGCTGAACATGTCGACAATCTGTTTCGTGAAGTACTCCACCCGCCGCCGGTCTTCGGGGGCGAGCGTCTCCATGTCGCCGACGGCGGTGGAGATCGCCTCGGCGTTCAGCTGGTACTGCTGCTTGAGGTAGTTGAAGAAGGGATGGGTTTCCCAGAGGGGATTGGAGAAGCGGCGGTCTTTCGGGCCGGGGTCGGGCGGGGCCTTGAATTCGCCCTTCGCAAGTGTCTGCTGCGCCTCGACATAATGCTTCAGCGTCTTGCCCCAGTAGTTGACCTGATGCTCGACCACCCTGGCGGGATTGGCCATCATCTCGGCGAAATAGGCGGCGGCGGCTTTCATGTAGACATCCGGCGCCGGGCCGTGCAGCGAGGGGTCGACCGTCCGGCGGTGCGTCAGGGCCGCGGTCAGGCGCTTTGACAAATCCTCGACCTTCGCGAGGTTGGCGTTCAGCCGATCGGCCCGTTCATTGGTCGGGGGGGTGCTGTCTTCTGTTGTCATGCGAATGGTTCCCCCTTATCCTCGCCGCTATGCAGCATAGCGGGTCTATCGTGACACGCTGATGCGACATCTGCCCGCCCGGGGCGAGGAGACTTGATGAAGTATATGTTCACCTACGACCTGATGGAAAGCGCCCGCAACACGAATGAGTGGTTGGGCGCCTCGGCGAGGGCATTTGCAAGCTACCCGGCTTTCGCACTGTCGATGAACCCGATGCTGCCCCTGATGGCCGCCTGGGGCGAGGTCACCGAGCGGACCTTCAGCCGGATGATCGCCAAGCCCGACTGGGGCATCCGTTCGATCGTTGGCCCGGATGGGCAGGACCATATCGTCGATGTGAAGCCGGTGGTCGAGAAGCCATTCGGCAATCTGATCCAGTTCTTCGTGCGCCGCCGTTCGCCGATGGCGCGGAAGATTCTGCTGATCGCTCCGATGTCTGGCCATTACGCTACGCTCCTGCGGTCCACGGTCGCCTCGCTTCTGCCCGATGCCGATGTGTTCGTGACCGACTGGCACAACGCCCGCGACATTCCGGTTTCTGCGGGCAAGTTCGATGTCGAGGACTATACGCTTTATCTTGCCGAATTCATGAAGGCGCTTGGGCCGGACACGCATGTGATTGCGGTCTGCCAGCCGGCGCCGCTTGCCCTGGCCGCGACGGCCTATCTTGCGGCCGAGGACCCCGAGGCACAGCCGAAGTCGCTGGTCCTGATCGGCGGGCCGGTCGATCCCGACGCCGCCGCGACCGAGGTGACCGATTTCGGCCGTCGGATCACGATGGGCCAGCTTGAGCACCTTGCGGTGCAGCGGGTGGGCTTCAAGTACAAGGGCGCGGGGCGGATGGTCTATCCGGGCCTTCTGCAGCTGCAAAGCTTCATTGCGATGAATGCCGAGCGGCACGGCAAGGCCTTCTCGGAACAGGTTTTCCGCACCGCCCGGGGCGAGGCGTCGGATCATGATGCCCACAACCGGTTCTATGACGAATACCTCGCGGTCATGGACATGACGGCCGAGTTCTACCTGTCAACGGTCGAGCGGATCTTCAAGAAGCGCGAGATTGCGACGAATGCCTTCGTGGTGGCCGGGCGCACAGTCGATCTGGGCGCAATCACGCGGGTTTCGGTGATGACGGTGGAAGGCGCGAATGACGATATCTCGGCCCCCGGCCAATGCGTTGCGGCGCTGAAGCTTCTGACCGGGCTTTCCGATGACAAGAAAGGCCAGCATCTTGAACCCGACGCGGGCCATTACGGCATCTTCGCGGGAAGAAGCTGGCGGCTGAACATCCGCCCGCTGGTGTTGAACTTCATCGATCGCGCAGGCGGCAAGGCGAAAGCGAAAATCGCTTTGGCTTCAGCGCAGTAGCAGCGTCGGAAGGCGCCCGGCGAGGAAGGTCTCAAGCACCTTGGTCACGGCCTCGGGCTGTTCCAGCTGCGGCAGGTGGCCGGCTTCCGGGATGACTTCCAGGCACCCCTGGGGCATCATCGCCGCCAGGAATTCCGCGCGGCGGAGGGGGATCAGCGTGTCGCTTTCGCCCGCCAGAATGAGGGTCGGCACGTTGGCCTTGCGCAGCGTTTTCTGCTGATCCAGGCGGCGCTGCATGACCCTGAGGTGACGCTGGAACTGTTCGGGGCCAAGCGTCGTCGCCATGTCGTGGACAAGTTCCATGACCTCATCGCGCCAGGGCGCATCATGAATTGCGGTCGCGGGCAGCATCTGGGCCATGCAGGCTTCAAGGTGGCCGGTCTTCGCGGCAACCAGCAGCGCCTCTTGCTGAGCAGCAAGCTCGGGCGGTTCGGGCAGCGGGTCGGTCGAGATGAGCGCAATGCGGGTGACTGCCTTGGGGCAGCGGCGCAGAACCTCGATCGCGATGTTGCCGCCGAGGCCATGCCCGACCACGGCAAAGCTTTGCGGCAAGTGGCGGGTCACCGCTGACACGATTTTTTCGATGGTATCGGCGAGGCCCGGACCCAGCACGACGACCTGCCGGTCGGCACCGAACCGGGCGAGCTGCGGCATGAAGCAGCGCGCATCCGCCATGAAGCCGGTGATGAAGACGACAGGTTCGCTCACGACTTGGCCCCCGATCCGCAACACAGCATTTCTACAAGCGGTGGTCTTCCGCCACTTTGTAAAGGTAGCTCAGAAGCTTATGGATTCAAACCCGGATTCAGGATTTCGCCACGCCTTCTGGCTTAAGCGCAACATCAGCCGATGTTTGAAACCTGCAAGCCCGGCGGTTCTTCGACGGGCAGCGCCTCACGCGAGCGGAGCACATCTTCGATGGCTTCGGTGATCATTGCGAGGCAAGCCGGGGTGGAAAAGCGATGGTCGGCATCCTTGACCAGCGTCAGGCGCAGATCCGGGCTGATGATGTGGTGAAAGAGCGAGATCGCGACCGAGGACGGGACGTCGGTGTCGGCGCTGCCCTGCAAAAGGCGCACGGGCATCGGCAAATGCAGCGGGCCGTTCAGGACGAGATTCTGCCGCCCGTCCTCGATCAGGCGGAGCGTTATCGGGTAAGGCTCGTCCGAGTAGACGGTGGGGCGCAGGAACAGGCCTTCTTCCAGAAGCGTCGTCCGCTCGGCCAGCGTAAACTCGGCCTCCCACATCCGTTCGGTGAAGTCTGGCGCGGCGGCGATGCCGATGAAACCTGCGATCCGCGGTCCCATCTCGCGGGCGAGGAGCAGCGAAATCCAGCCCCCCATGGACGAGCCGACCAGGATTTGCGGCCCCTCGGTCAGGACCTCGATCACCGCAGCCGCATCCTCGCGCCAGTCGGTGATCGCGCCATCGACAAATGCGCCGTGCGACTGGCCGTGGCCGGAATAGTCGAAGCGCAGGAAGGAACGGCCCGTCGCTTCGGCCCAGGACTGCAGCGCCTGCGCCTTGGTGCCGGACATGTCCGACCGGAATCCACCCAGAAACACGACGCCGGGGCTTTTGCCCGGCGTGTGGACATAGGCGATGTGGCGGCCTTGCGGAGTGGTGATGAATGTTGTCATCGGAAATAGATAGCAACCGTCTGCCGTTTTCGTCAGTGCGCCCGCAACCGACGGGCGAAGAACCGCGCATGGCTTGACTTCACCTTTGGGCCTTGGCAATACGACCGCCGACATACCCGCAACCGGGCGTTCCGTAGGCGCCAAACTGACGAGGAACCGGCCATGAGCCAGATTTCCCTTACATTTCCTGACGGCAACAAGCGGTCTTATCCTTCGGGCGTGACCCCGGCCGAAGTGGCGGCTTCCATTGCGCCGTCTCTGGCCAAGGCGGCGATTTCGGCGCAGGTGAACGGCACGCACTGGGATCTGGCGTGGCCGATCCTGGCGGATGCCAAGCTGGCGATCAACACGCTGAAGGATGAGGCCCCTGCGCTGGAGCTGATCCGGCATGACCTGGCGCACATCATGGCCCGCGCGGTGCAGGAGATCTGGCCGGACGTCAAAGTGACGATCGGCCCGGTGCGTGATTACGGCTGGTTCTACGACTTCGACCGGGCGGAGCCGTTCACGCCCGAGGACCTGGGCGCCATCGAGGCGCGGATGAAACAGATCATCAACGCGCGCGATCCGGTGCGGACGGAGGTCTGGGAACGGGCGCGGGCGGTGGAGTATTACCGGGGACGGGGTGAGCCGTTCAAGCTGGAGCTGATCGACCGCATCCCGGAAGGCGAAGACCTTCGCATGTACTGGCACGGGGACTGGCAGGACCTTTGCCGGGGGCCGCATCTGCAGCACACGGGCCAGGTTCCGGCGGACGCGTTCAAGCTGACGCATGTGGCGGGGGCCTACTGGCTGGGCGATGCCTCGCGGCCCATGCTCCAGCGCATCTACGGTGTGGCGTTCCGCAACCGCGAGGACCTGAAGGCGCATCTGACGATGCTGGAGGAGGCGGCCAAGCGCGACCACCGGAAGCTCGGGCGCGAGATGGAGCTTTTCCATCTGCAGGAAGAAGCGCCGGGCATGGTGTTCTGGCACCCGAACGGCTGGGCGATCTACCGGCAGCTGGAAGACTACATGCGCGGGCGTTTGAACAAGGCCGGGTACAAGGAGATCAAGACGCCGCAGGTGGTGGACCGGGTGCTTTGGGAACGGTCGGGCCACTGGGAGGCCTACCGCGAGAACATGTTCCTGGTGGAGGTCGACGAAGAGGGCGCCAGGGAAAAGCGGATCAACGCGCTGAAACCGATGAGCTGCCCTTGCCACGTGCTGGTCTTTAACCAGGGGCTGAAGTCGTATCGCGACCTGCCTTTGCGGCTTGCGGAGTTCGGGTCTTGTCACCGGTACGAGTCTTCGGGCTCGATGCACGGCCTCATGCGGGTGCGTGGGTTCACGCAGGACGACGCGCATATCTTCTGCACGGTCGAGCAGCTGGAACAGGAATGCGCCGACTTTGTCGGGCTTCTGTCTGGCGTCTACCGCGACCTCGGGTTCGAGAAGTTCGACATCAAGCTATCGACGCGGCCAGATGTTCGCGTTGGTTCCGACGAAATCTGGGATCAGGCGGAAACGGCGCTTGAGAACGCCATCCGCCGGGTCAACGCTCCCTATGTCATCGATCCGGGCGAGGGGGCGTTCTACGGGCCGAAGCTCGATTTCAAACTGACGGACGCCATCGGGCGCGAATGGCAGTGCGGCACGTTCCAGGCCGACTTCAACACGCCGATGCGGCTGGGGGCGGAGTATGTGGGCGAGGATGGCATGAAGCACACGCCGGTCATGCTGCACCGCGCGATCCTGGGGTCGTTCGAGCGGTTCATCGGCATCCTGCTGGAAAACTACGCCGGGAAGCTGCCGTTCTGGCTGGCGCCGCGGCAGGTGGTCGTCGCGTCCATCGTCTCGGACGCCGACCCGTTCGTGCATGAAGTGGTCGCCGCCCTGCGCAAAGCGGGCGTTCGGGCCGAGGCTGATACGCGGAACGAGAAGATCAATTACAAGGTCCGCGAGCACTCGGTCGGTAAGGTTCCTGTAATACTTGCTATCGGGATGCAGGAAGTTGAGGCCAGAACTGTTTCAGTTCGCCGCCTGGGCGAGACCCGGACTGAAACGATCGGCCTTGATACTGCGATTGCGAGCTTCGGGTTCGAGGCTCTTCCGCCCTCCGATCCGTGACGCAAGCGCTTGTTCAGAAATGAAAATTCCCGACCAAGTGCGGGGATTTTCGTTTCTGCGGCTGCAAGATCGGCCGTCACGAACCCGTGCCTCACGGTTCCGTGCCTGTCCGGTGAGCGTATGAATCCCTTAGTCCTTTGCTCAGCGGTCGCGACGGTCGCGACGGCCAAGTGAAGGGATGCTCTCATGTCTTATCAATCGAAATCGCTCGTCATCGTTGGTGCTCTGGCTGCGGCTCTCTCGGCGGGCGTTGCCTCGGCGCAGGAAAACGAAAAGTGCTTCGGTGTGGCACTTGCGGGCCAGAACGACTGCGCCGCTGGCGAAGGCACGACCTGTGCCGGCACCTCGAAGGTCGACTATCAGGGCAACGCGTGGAAATATGTTCCGGCGGGCACCTGCCTGACCATGGAACTTCCGGCGGCCGAAGATGGCATGATGCGCAAGCCTGCGCTGGAAGCCGTTGACCGCGACCTGCCGCAAGCCTGATCGCGAGCTGCCGAAAGCCTGACCGAAACTCCCCCGGCCTGCCAGGGCCGGGGGTAACCAAAGGGGGGAAGGGATGCTTGACCACACCGCAACCCGACTGCCGGCCAAGCCGGGCGTGGGCTACAAGCCCCAGCACTTTGCCGAGATTCTTGCCCAGGCGGCGCCCGTGGGCTGGCTGGAGATCCATGCCGAGAACTACATGGGCGAAGGTGGCCGCCCGCTGGCCCAGCTGCGCCACCTGGCCGAACGGTTCCCGATTTCAGTCCATGGCGTAGGGCTTTCCATCGGCGGCGAGGGGCGGCTTGACCGCGATCACCTTTTGCGGCTGAAGCATCTTTGCGGCTGGCTGAACCCCGCAAGCTTTTCGGAACATCTTGCCTGGTCGACGCATGACGGGGCCTATCTGAACGACCTTCTGCCCTTGCCCTATACCGAGGCAACTCTGGCCCGCGTGGCCAGCCATATCGACGAAGTGCAGGACGTTCTGGGGCGCCGGATGCTTCTGGAGAACCCGTCCACCTACGTGGCCTTCGCCGAAACCGCGATGGGCGAGGTCGAGTTCCTGACCGAGATCGGCCGCCGCACTGGATGCGGGCTCCTTCTCGACGTGAACAACGTCTATGTCTCGGGCACGAACCAGAATTACGATCCGCTGGCCTATCTTGACGCCTTCCCGCTGCATCTGGTGGGCGAGATCCACCTTGGCGGTCATGATGAGGACCGCGATGACCATGGCAATCGGCTGTTGATCGACAGCCACGGGGCCGAGGTGGTGGACCCGGTCTGGGCGCTTTATGCCCACGTGATCGGTCGCGCCGGCCCGCTGCCGACGTTGATCGAGTGGGACAATGATGTGCCGGACTGGCCGTCGCTGGCCGCCGAAGCCGGACGGGCCGCCGCAGTTCTGGAGCTGGCCCGATGAACGAGCATGCCTTTGCCGAGGCGCTCCTGAACCCGGACGCGGCGGTGCCGGAGGGCATCGTCGACCCGATGGGCCGGGCTGCACCGAAGCGGTTTTCGGTCTATCGGAACAACGTGGCCTCTTCGCTGACCCGCGCGCTGGAGGCGGCTTTCCCGACGGTCCGCAAGCTTGTGGGCGATGAGTTCTTTGCGGCCATGGCTGGCGTCTTCCTGCGCGCCCATCCGCCGCAGTCGCGGATGCTGATGCTTTATGGCGATGCGATGCCTGGGTTTCTGGAGGCTTTTCAGCCGGTTGCGCATCTGGGCTATCTGCCCGATGTCGCCCGGCTCGATCAGGCGATGCGCGAAAGCTACCATTCCGCGGACAGTGCGCCTTTGGACGGGGCCGCTTTCCAGCGCCTGCTTGGTGAAGACCTCGCGGCGCTGCGCCTGACCCTGGCCCCGTCAGTGCGGCTGGTCCGCTCGCGTTGGCCGATTGTGTCGATCTGGGCTGCGAATGCCGAAGGTGGCCCGGCGCCACGCCCCGGCGCCGAGGACGCCCTGATCCTTCGGCCGGATTTCGACCCGCGCCCCCAATGTCTGCCTGCCGGCGGCGGCGCTTTCGTCGCGGGCCTGCTGGAAGGCCACACCCTCGGCGCTTCGATCGATCTGGCTGGCCCGACGCTCGACCTGCCCGCCGTCCTTGGCCTGCTCATTTCGGGCCGCGCCATAACTGGAGTTTCCGAATGAACGCTCTTATCGCGGTTCACGACCAGGCCGCCCGTGCGGCCCACGCCCAAGCCGACTGGCTGCTGCCGACCCTCGCGCGGCTGGTCTTTGCCGGAGTGCTTCTAAGCTACTTCTGGGCATCGGGCGCGACGAAGTTCGACGGCCCCTTCACCCCGTCCATCGGAGCGTATGGCCAGATCTTCCCGCGGGCCTTCGATGCGGTGGGCTTCGACCCAAGCCAGCTGGCCTTCTGGCACCGGCTGGTTGCCCTTGCCGGGGGCTACGCCGAATTCATCCTGCCCGCGCTGATCGTCCTTGGTCTTCTCACCCGGCTTGCCGCGCTGGGGATGGTGGGCTTCGTCCTGGTGCAAAGCCTGACCGACATCTTTGGCCATGGCGTCGCCGCTGGAGCCTGGTTCGACCGCGCCTCGGATGCGGTGATCCTGGATCAGCGGGCCTTGTGGCTGCTTTTGCTGGCGGTCCTGATCCTGAAAGGAGCGGGTCCAATCTCGGCAGATCGGTTCCTCAGGGTTGAATCTGTTCGCCTTGCGGCTTGATTTCTGGCGAATCCTTGGCATCATCGCCACAGTGACGACAGAATTCCTGCACGCCTCTCGGAACGAAGGCCCTGGAAGACCTGGTGGCACGGCCCGCGGCAATATCGCCACGGGGAGGTTCTGAGAGGAGAAGCGGAATGCCGACAGGCACCGTGAAGTGGTTCAATTCGACCAAGGGCTATGGCTTTATCGCACCGGATGATGGCGGGAAGGACGTGTTCGTTCACATCTCGGCGGTTGAACGGGCTGGGCTGAAGGGGCTCAGCGACAACCAGAAGATCGGCTACGAACTTCAGTCGGGCCGGGATGGTAAGCAGTCCGCCGGGGATCTCCGGCTGCTTTAACTGGTCAGCGCGGCTTCGGTCGCGCTGTCCCACCCGAGGTACCAGCGATCTCCGTCCTGGATGACCGGCCGTTTCATGACGGTCGGCTGGGCGGCGATCTGTGCCTCGGGGTCGGAGGCTTTCAGGAAATCGTTGAAGCTGCGGTAGGTGGTGGACTGGGTGTTCACCGCCTTCGATCCGAATTCGTGGACGATCTTATCGATCTCGGCCCCGGTCAGGGGGGTGGCCCGGATGTCGCGGAAGGTGACGTCCTTTCCGGCGGCCTCAAGGGTCTTCAGGGCCCGCTTGCAGGTGTCGCAGGTGGAGATGCCGTAGAGGATCATTTCGGGGTCCTTGGGGGGCGTTACACAGTGTAACGGGCGTTGGGGGCATGGAATTTCAAGGGGTTGGCGGTAGGCCTTCACCCTTTGGTAACACATGGCGACGGGGGCCGCAAAGGGGTCAGCCGTGGATCAGCTTGGTGATCGTCACCCCGGCCCAGGCGGAGAAAGCGGTCAGGAACCCGCCCCAGATGACGTCGGCTGCGACCATCTGCCAGTGCCAGCTCTTCATGATGCTCCACGAGGTGAATTCGTAGGTGCCATAGGCCATGAGGCCGATGATAAGGGCAGGAAGGATGATCGGCGCGCCGGTTTTGAGCGCGGGGAGGGAGACGAGGTACACGAGGCCCGCGACATAGGCGAGGTAGAAGAGGGCGGCGGGGGCGATGCGGATCGGTTCGGCCATCAGGGGTCCGATGTGACGGACGAAAAGGGGTTTCATCACCAGGGTCAGCATGATCGCGTCGAGGATCAGGAAGACGGCGGCGGTGGTGAGGTAGAGGGTGAGGGTCATGGGCGGCTCCTTCGGCGGAAAAGGTAATACGCAAGGGGCGCCCGACCAGTGCCTGCTTGCAACCATCCCCGATTCCGCGCGTTATCCCAGCAAAAGCGGCACCTGCCGCCGCTGATGAAAGGATAGCCGATGCGGACCCTGACCCTGCCCTTGATGCTTGCGGCGAGCCTTGCCTTGACCGCCCCGGCCCCCGCACAGGATCTTGAGGACTTGATCGGCGACATTGCGGATAGTCTGCTGCAACAGGAGCTGGACAAGCAGGCTTATATCGCCGCGCAGAATGCCAACACCGTGACGGCTTATCGGAACTACCTGAAGAAATACCCCAAGGGCCTTTACCGGGCGAACGCCGAACGCGCGCTGGTTCGGCTGGGCGCACCGGTCGAAGGCTCTCCCGACGCGGCTGCGGTGGCGGAGGCACAGCTGGGCATCACCGCGTCGCAAAAGGTGGCGGTGCAAAGGGAACTGACGCGGCTGGGCTATTCGACGGGCGGCTCGGACGGGGCCTGGGGCCGGAACACCCGGACGGCGATTGCGACCTGGCAGCGCGACCGGGGCGACAAGGTGACGGGCTATGTGACCGAGGCTCAGCTGAAGGTGCTGCTCAAAGGCGCGGTGGTGACGCCGCCGCCGGACGACACGCCCTCGGGCACCCTGACGCCGGCCGAGATCGAGGCGAGCCTGAAACTGACGCGCGCCCAGCGGACGGAGGTTCAGAAGCAGCTGACGGCACTCGGCTATGACATCGGGGTGGCGGACGGGCTATGGGGGTCGAAGACGCGGGCGGCGATCAAGGCCTGGCAGAAGGTCAACAAGAAGACCCAGACGGGTTATGTGACGGCGTCTCAGGTCAAGCTGATCGGGTCGCAGGCGGGCAGCGTGGCACCCCCGCCTGCGCCGGTCAACGAGGCGGCGCTGGAGGAGAGCCTTCTGGAGCTGACGGTGGCAGAACGGGCGGACCTGCAACGCCGGCTGACGCGCCTCGGCTATGATACGGTCCGCACCGACGGCACCTTCGGGGGCGGAACGCGCCGGGCGATCGGGGAGTGGCAGGCGGATGGGGGGGAGCCGGTGACGGGGTACCTCACGGCGGATCAGGTGCGGTTGATCCGGGTGGAGACGGGGGGGTGAACGGGGGTTGTCCCACGGTGGGACAATTGTGTGTCCCACAGTGGGACAAGGCCCGCAGCTCAGTAGTTTCAATGGTTTGCCGGAGCGGGTTTACCGTCTGGTGATCTTTGCGGGGCGGAGTGGGGGCCGCAAGGGGCTCTGTCCACCCATTGTTAACCAATGCCCGGCGAGCGGTAGGGTCACCCGGCCTTGTCGCGCAGCCAGTCGGCGAGGTCGCCGTCCTCCATCAGCCCTTGGGCGCAGCGGATGATGATCTGGCCCACCTCGTACGGGTTCCAGGTGATCTCGATTCCGTTCAGGTCGAGGCAGGTATCCATCGACTGATGGGCGGTGCGCTTGTTGCCGTCGTTGAAGCAATGGTCGCGGGCGATGGCCATGGCGTAGGCGGCGGCCAAGTCGAAGGCATCCGCGACCATGCCGTAGACAAGGCGGTTGTCGACGCGGGCGAGGGCAGCCTCCAGGGACTTGTCCCGCGCCCGGCCGGGAAGTTCGCCGGGGTTCAGGATCGCGTCGTGGATCGCCTCGACCAGTTCGGGCGAGAGCAGGCGGAAGGTCATTTGTCTTTGAGGTAGTCCAGAACCGGCTGGTTGATGGCGCGACGGCGGTTCAGGCTTTCCATCACCTCATCCAGCGTGGCGGTGCGGTGGTCGCCCTTGTCCACCGCCTCTTCCGGGACGAGGTAGGCAACCACGGCGGAGTTCTTGAGGATCGCCACCGGCTTGCCGCCGGAGCGTTCGAGGACTTTGTGCGGCTCGCGGAGTTCGGTCATCGTGGCGATATGGGGGGTGAGGAGGCGGGTCATGGCGGGTGTGTCCTGTGATGTAATGTAGAATGTATATTATAATGTTGGTTTTGACAAGGTGGGGGTGGGTAACGGGGTGTTAACCAAGGGGCTGTCAGGATGCGGTCATGTCCGCGTATATCCGTCCCAAGGTTCCCGGCGCAGTGGTGTTCTTCACGGTCAATCTGGTGGACCGAGGGGCGGATACGCTGGTGCGGCATGTGGATGTGTTGCGGCAGGCGGTGGCTGTGACGCGGGCCAAGCGGCCGTTCGGGATCGATGCGTGGGTGGTGTTGCCGGACCATATGCATTGCCTGTGGACGTTGCCGGAGGGGGATTGCGATTATTCAACGAGGATGGCGTCGATCAAGGCGCAGTTCACACGGGATGTTCGTAGGTCGGGGTTCACCCCGACTCATGTCCCACGGAACTCATACGGAGCAAACGCCGGGCGGGTGCGCCGTGGTGGGGCGTATGAAG